>JBBIPU010000146.1:0-9096 GCA_037442685.1 Draconibacterium sp. | reverse complement strand
ATCAGGGATCTGGCTTATCTGATCAAAGATAAAACTGGATTTAAAGGCAACTTGTTTTTTAATACTTCCAAACCGGATGGTACAATGCGTAAATTAACTGATCCATCAAAACTACATTCTCTGGGTTGGCATCATAAAATTGAAATTGATGATGGTGTGGTGAGAATGTTTAACTGGTATCTTAATAATTGATTTAAGTTAACAAAAAATGGCCACCCTCTCGGGCGGCCATTTTTTATATTCGTTCAATTCAGTTTATTTCCTGTAAACCTTTTTATACCCGTAAACTGCGCTTGCGCCTAATTCTTCTTCAATACGAAGCAACTGGTTGTATTTGGCCATCCTGTCGGAGCGGCTCAACGAACCGGTTTTGATCTGTCCTGAGTTGGTGGCAACGGCAATGTCGGCAATGGTTGAATCTTCTGTTTCGCCCGAACGGTGAGAAGTTACAGTTGTGTAACCTGCACGGTGAGCCATGTCAATGGCATCCAAAGTTTCAGTGAGCGTACCGATCTGATTTACTTTGATAAGGATAGAGTTTCCAGCGCCCAGTTCAATTCCTTTTTTCAGGTATTCAACATTAGTAACAAAAAGGTCGTCACCTACAAGTTGACATTTACCGCCAAGTTTTTCAGTTAAGGCTACCCAACCGTCCCAGTCATTTTCACTCATCCCGTCTTCAATCGAGTCGATTGGGAAATTAGAAACTAAACTGGCAAGATATTCAACCTGTTCAGCAGATGTTCTTTTTGCACCGTTGGCTCCTTCAAATTTGGCATAATTATAAATTCCGTCTTTATAGAATTCAGAAGCGGCACAGTCCAGAGCAATGGCAACATCGCCGCCATCTTTGGCAGTTCCCGGTTTGTAACCAGCTTTTTTAATAGCTTCGATGATGCTGTTCAGCGCATCTTCTGTTCCATTGAGGGTAGGAGCAAATCCACCTTCATCTCCAACCGATGTGCTCAGACCACGGTCGTGGAAGATTTTTTTCAGCGAGTGAAAAACTTCAGCTCCCATCCTCAGTCCTTCGCGGAAAGATGATGCGCCAACCGGACGAATCATAAATTCCTGGAAAGCGATGGGTGCATCTGAATGAGAACCACCGTTAATAATGTTCATCATTGGAACAGGCAATGTTTTTGCATTGGCGCCGCCAATGTAACGGTACAGCGGCAGTTCAGAGTAATCAGCAGCAGCTTTTGCAACGGCCAGTGAAACTCCCAGAATAGCATTGGCGCCCAGTTTCGATTTGGTTTTTGTACCATCAAGTTCGAGCAGTTTTTTATCGATTGAAACCTGATCTGTGGCATCCATGCCAATGATTTCTTTCGCTATTATTTCATTAACATTTTCCACAGCTTTCAAAACACCTTTTCCAAGGTAGCGGCTTTTGTCACCATCACGAAGTTCGAGTGCTTCGTTTTCACCGGTTGATGCTCCTGACGGAACTGCTGCACGGCCAAATGCACCACTTTCAAGTAATACTTCAACTTCAATGGTCGGATTACCACGCGAATCCAGAATTTCTCTTGCTTTTACATCTATAATAAACATAGTAGTAATTTTTATTGTTAAACTTATATTTGTTTTTGTCAGAAAATCAGTGTTTTATCTCCGATTTGCCAAAGCGGTTCAAAGATAGTATTTTGTAGTGGTTAAAACGTTTCGATGTCTGGAAAGGTTACCATTATTTCATATTGGTTTAACTTAAAAATTGTGAAATCATGGGCAATTCATTTCCTGTATTTTTCTCCAACCTGATACCGTAAAACATTCAATTCCTGGAAAGTAATCATGCCACCCTTTTTACTTAAATCCATCAATTCGTTCACCTTAACTGAAAATTCATCCAGTTTTTCAATATTATCCACAATTTCGATTATTACAGGTAAATCTCCTGAAAGGGCAAAAATCTTCATGGTATGAACTGAATGGCTGGCGCCAAACGACATTACTCCTCTGGTGACAGTAGCCCCGGCTAATCCCTCTTTTCTTGCTTCAAAAACAATCTCCTCGAAAAGCGGCCGGCCATGAACTTTATCCGATTCGCCTACATAAATCTTTAACATTCCGGTTTTTTCTGAAATATTCATGATCATTAAGTTTAAAAAATTGCCCGAATAAGAATGACTCCAAGATATACAGCCAAAATGCCTAAAACCAGATTAGCTCCGATGTTGAGAAATAACTGACCTATCAGATTTTCTTTGATCATATTAAAATTGTTGTAAGCAAAAGCTGAAAAAGTCGTAAATCCGCCACAAATCCCGACTGACAGAAAAATCCTCCATTCTGAACCCATCATATTCCCTTTTTCTGCAACGGCGAATATCATTCCAATGATAAAACTTCCCACAACGTTTGCAATCAGTGTGCCTAACGGAAAAGTACTGTTTAATTCCCGTTCAACATAAAACTGAACCAGGTACCGCAACGCACTTCCGATAAATCCGCCTGTTCCTACTATTAAAACAGTTCTCAGCATTTTTAATTAATCAATTGATGACCGGATAAATATAAATAATGAATCAAATTTAAACAATCAGGAATTACCAATTGCTTCAATCAATCTGTTAATTTTAAGTTTTCAAATTTAAATAATATGATCACACGGTTTTTGACTGTTTTTCTTATGCTTTTTACCAGTTTGAGTGGTTTTTCGCAAACAATTGCTGAGGAAAAACTGCAGGAAATAATAACAAAGACTGAATACAGTAATGCCACAGTGGGAATAGAAATGGTTAAAATTGAATCGGGAGAGAAAATAATTGAATTGAATCCCGAAAAACTGCTTGTCCCCGCATCTGTTCTTAAGATAATTACATCAGCATCAGCTCTCGAAATATTAGGTTCAGGATACAGGTTTAAGACTGAAATAGGGTTTACAGGCGAAATACAAAACACAGGTGTGTTGAACGGGAACCTTGTTTTAATCGGGGGAGGAGATCCGACACTGGGTTCTGAATATTTCAAAGAAAACAATTCATGTTCAGATTTCATTGATATCTGGATACAAAAAATTAAGGATGCCGGAATTAAAAAGATTACAGGCGATATTATTTTCGATAGTTCAATATATAATAATGAAAAAGTCCCACCAACCTGGATTTGGGGCGATATCGGGAATTATTACGGAGCCGGCCCAAACGCTTTTACTTGCTATGATAATTCATTTAGCATTACCTTTAAATCTCCTGATGCAGTTGGAGCGAAGACGGAAATTATTTCTGTAAACCCCGAAATAAAAGGATTGGAATTAAATAATGAAGTTGTTTCCTCGGATGATAACCGCGATCTGGCATCGGTTTTCGGTAGCCCTTTCGATAAAAAAAGAATAATCCGGGGTACAATTCCTAAGAACAGGAGTGCATTTACAATTAAAGCAGCAGTTCATCATCCCGAAGAATTAATTGCCGAAGAATTAATGAATAAACTGACGAAAGAAGGGATTTCATTTGAAGGAAAACCAGAGTTCAGATCAGTTGAAAGAATATTATTTCACGATATTTATGTTCATGAATCGCCGGAATTGTCGGAAATAATGACTGTGCTGAATCATGAAAGCGTAAATCTGTTCGCAGAACATTTGATAATGCAAATTGCTGCAGAAAAAACCGGAGTTGGTGACCGGGAAAAGGGAATTGAACTGATTAAACAGTTTTGGAAATCAAATGGAACATTAACCGAAGATTTTTTTATGGAGGATGGAAATGGTCTTTCACATTTTAACGCTGTTTCACCCGGGCAGATAGCTTCTATCCTTGTATTTATGAATCAAAAAAGTAAAAACAGCGACATTTTTCTGAATTCACTTCCCAATGCAGGAACCGGCACTTTAAAAAGTTTTAATACCGAATATTTTCCCGGAAACACAATGAATGCGAAAAGTGGTTCAATGACAAGAGTTCGCTGTTATGCAGGTTATCTGAAATTAAATTCAGGAAACAGAATAGCCTTTGCAATCATGTTCAATAATTTTTCGGGTTCAGGCGGTAAAGCCGCAAAAAATATTGAGGAATTGCTTTACAGAATTAAAGAAGATTATTAATTCAGTTACAGTAATAGTCATACAAAATGCTGAAATTAAACATTATATGATGAGAAAGTTCAATACCGGTAAAATAAAATCATGAAAATTTATTAAAAGTATTGACTTGTACTTTTTATTGTTGTAACTTGTTTCCCGATACCATTAAGTCAGATTAAATCATAAAAAGTCATTTTATTGGCACACTCAGTTAGGACGTAAAAGCAGATTGAAATGTGAGCATAATTAACGAAATGTAAAAAACAAGTGAATAAAACAGAATAAAATGTCTTTAAATATTTAAGGACGCAAACTAAGTTAAAATCACTGTTTCTAACAGATATGCTTTATTAAAATGTTTTGACTGATTTAACAAAAATCTGAAGGTGAAGTAAAACATAAATTGTTTTAATATGATACATACATGCCTGTCGTTTATTACCAACGAACTGAATGAATACCTTAAAATAAGGACCGGTTCACCAACAGTTGACAGGGTTTATCTTACCAGTGTGGCCACCGAAAGCAATGGAATTGTAATCCCCGATAAATCGCTGGGTGTTTCACTGATCAATATTGAAGAGGACAGGGTTTACAAAGACCAGAAGGCTTCAATTATTAATAATCAGGGAGTTGTGGAACATCTTAACCCTGAAATAAAACTGAATTTGTATGTTCTGATTTCGGCCAATTTTCAGAATAAAATTGAAGACGATTCAACCGATGATTATGTTGAAGGACTGAAACAACTTTCGCTGATCATTTCATTTTTCCAGGCAAAAAATGTATTCACACCCGAAAATTCTCCGAAACTGGCTGATTTCGACCCCAATTTAAAAAAACTTGTGGTTGAATTGTATTCCTACTCATTCGAGCAGTTGTATAATTTCTGGTCGGTTGTGGGTGCAAAATATCTGCCTTCGGTATTGTACAAAATACGAATGTTGTCGTTCCAGGAAAGAGAATTTTTTGATTCGGCAGCACCAATCGAAAAAATCGGAATTAACAGTAAAACAAAACAATAATGAATATTTTTTACAAACGGATATTAAATCTGACAGTTGGTCACAGCTTTTTCAAAGATGGTGTGGACAGGTTTGTCAGATTGTATCCGTCTTCGGCAACCGAAAAGTTGTTGAAGAATGGTAAAATGTTATTCAAAAGACTCCCAAACGGTGTTACTGTGCTTTACCAGACTCTCGATGATGAATTAACACCTTTTGTTGAACTTTCAAAAGATCAGCATTTCGTTTTCGCTGTAAAAACTGAAAACAAGGCCGGATTACTGAATATTACTGATCTGGATGAATCAACCTCCAGAAAATTTGGAACCGGGAACATCATGTATTTCACAAATAATCCTGCAAACGCTTCTCACAACAAAAACAATCCGGAGTTACTCTCACAGGAAATATTAGATTCTTTAAGAGGAAAATTATTTACTTATCAGTTTAAAATAACAGGTAATCCGGCATCCGTAAAAATAAAAGTCACCGATGCCGATGGAAATCCGGTTTCAATTGGAAAGGATGCTGACGGAAATGCATTGCCGGCTGTTATTTCATTGAAAATTAGTTCTTCAGGTGTATTCGAAAGTCAGGTTGATCTGCGTGAATATCAAAGCGGGCGGTACCAGATTACGATACTGAATTCGGATGAAACAACGACTCTCAAAACTGAGGAGATTTATGTTGATGATCAGCTTGAAAAGGAAAATATTCTTGGAATAATAGATTTAGTATATAATTCAATTACAGGTAATTTATATGGAGAGACTGAAGAATACAAGCTGAATTTTAACAATTCATTTTCATACTGGAAATACTATATTATTAATAAAAGCAGGAATATTAACTTTTTAACCGACTCTTTGCTGATTGACGACAATGGCTCGTTAAATGGTTCTCCGTACGAAATAAACGATTTTGAAAGAGTTTTTGCAGGTATCTTGCTTACTGCCAAAACAACCGGAGTATCGGGGAATGATATTACTCTTGAATATTCCGACGGCGGTGATTACCCGGCTGTCAATCTTTCGGGTCAGACTTTGGCAAACGGGACTGCAAGTGTCAAAGCAAGTGGTTTTGTAACCATAATCAACAACGAAATTACTGGATACACCATTCGGATTGGAGGAGTTGATTTTGCTGAAGGTACTGATTTCTCAAAAGGAACAACTTCCGCAGATACTGCTGAAAGTCTCATTTCGGCAGTTAACGGAAATGGTTCGGTGCAGGTTACTGCTTCACTGCTTGAATACGACCTCCTTGTTAATGATCTTAAAGCGCTGGTTTTTTCTTCGCAACAGATGATTCCTTTTTACGAAATACCCAAATTGAAACTTGAATTAAGAAAAGTATCAGACAATCAAACTATTGTTGCAAATCTTCCAAATCCTTCTCATTCAGGCATCAAAAAGTATTTTGCCGGCAGAACCGAATCGGAAGTTTATGTTTTCATCTGAAATATCGGATAAATTGAATTGAAATAACATTAAAAAACAAATTTAAAAAACAGAATTATGGCGAACTACAAAACTCCCGGTGTATATGTCGAGGAAATATCGAAGTTGCCTGCCTCAGTAGCTCCGGTTGCCACAGCAATTCCCGCATTCATCGGTTACACTGAAAAAAGGGTAAAAAACGGGAAAATTCTGGCTAACGCCTCTCCGGTAAGAATAACTTCTTTACTTGAATATCAGGAAATTTTTGGCGGGGCATTTAACGAAAAGCTGACGGTTACTTTAACAGGTGCAAGTGTTGCAGAAGCCGACACTGCAATTGCTGTTGCCGCTACTACAAAATTATCACCATACACATTGTATAACAGTCTGGTGATGTATTTCGGTAACGGGGGTGGCCCGTGCTATGTTGTCTCTGTCGGTACATACACAAGTCTGGCAATACCGGCTGATCCATCAACATTGATCAGTGTTACTGACCTTCAGGCTGGGTTGACTGCGGTTGAAAAGGAGGACGAAGTTACCTTGCTTGTTGTTCCCGAAGCCATCGTTTTGAGCGTCACAAACCGCAAAACAATAAACGATGATATGCTTACACAATGCAACAAGCTTCAGGACAGGTTTGCAATAATGGATGCATTGTACGATTCAACAGGTACTGTCAACAGTGATGGAAATAATTTCAGGGCCGATGTGGGTACTGACTATCTGAAATACGGTGCCTGTTATTATCCATCGCTTAAAACAACGATCGACCTGAATTTTCAGAAATTGGGGATTGCAATAATCGACAGCAGGACGGGAGGAACATTTGGAGGGAAAACACTTGAAAACGTTCTCAATGGCGACACTGTTCCAGTTTCGGCGACAGGTACAATTACAATCGATGATTTTTCGGTTTTAGCCGATGATGTGGTGACAATTAACGGTCATGCTTTTACCGAGGGTGCGGCACTCGACTGGCAGGCAGGAGGGACAAACGTTCAGTCAGCCACATCGTTACTTGCTGCAATTACTGCATTTGCCGATCCTGCTTATTCAGCAACACGGACTTCGAATGTGATTACGATAAAAGCAGTTGCAGGAAGTGCAGGAAACAGTCTGACAATGGCTTATACCGATAGCGGCAGCGGTAGCGGAATCACCTTGTCAGATGCTAACCTTTCCGGAGGTTCGGATGGATTAAAAGCTGACAAAACTTTATATAATAATATTATAAAGGAGATTAAGAAGAAGTTTGAAGTTACTCTTTATCCCTCGGCAACAATGGCAGGTGTGTATGCACGGGTTGATTTTGAACGTGGCGTATGGAAAGCACCTGCAAATGTCAGTTTGCGGATGGTAAAAGCGCCTTCGGTTCTGGTAACCAGCGAACAACAGGAAAATCTGAATGTTGATGCTACAACAGGAAAATCTGTCAATGTTATCAGAAACTTTGCAGGAAAAGGAAACATTGTATGGGGAGCAAGAACGCTGGCCGGGAATGACAACGAATGGCGATATGTTCCGGTAAGAAGGTTATTCATTTTTATTGAAGAATCGGTTAAAAAAGCCACTGAATTTGTTGTTTTCGAGCCCAACGATTCGAATACCTGGTTGCGGACAAAAACCATGATTGAGAATTTCCTTTCCGGTTTGTGGAGAGACGGCGCCCTGGCAGGGGCAAAACCTGAACAGGCCTTCTTTGTAAAGGTTGGTCTTGGCGAAACAATGACTGCTCTCGACATTCTTGAAGGCAGGATGAATATTGAAATTGGTCTTGCTGCAGTCAGACCTGCTGAATTCATCATCCTGAAATTCTCACACAAATTGCAGGAATCATAAAATTAAAAACATTATAAAAATTTGATAAAATGGCAAATTACAAAACACCGGGAGTCTATATTCAGGAGATCTCGACATTGCCTGCTTCAATAGCAGCGGTTGAAACGGCCGTACCCGCTTTTATCGGGTACACCGAACGTGCCACTGAAAACGGGGACGACACAAAACTCCTTTTCAAGGCAACGCGAATCAGTTCACTTCTGGAATACCAGGAGATTTTTGGTGGTCCGCAAAATGAGGATATTTCCATCACAATTGCTGATACGCTCGATTTAAACAATGTTGTTACCGACAGGAAAATCACGGCAACTCTTGCCACACCATCCGATTACAAAATGTATTACCAGGTTCAGATGTTTTACAACAACGGCGGAGGGCCTTGTTATATCATGTCGGTGGGCGATTACGGAGATGCAGTTTCAGCTCCTGCAAACAATTCGGCAGGGTTGACAAAAGGAATCGTAGAACTTGAAAAAGTGGATGAACCGACTTTGTTGTTGTTCCCCGATGCTCATGCACTGAGCGATGTTACTGCTTACGGCACTCTGATCAGCGCTTCGCTTGCTCATTGCGCAAAATTGCAGGACCGGTTTACCATTGCCGATGTTTATGGCACTGATATCTCTGCATTCCGCACCGCAATTGGTTCAGACAATATGAAATATGGCGCTGCCTATTATCCAAATCTGAATACCGTGCTTAATTATGGTTTCAGCGAAACGGCAGTTGATGTTGACACACACATCGAAAACGGAGCTGCAGCCACTGTGGATGATGTTCA
>JBBIPU010000145.1:0-10338 GCA_037442685.1 Draconibacterium sp. | reverse complement strand
TTAAAGAGTCGTTTTTAAGCACCGGCAGGTTGGATGCAGAGTATTATCAGAAGAAATACGATGAAATTGAATTGAAAATAAGAAGTTCAAAGAATGGTGCCGATCTATTAAGTAATCAAATCGAATATATTACCACGGGTGAATATTCGGAAATATATGAAAATAAAGGATCAGGGTTGGTTCCCTACATTAGAAATACAAATATTGGCAAAGGGAATATTGAAGTTGACGAAATGTTTTATGTCGATCCATCAAATTTTAAAACAAGCGCTCAAGCTGGTGAGATATTAACTTCACGCGTTGGTACTATTGGTTTATTTGGGGTGGTTAAAAAGCCGCAAGAAAATAGTGTCTATTCTGATAATATTCTTGCATTCAAATTAAAAGAATCATTTGTGCCAGAAGTTTATGCTTTACTTTTTTCAACAAAATTCTATCAACTGTTATTGGAAAAATTGGCTGGTGGTTCTGTTCAACCATTAATAACTCAAACCTCTTTAAAACAACTTTTAATACCATTTATTGACTGGCAAATTCAGGTAGAGATTTTAACGCTTGTTGAAGAAAGTTTCCACCTCAAAAATCAATCCGAGCAATTGCTGGAAACCGCCAAACGCGCGGTAGAACTGGCCATAGAGCAAAACGAAGAAGCCGCGTTGCGGTATATCGAAGAACAACAAAAAGATGCCAGCGGCATCACATCTTTATAGAAGGACGCATGAATAGGAAGATATTCGACCCCGGCTGTGGGTCGCACATTCTTTAATCAAAATTATGTTTCTATAAACATATCAACCCGCCGGGTTGAGGGAAAAAGGTTTCGCCAACCAAAGCGCTATCACCTAAAAAGGAATTTTATAAAAACCTTATTTACCTTCCTTTAACCTTAGTAGCATAGGGAAATCCTCCACCCACCTGCCCTCAACCTTATTAATAAGGTGAATAAGGTTTGGGTTTTTATTGGGGCAATCGGGCTATTAAGGTTAAGGAAGACGGGAAAACAAGGTTTTTAAGACCTAAATATAATTGGCTCGAACCGCTTAGCTCATAAAAAAAGGCCAATTAGGAATCAATTCAGGTGGGTAGCCCTGTGCTTTTTGTAGATAAATATTTCACTCGAAAAATAAGGGCGGGGTCTTGCAATCTCTTATTTCAAAGGCAAGATTCAATTGAAACAGATGCCAGAGCTACGCCCTTTTTTGTTCAATTCATATTCCGCGCTACAAAGATTCCGGGGCAAACGCCTTGCGAAAAAATCGGATATGGTGAAATCTTCATTTTACAAAATGATCTGTTTAATTTTGTAAAAATTTTTTGTGTACCGCGAATGATATTTTCGTTTATCCGTTATACCAATACTTTTGTAATTACGTTTTCTAACAGGTAAAAACAAATAACGTCATGAATTTCTGTTGTTTCAGATATATTTTTGTATTAGTGGTTGTCGTTCAATGCTTTCAAAGTAATGTAAAAGCGCAGGGAACAGACTTTCAAAAAGGAATTTTCGATGGGAATGTGGGTGCCGATAAAATCATTCTTGTTGAAGAAAGCAAAAACGAGGATAAACTGAAAGGTTATTTCGTTTTAAACCGTGGAATGTCGGTGGAAGAGGTCCATCCGTTTTCGGTTGATTTATCCGGCCGGAAGCCATTTTTTCAGTCTGATTTGTATGTTGGACCCGTAAATTCTTCGTTGAAAGATTCCTTGCAATGGCAAGGGAAGTTGAAATTAATGAACAAAAAAAAGCGATTCCTTTTCTTTCGTCCGAAAGCTGATTTTGCATTTAATCTTCGCCCTGAAGTAAAAACTATTCCATCAGCCAGGTACCAGAAGGAGTTTTTTGAAAATGTGGAAGTAAAAAGCAATATTATTTACGGAAAGGCAAATGGCTACTGGACAAGCACGCCCTATTCCAACGATCCGTATGTTGTGACATTGGCAAAAGGACTGATAAAAACTTTCAAGGACAATGAACTGCTTGATTTAAAACTCGATTTGTACTTTTCGCGTGCCGATTCGCTGAAAAAAAAGCCGGTTGTGATGCTGATTCACGGCGGCGCTTTTTATATTGGCAGCAAGGAGTCGGCCTGTGAACAAGCCCTGGCCTACGCCTTGGCAAAAAGAGGGTATTTTGTGGCTTCCATCGATTACAGGCTTGGCTTTAAACCAACAGCGGCAGATATCGAAATGAGCGCCTACCGCGCCATTCAGGATGCTCATGCGGCATTGCGTTTTCTGGCGCACCATTCACCTGGAATCGGGCTGGATCCAAACCAGATATACGTGGGAGGAACCAGCGCCGGTGCAGTTGCGTCTCTTAACGTGGCTTTTATGGATAACGACGAGCGGCCGGAACGAATTCTGGAAGCAGAGAAAAAAGGAATGGTCGGGAAAATCGAAGATTCGGGCAACCGTTACACTGAACCCTTTACTATTAAAGGTGTTGTAAATATGTGGGGAGCTGTTTCCGACCTGAATATTATCGATGCTGACGAGAAAATTCCGGTTTTGTCCATTCACGGAACCGACGACGATGTCGTACCTTTTGATTACGATTTCCCTTTTAAAAAGTCGTTGATGATTAACCGTTTGATTATGGACAAAATATACGGCTCAAAAACCATTCACGACAGGCTGAATTTTCTCGGCATAAAAAACAAACTTGTCGCGCTGCCGGGCAAAGGCCACGAACCTGAACTGGAAACCTATAATACCCTGAACACTTATATAGATACACTTATTTTTCAAACTACTGAATTTCTTTATGAGCAAACCGCCCCTTCAGTTTTGCTGCCAGCCAATCAGCTTTCGGTAACTCTCGGTTCGTCGTTAAAAAACATTTATTATGAAATTACCAACGGAAATGTTGTGGAAATTCAGGCTGTAGGCGGTGTGAAAACCAACAGCAATCCGGCTGATGCAACCATTATCTGGTTCGATAATGTGAATGACAGAAAGCTGAAAGTACTTTCCTCCAATCAGTTTGATGCCTGGAGTTTAAAGGAGTTTCCGGTGGAGGTGAAAAAGTAAATTGCAATCCCTGAAAAATTAAATCAATTCTGAAAGATTTTTGTAATTAACCAGTTTGTTTTCGTTGACAACAGACTCAGTTTGTCCGGTATAACAAAGTATGCTGTTTCTTATTTTCTCAGGCAAAAGATTTCGGATGTAGTTTAATCCTTTTTGAAAAGTTTTATCAAATGTTTCTGATGATTTGATTTCAATAGCATCAATCGAAATTCCGTTATCCAACAGTAAATCAACTTCATTCTGATTTGAATCTCTGTAAAAGTATAATTGATAGTTTTTAAACGAATTATATTTTTTCTTAAGCACTTCCATGATAACCAGATTCTCAAAAAGTGCTCCACGCAGAGGATGTGAAGGCAATTGTTCAACACTGTTAATACCCGTCAGGTAGGCAGCCAATCCTGTGTCGTAAAAATATATTTTCGGCGACTTTATAAGGCGTTTATTAATATTGGTATGGTATGGCTGAAGTAAATAAACAATGTAGGATGCTTCAAGTATAGATAGCCACGATTGAATGGTAGGGACACTTACACCAACTTCATTGGCAAGTTGGCTGGCGACAAAAATCTGCCCGGTTCTTCCGGCACATAAACGAACAAAAAGATCAAACAGATGTAAATCTTTAACATTCAGTAATTCTCTTAAATCACGTTCAATATAGGTCTGCAGATAACTGTTATAATACCGTGAAGGATGCATCGGTGGTGTATTATAAAGCCTGGGATATAATCCTTTATATAACAATTCGTTGGAAGATAAACCGGAAGATACAACCTGAATTTCCTTTATCGTGAATGGCAAAAGCTTTATGATTGCAGTTCTTCCGGCCAATGATTGGGAAATTTTTTGGGTAAGTTCAAATTGCTGACTACCTGAAAGCAGAAAATAACCTGGTTGCTGAAGCTGGTCAACAATCCCTTGTATATACGAAACTAATTCCGGAACCCGTTGAATTTCATCTATTATCATACCTGTTTCAGATTGATTCAGAAATGCACGCGGATCAGAAACTGCCATTTGCCGGATGTCGGGATCTTCAAGTGAAACATATTTTTTATCAGGGAAAATATGTTTTAATAAAGTTGTCTTTCCTGATTGTCTTGGTCCGGTAATAGTGACCACCGGAAATGCTTTGCACAATTCAACAAGTTCATGGTATGCTTCCCGTGAAATAAACATCTTAATGTAAATTTAAAATTACAGTTTAAAATTACATAAAAAATATGATTATTTGGTTTTGATTTATGTAGATTTAAAGTTAGACTTTAAATCTACATAAATATTTTATCTTGCAGGAATTAAAACCTCACACATTATTCCTGTTTCTGAAAAACGATGGAGTTACCCCTTCTTTCTTTTTAAACAAACTGCTGAAATGAAAAATGGATTGAAACCCCAGTTCGTAACTGATTTCCTTTATGCTCTTGTCGGTTGAAACCAGCAATTCTTTTGCTCTTGTAAGCCGCAGCTGCAAATGGTACTGCCCGGGCGACATGCCCGTGTATTTGCGAAACATTTTCCTGAAAAATGAATAACTGACATTGTATTTCTGTGCCAGTTCTTCAAAATAAAGCTCACTGCCCATATTTTGTTTCATAGAAAACCGGGCGGCTTCAATTACGCGGGCAATAAGTTTTCCTGAGAAATCCTTCTGTTTTTCAAACGAAATAATGTATCCCAGTAATTTCATTACCATTCCTGAAGCGATCTGCTGGTATCCAGGTTGTTCCTTTTCAACCAGATCAAAAATCTTAATGTAGGTATCCAGAATTTCCTCTTTGATCCCAAAATTAAAAACAGGTTCTTTGGGCGAAAACCTGGGTAAAACGATCAGTTCGCGGGCCAGTTTACCGTCAAAACCAATGTAATTCTCGGTCCAGCCTGTCTTCATTCCGGGTTTGTAGCGGTGCCAGACCCCGGGAAAAGTAAAGAAAATACAGCCTTGTTTCATCGAAAAAGTTCCAAAGCTGTTTTCAAGGATACCACTGCCTTCGCTGATAAAATTGACCTGGAACTCGTTCAGAATCCGGCCATCATTCCAATTAAAAAAATATTCAGAAGGATGATCGTGAGAAGGATAGTTGTGATTGGCAGGAATAATGGCAGAGCCGGCCACTTTCAGGTACAATCCCCACTGCAGGTCCTCGTCGTTTACCGTTAAATATTTAAATTCGCTGTGTTTCATAATTCCGGTCAAAAAATATAAATTTTATGTCATTTAATATATTGTTTTACCTGATTTGTAATCTTAAATTTGTTTTTCGGGTCGAAAGCCTGTTTTAAACTGAACCAAAAAAATTAAAAACGATGAACGTTATTCTTGGAATTCTTTTTCACACCCTGGGTGGCAGCGCTTCGGGCAGCTGGTACATGCCGTACAACTGGGTAAAAAAGTGGCGCTGGGAAATTTACTGGATTACCGGCGGGATTTTTTCGTGGCTGATTATGCCTTTCCTCGCAGTTATGCTGACCACTCCCGACTGGCAGGGAATTTTACATGCCTCCAGAGGAAGCGTCATTCGCAACACATATCTGATGGGATTACTGTGGGGATTTGGCGGCCTGACTTACGGGCTGGCAATCCGCTACCTTGGCATGTCGCTGGGTAACTCGGTTTTGTTAGGCATTACTTCGGTGGTTGGTTCGCTTGGATTGCCGGTTTTACGCAATGTACCCGAAATCTCAGAAATCATCCCGGCAGGTCTGGCGTTTACCGACCTTTTTGGCAGCACCGGAGGACGCATTGTTTTATTGGGAATAGCCATTTTGCTTGCCGGAATTATCCTCAGCGGTCGCGCAGGTATCAAAAAAGACAGAGATATTGGAAATATTAAAGACGGGGTAAACAGCGAATTCAGCCTCTCGAAAGGATTAATGATCGCCATTGCTTCGGGCATTCTGAGCGCTTTTTTCAGTTTTGGTATCGACGCCGGCAAAGAAATGTCGGCTATTGCAAGATCGCTGGCGGTGGAACAGAATTACCCGTTTCTCACACAGGAAGGTGAAAGTTTTAAATACCTTTTCGAAAACAATATCATCTTTTTTGTCATTCTCTGGGGAGGCCTCACCACCAACGTTATCTGGACAACCGCACTGATTCTTAAAAACAAAACCGGTGGCGATTTCGTTGACAGAAAATCGCCTTTGTTACGCAATTACCTGTTTTGTGCGCTGGCCGGAACCACCTGGTTTCTGCAGTTCTTTTTTTATGGAATGGGCGAAACAAAAATCGGAAACGGCGCGAGTTCGTGGACACTTCACATGGCAACCATCATTCTCACTGCTAATTTATGGGGATTTTACCGCAAAGAGTGGAAAGGTGTTTCGAAGAGAACGTACCACATGATTTTGCTGGGGATCGGTGCAATTCTCCTGTCGGTTATTGTGATCGGAATTGCAAAATGGCTGTACCCCGAGTTAAATGCGTTGGGGTAGAAGAAAGAAAGCCCCCTTCCCGTTCCCCAAATGGGGGAAGGATTTAACACTGAACAGGATTAACGATTGACGATTTGAAATTGAACTTTAATCATTGAAATTGGAATATAGAACTCGGAACTCGAAACAAAATTCTCCCCCTTCGGGGGAGATAGAGGGGGCTAAACGTGTAGCTTTTAAAATGCAGCTCAATGAAGGGCAGAAAGCCGAATACATCAAACGGCACAACGAAATCTGGCCTGAACTGAAAACGCTGCTGAAGGAAGCCGGAATCAGCGAATATTCCATTTTCCTTGATGAAGAAACGAATACGCTTTTTGCCTTTCAGAAAATCAGCGGGGAAGGTGGTTCGCAGGATCTGGGCAAAGCTGAAGTTGTTCAGAAATGGTGGAAATTCATGGCGGATATCATGAAAACAAATCCCGACAAATCGCCTGTTTCAAAAGAACTGGAAGAGGTTTTTTATATGGAATAAAATGTGAATCAATTAAAAATATCGACAATGAAACAAAATCAATTTTGGGTAAAACTTTTTACCGTTATTGTTTTAATGAATTTTGCAGCTGCAGTAAATGCGGCCACAAAAATAACTTTAACCGGTCTTATTTGCGAATATCATGAAAATCCAATTGGTATTGACGTGATGAATCCGCGGTTAAGCTGGAAGATCAGTGCAACTGAAAACAATATGTTGCAGACTGCTTATGAAATCAAGGTCACTGAACAACCAGGCAAAGGAAAAACCATTTGGAATTCAGGGAAAGTATCTTCAGATCAATCGGTGGATGTTGTTTACAGCGGGCCCGAATTAAAACCGATGCAACGGGTTTATTGGCAGGTCCGTATCTGGGACAACAACGGAAAAGCTTCTGAATGGAGCAAACCGGCGTTCTGGGAAATGGGAATTCTTCAGCCTGAATTATGGAAAGCTGACTGGATTACCATGGAAAACGAGGTGCAACTGGATGGATCGAAACCATGCAACTACCTGCGCAAAGAGTTCCAGACTTCAAAAAAGATTAAGTCGGCAAGAATTTATGTTTCAGCTCTTGGTTTGTACAAGCTTTTTCTGAATGGCAAAAAGGTGGGAAATGACTTGTTTACGCCGGGTTGGACAAGCTACAATAAAAGAGTTCAGTATCAGACTTACGATGTAACTTCGATGATTCAGGCCAAAAATGCAATTGGCGCTGTTCTGGGCGATGGCTGGTATCGTGGTAATATTGGCTGGCAGGGACAGAGAAATTACTATGGTGACAAACTTGCGTTACTGGCCCAGATACATGTGGTTTATACTGATGGTACATCAGAAACAATTGTCACCGATAACACCTGGAAATCTTCAACCGGTCCGATTTTATTCTCAGATATTTACAATGGAGAATCGTATGATGCACGTTTGGAAATGCCAGGATGGAATGCACCGGGATTCGATGACACCAAATGGGGAAAAACAGTAAAACTTGACAAATTAAAAGCAATTTTAATTGCCCCGCAGGGACCGCCGGTGCAAGCAATTCAGGAGATTAAACCACTTAAAATATTCACCACTCCAAAAGGCGAGATTGTTCTCGATCTCGGGCAAAATATGGTTGGCTGGGTAAGGTTAAAGGTAAGCGGTAAAAAAGATGACGCGGTTACCCTGAAATTCGCTGAAGTACTTGATAAAGAAGGTAATTTCTACACAGCAAACCTGCGTTCGGCAAAAGTCACTGATACTTACATTCTGAAAGGTGGTGGTGAGGAAATTTACGAACCTTCATTTACATTTCACGGATTCAGATTTGTTCAGCTGATCAATTTCCCGGGAACACCGTCAATCGACAATATTACCGGAATTGTAATTCATTCTGCTATTCAGCCAACAGGAACATTTTCATGTTCAGAACCACTGATTAACCAGTTACAGCACAATATTCAGTGGGGACAAAAAGGCAATTTCCTCGATGTTCCGACCGATTGTCCGCAACGCGACGAACGCCTGGGCTGGACGGGCGATGCACAGGTTTTCAGTCCCACTGCCGCTTTTAATTTCGATGTGGCAGGATTTTATACAAAGTGGATGAAAGATGTTGCCGCTGACCAGTTGCCAAACGGTAAAGTTCCACATGTAATCCCTGATGTTTTAAAAGGTGGCGGCGGTGCTACTGCCTGGGCCGATGTTTCGGTTATTGTTCCGTGGAATACTTATCTGGCTTATGGAGACAAGCGCATTCTCGAAGCTCAGTATCCGAGCATGAAAGCCTGGGTGGAATACATGAAAAGCAGGGCAGGAGAGGACAATTTGTGGACAGGCGACGATCATTTCGGAGACTGGCTTGCATTTGCCACAACCCGTTCCGATTACCCGGGTGCTACCACTGAGAAAGATCTGATTGCCACGGCATATTTTGCTTATTCAAGCGGTCTGCTTTCAAAAATTGCCGGTATCATTGGTAAAAACGATGAAGCAGCTAAATACGCGCAGTTATCAAATGACATTAAGAAAGCTTTCCTCAATGAATTTGTCACTCCATCAGGAAGGTTGGTTTCTCATACACAAACTGCATATTCACTGGCAATTGCATTCGATTTACTTCCTGCTGACCTGAAATCGAAAGCAGTAAAATACCTTGCTGAAGATGTAAGAAAGTTCAGGCATTTAACCACCGGTTTTGTCGGAACACCATTGTTATGCAATGCTCTTTCTTCGAATGGTTACGACGAACTGGTTTTTATATTACTGAACAGGAAAGAATATCCAAGCTGGCTGTACCCCGTAACGCAGGGAGCAACCACCATCTGGGAACGCTGGGACGGTCAGAAACCCGACGGGACTTTTCAGGATGTGGGAATGAACAGTTTTAACCATTACGCTTACGGGGCAATCGGTGAGTGGCTTTACAGTTATGTTGCAGGAATAAAAATCGATACAGAAATGCCGGGGTACAAACATTTCTTCCTGGCACCACATCCGGGTGGCGGATTGACCAACGCAGCCTCCACGTTCCAGTCGATTTACGGCGAAATCAAATCGGGATGGAAAATTGAAAATGGCCAGATGGTTTACGAAGTGAAAGTTCCGGCAAACACAACGGCAACGGTAATATTGCCTGCTGCCCAAATTGAAAATGTGACTGTCAATTCAGTCTCTTTAAAAGATGATAAAAACAAAAGTGCTCAACAATCAGGAAAAGCAGTTACCTTAAAACTTGGCTCGGGTGATTATAAATTTAGTTATCCGGTTGCCAATTAATTTTTTATAATTCTTGCCACAAAGGCTCAAAGACACTAAGAATTCACAAAGAGTTGATACGAATGTTTGGTGAAACTTTGTGTCTTCGTGGTAAAAAAATACTTTAAAATGAACAAACAAAGAATACAACAGGCCTACCAACTGGCAAAAGAAGAATATGCTGAGTTGGGGATTGATACCGATGCGGTACTGGAAAAAATGAAGGAGGTGGTGATTTCGCTGCATTGCTGGCAAACCGATGATGTGGGCGGATTTGAAACCCCCGATTCATCGCTTTCGGGCGGGGGAATTCAGGCCACAGGTAATTACCCCGGAAAAGCGCACACAATTCAGCAGGTGCGCGACGACCTTGAAAAGGTTTTGTCGCTCCTGCCCGGAAAACAACGCCTGAATTTGCATGCCATTTACGGCGATTTTCAGGGCGAACGCATCGACCGTGACCAGATTGAGCCGAAGCATTTCCAAAGCTGGATTGACTGGTGCAAAAAACTGGGAATCGGGATGGATTTCAACGCCAGTTGCTTTTCGCATCCTCGTGCCGCCGATGGTTACACGCTTTCATCGAAAAACGGGGAAAATCGCAAGTTCTGGGTGGAACATGTAAAACGTTGCCGTGCAATTTCAGCTGAAATCGG
>JBBIPU010000144.1:0-10358 GCA_037442685.1 Draconibacterium sp. | reverse complement strand
ATGATTTTGGAATCTTTTGCATGAACTCCGTATTCATTTCTTTTGCTGAAATGGCCAGTCCCCAGGTGAAAGCTGTTTGAAGTGCAAAAAGTCCCTGGTCGTATAGCAAATTGTACATGCTGGCGCCGGTCATATTAGGGGTGAAAACGTCGAGCGAATCAGAAATGGCCCACTGTGTAATTCCTACATAACTTCCGCCCCAACCACCAATTTTTCCGTTGCACCATTCCTGTTTCCGAAGCCAGCGAAGGGTTTCGAGCCCGTCTTTCCTTTCGTTGATAAACGGGTAAAAATCCCCTTCTGATTTCAGTCTGCCGCGACAATCCTGCGCCACAACTGCGATGTTGTATTTTACGAATTTTTCAGCGGCACTTTTAATCCCGTTTTTGTCGTAAGGAGTTCGTACCAAAACAACCGGAAATTCTGAGCCTGTTTTTGGCAAATAAACATCGGTTGCCAGCTTTGTTCCGTCTGACATCGGTACCATGATTTCCTGTTTCCGGTAATTCCCGTCCCTATTCCCTGCTGTCACGACTGACGAAAGGAAAATGATCAGAATTAAAACCGGAATTGAGTTGAGAATGGAAAATTTTTTCATAGTTCGTTTAAATTAATCAGTTTTTGATTGTTCATCAGGATTCCAGATTGTACATCCGATATATCTTTCGGGTTGCTCTTTATCCTGAAAATAATAAATGGTAACCACTTTTCCATCCGGCCGCTGAACGCTTCTCACATAACCAATGTCGCGTCCGGCACCGTCATTTCTTAAAACGATTTGCCTGCTCCATGTTTTACCATTATCGTTGCTGAGTTTTGCACAAATGCTGTAAGGTTCAGCACGGTAACCGTAGGTAAGGCAAAGCCGTCCGTCTTTCAGTCTGATCAGGGAGGGTGGATTTCCTTCGCCAAGGTCGTCAACCGGATTACCATGAAATTCCCAGCTTTTCCCGTTATTTTTACTAATCCAGGAATCAATGTAGCTTCGGTTCTTTTTCCCGTTTGACGAAAGTTCTTTTTCTGAAGTTTCATTCATTACCCTCGATGTCATCAATAACTCATCCCTTGAAATCCTTGCTGTGGAAGGCATTATGCGATAACCATTTTTGGGTTCGTCGCCAACCCACGATACAAAATGCCACGAAAGCCCACCGTCCACAGTGCGGGCTGCAAATACCCGGCCTTCTTTATTGTCCGATTTTGATGCAGTGAAGAATGCAAGGCAACTTTTACTGTCTTCGAAAATATAATCATTTCTGGCCATGATGTTTTCCATTCCGTCAACTGAGAAAGAGAACGGCCCGTTCCAATCGTGGCCACGGTTTTTTGAAAAATAGAAAATGGATGGTCCTGAATCGTTGCTGAGAAACCAGAATTTCAGCACAAAATCAGGATTGGCGAAATTCATTGGTTCTGTTAACGAAACAATCGGTTTCATATGTTCAGCGTTGGGTTCGGTTCCATGCAATGATTTTCCCCGGGCAATCATTACGCCATCCTTCGAGGGGTCTTCAATCGTCCATGTTTCGCCACCGTCCAATGAACGCGCCAGTATATGTTTTTCAGGTTTTTCACGGTCGATGTTATGTCTTTCAGTGCCTAAATCTTTATAATATCCCTGTGAAAATCCAACAAGAATTTCGTTATTCCAAATCCAGATTCCGTTGTTAGCAGGCCAACCTCCAAATCGTCCCTTTTCAAGATACACCTTCACATTTACCGGTATGTTTTTATCTGTTTGCCTGCAGGCAAACAGTAATATGAGCAAAATGACTGACAAATGATTTTTAAATGTTTGTCTTATCATAAAAGATTTTTTAAAACATATTGCAGAATATCTTCGTTTGAAACCGTTTTATCCGGTTCAATTCCTTTCATTTCAACCGGTTTGCCGTTTGTAGCGTAAAATTCCGCGACAGGAATAATCAGTTCAAATTCGCTGGTTACGGGCAAACGTTCAGCCAGCAAAGCAGTGCCCTTTGTTTTCTGGCCAACGATTACAGCAAGTTTTTCGATTTTCAGAATATGCACCAGCACTTCCGATACTTTGGATGTTTTCGAATCGGTTAAAACAAATACTTTTCCTTTGAATGAATTTTGTGCAGGTACAATTTTGAATGTTCGTCCCATTTCGCTGAAAAAGGAATTTGGTTTGTAACCTGTTTCGCCAAAGCTTTTAAACAGCCTTTCGGATTCTTTGGTATCAGGAACAGCCGGATTGCTGTTGAACCATTTCCGGGTTAAAAACACTCCGGCGGTAATAGTTTTTTTCGAAATAAAGTTGGCAAAATAATTTGCTGCCGCAGGATTGATGCTGTTTCTACCCCGAAGGTCGAGAATGATGTTTTCGAATCCCCTTTTACCAATAACAACAGCGAGGCTGTCGAAAGCCGGTTTTGTAACCGGCAGACTGTTCACGTCCAGCAGAACCGTTTTTGCATTGAGTTCCCTGAATATTGAATTCTTTTTTGTTTCGCTGGTTTTTAAGCGGGGGTTTATTTTGCTGATTTCGAAAGGTGTAAACGGAAGTTTTTTCCCGTTCCATTCCACTGAAGCAGCCATTTCGTAGTCGTCAGCCATTTTGGGTTTCAGTTCGTTCATTTTTTTGCTGAAATCTTTCCATTCACCAGATTTCAGCCAGTGTGGATTTGCCAGGTTTTTTTCAGCCAGCGCTATCGAGGTGTTTATTATATTTTGATAATCTTTCAGAGGTTTGTTTCCGGGCAGTTTGGTTCCTGTGAGTGCGCGCTGCCGGTTTTTGTCGGTATAAAATCCCTTAAACTGATTTTTATAAACAGAGGCTGAAAACGGAAACTGCTTATCGAAATAAGTGAAAGTGCCCGTCAGTAAAAGCGAGTCGGCTTTTTTCCATGTGGTTCCTTCTATAAAAACAATCTCCGGATATTTCAGTTTTCCGGCAGTTTTGGCCAGAGTGAAAGTGATGCTTCCGGCAATGTCTTTCAGCGCTTCTTTTCGGGTGTACGCTGTAAATGTGTTTTTTGCAGCATTCAGTTCGATGGTCAGCAAAATTTCATCGCCATACTCATTCTCAATTTTCCAGTACGTTTGCGTAAAGGCGCAGAACGACTGCAAAACCAAAAGTATCAGCAACAAAATCCTGTTCATCGTGGAAAACAATTGTATTAAAATCTGTATTGTGGAATTTTTAATAGTTCACCGTTTTTAAGAGCCGATTCATGCGCCACAATCCCCGGAACCGTGAGATTAAGCGCCATGGCAATGTCAATCAGCGGTTTCCGGTCCTGTAAAATGGCAGTCACAAATTCATTCATCAGGTAACCGTGCGAGCCGCCGTGACCGCCGGCTTCCACTCCGGGTGGGAGAGGTGGTTTGGTTAAATCGGGAAGAGAAGCAGCCAGCGCTTCAAACTTATCGTGGTATGAACCTTTCTGTCCGCGCACACGGCCCCTTTCCCCTTCGTCGCCCGGTGTGTCCCAGCTTACCGCCATTCTAGACATGCCACCTCCGGCAGTTCTGAAAAGTGCAATTTCGGTCCCGAAAGGATTTTTGTAAGCGTTGTTTCCGGGTTGCAAATGACCGACAATACTGGGCATTCCGTAACAGGAAACCTCGGTGAAACTTCCGCCATCCACCGCAATTCCGTAAGCATTTGAATGGGTGGGGTACCATTGTGGCGGTAGTCCGACCCGCCAGTTGAGGTACGAGGGCAGCGCTTTTTCCATATAGTGGTAATATTCGCCTTCGGAATAAACCAGTTGGCCAAAACCTCCCGCATTATAAATCTGTCGCATGGCAAACAAATCGTCGCGGAAAACTGAAGTTTCAAACATCATGTATTTCAAACCCGTGGTTTTCACGGTTTCAAAAAGCAATTCCGCATCTTCCAGCGAACCAAAAACTGCCGGAACCGCCGATGCCACATGTTTTCCGTGTTTCAGCACCTCGATGGCATGTTTGGCATGACTGGGTGCATCGGTGGCAATAAATACAGCTTCAATGGTGTCATCCTTGACCAGTTCTTCAAGCGAAGGATAGGTTTTGGAACACCTGCAATCTTTGGCCAGAGCCTCACACCGTTCGGGAATCAGGTCGCTGACAGCCACAATCTCCACATTCGGGTGGTTCTGAAAACCAAATGCAGCGCCGAATTTGCAGTAACCGTAACCAACAATGCCCATTTTGATTTTACGGTCGGAAACAGGTACCCAGTTTTTGTGGATATCCTCATTTACAGCTGCTTTTTCAAATCCCGGAATCACCGGTTTTTCCTTGCTTCCGCAGGAGTAACCCAGTGCCAGCGCCCCGAGTCCGGCAGTCTGCATAAACCTGCGGCGCGAATAACCACGGAATATTTCAGAAGGAAAGGAGTTTTTCTTTGCCTCATTTTCCTCAGTTGAAGAAAGCAGTTTATTGATTTTCAGATTCATAATCAGTTTTTATTAAATTTTTGTTTATTACCCCAACCCTAAAGGGAGTGAAGAAATTCAATCTTTAACTTGTCCTGCCTTACAGGCAGTTTCTTTTTTTTGATGGTGTTTTCCGCAGGTCGATGACCATGCAGTTATGAAATTCTGACTTTTCAAGTCATCTCTGTTAATTGTCCTGAAAGGACTTATTTTCATAACCACAGATTTGTAACCTGTGGTTGCAATAAATAAAGTTAAACTGCCTGTAAGGCAGGATTTTTCGATTTTGTTGCAGAAAATACGACTGTTCATTGTATGTTTTTAATTCGCATTAATTATTAAGGATACTTAATCGTAAATCGTACATCCGTACATCGTAAATCCCTTTCACTTCATCAGTTCCAGTCCGAAAATCAGCGCAGAACTGCCCACCAATGCATGAACCAGCGCCGCGTAAAACACATTTTTTGTTTTTATCCAGGTGTAGCCGTAGGCCCAGCCTGCAATACAGGCAAACCCGATGTAAATGATTGACCCCGAATGATAGTGAACCAGTCCGAAAATCACCCCGGTGATGGCCAGTGAAGTATAAACACCCTGAGCAAAAACGCCCGAACGCTCAATATAAAAAGCTGCCAGAAACATTGCCACGGTGACGGCTGCCGGGAACCATTGCATATTGCCGTCGAGGGTGTACCCCACAAGCAGTGAAAGCAGGAACAGGATGCCAAAACCCCAGCGCCAGAAAACGGCCCAGGTAACCGACTGCCCGATGCGTTTTGCCAGCAGATTTTGCAGGATTCCCCTGAAGAAAAGTTCCTCAAACAAAGCGGTATGCAGAAAGGTGGTAATTAGTGCCAGCGCAATTTTCGAAAGTAATTCGCCGTCCAGGGTTTCGTGCCCGGTAAATTTTATAAAATCGACTGAATAACCGATGATAAACACAAAGCCATAAAATGCCAGCCACACCAACACGGCTGTAAAAAGTTTTTTCAGGCTGAATTCCGGGAAGAAACCTGCGTCATCCAAACCCCTGACAACAACAAATGCATAAACAGCTGTCAGCATCATCACAATCCGGTAAACTGTATCGAATTCATTGCCGGTAACCGGCAGATTTCCGGCAGGTTTGGCATCGATGAGGGTGATGGGAATCAGAAAAATGACAAAAGTTGTGAAGTCGAGCCAGTCGATTTTCTTTTGGTCTTTCCTTCCCGCAGCAAAAACCAGGACCGGGAAAAACACCAGGTAGGGAACCATGGAAACCGCTCCCTGAAAGGGATTCTGGCCAATTAAATATACATACCCGAAATAAAGAAAAATGAGGGCCGCAGGAAAAATAACCACCCTTTTAATATCGGAATTGAGCCACTTTTTTATTTGGTTGGACACTTGTTCTTTCCCGATAGAAAAAAGCAGGAAATAGAGCACTATAAAAACTGGTAAGGCAAGCAACACAGCCCACAGAATTTCAATCGACCTGTTAAACAGGATAAACAGTGCAGTTAACCCGGCTGTCCATGCAATGCTGCTTTTCAGTTCGTTTTTATAGGATTTTTCAGTATTCATTTTTTCTTTCATTTCTTCGTGAATCTTTGTGCCTTAGTGTCTTAGTGGCACTTTTCACCACGAAGGCACGAAGACACAAAGTCACACTAAGTTTCTTCTATTTCTCAAATAATCATTAATCACTTATAAATAATCAGTTTCCATTCCCTACCATTCGCCCTTTTTGCCGAATTTTTCGATAGCAGCATTCCCGAAATCTGCGCAGGCATTATTAAAATCAGCAAGTATTTGTTCCTTGCTTTTTCCGGCTGCACTGCGGGCTGAGGCAATCATGGTGTTGCATTCATTGTTGTCCATAAAAATGGCGGCATCGAGAAGTTTTTCCTCATCTTCAGCAGGAATAACAATAAATCCGTGTTTGTCGGCATGAATCAGTTGCCCCGGTTTTACCTTCCGGCCGAAAACCTCCACCTCGCAACCCCATTCCACCGGAGTGCTGAAAGCATGACTAACGCACAGACGCCTCGCCAGCGCCTTGAACCCGGCGTTATTCATTTCGTCGAGGTCGCGGATACCTCCATCGATAATCGTACCCACACAATCCAGCGCCCTGTGGATATTACTGTTCACTTCGCCCCAGAATGCTCCGTAAGTGAAAGGTTTATCAAGGTCCTGCACCACCACAATTTTTGGTCCGGGCATCGAAGCTACATAAGCTCGGTAATCTTCCCAGGCATTTTGTCTTTCCCTGTGGACCGGATTCCCCGGCTGAATTTTTACGGTTACCGCATAACCCACCATCGGGCCCATTTGCGGCATAAAATCGGTGGTTTCCTCAATGTTGAAAGCCTCGTTTCCGCCTGTGTTGTGTTTTGTTATCTGCTCCCACCCATTGCAGATGGTAGGAGTGTTCCAGCGTTTCAGCTTTAAAAGTTCTTCGTGTTTCAGCATTTTTTCAATTATTTGACATTGATGTTTATCGACAGAAATACAGTCAGATAAAGAAAAATATTTCATGCACAGGATGCTACCTGAATTTTAATCAAAATACATGAATAATTGGCTTAATCTGAAAATAAAAAGTTCAGTAATCTGCTTTCAGGGCTAATATCATTGAAGAAACTATCAATTTACAATTATTTGTGCATTAAGATTTCTTTCAGTTTTGTTGGCTTAAAATTCAATAAACCAATGACCAGCTCCAGCCGTTTGATTTCTCTCGACATATTTCGCGGATTAACCATTGCAGCAATGATTCTGGTGAATTTTCCGGGTTCATGGGAAGCAATTTATACTCCGCTTGAGCATGCAGCCTGGGCGGGAACCACACCCACCGATTTCATTTTTCCTTTCTTTTTGTTTATTGTCGGAATTTCCATCACACTTTCATTTCAGAAACAAATTGAAAGAGGCAGAAACCGGCAGCAGATATTTAAAAAGTCGGTTATTCGTGCCCTGAAAATATTTGGAGTGGGGCTTGCACTGCGGCTTCTACCCACTTTCGATTTCAGCAGGTTCGAACTACCCGGTGTTTTGCAGCGGATTTCACTTGTATTCCTGGCGTGCGCCATTTTTTATCTTTACACAGGCTGGCGAACACAACTGGCAGCAGGAATAGCAATTCTGATCGGGTACTGGCTGGCGCTGGTTTTTATACCCGTTCCGGGTTTTGGGCCGGGAATTCTTGAACCCGGAAAAAATCTCGCCAACTGGATTGACAAAGTCGTGTTTCCACCTTATCTCATCAACAAAAGAGGATACGACAGTGAGGGGATTTTGAGTACCATCCCGGCAATTGTAACCGGAATTTCGGGGTTACTGGCAGGTAAAATGCTGTTACTGAAACCTGATAGGAAAAGGATGGTGCAACAGTTCATTTTTGTGGGAGTTGCATTGCTGGCCGCAGGTTATTTGTGGGGTCTTTATTTCCCGGTTATCAAAAAGATTTGGACTAGTTCGTATGTGCTTGTTACTTCGGGATGGGCTTTTCTTTCTTATGGATTGCTCTTTTTTCTTGTCGAAATTAAAAACTGGAAAACCGGTACTTTTCCGTGGATTGTTTTTGGCAGCAATGCCATTGCCATTTATGTGCTGGCCGATGTTTTTGAAACCTTTTTCATTAAAACCGGTATTCGTGACAACTCAGTTTTATGGATGCAAAACTCCGGAATTTACATAAAAACTGCATCGTTGTTTTGGGCCATTTTCTCGGGTTCGGTTTGCTGGATGGCTGCATGGATTCTTTACCGGAGAAAGATTTTCATCAAACTCTGAGAGGGTGTTTGGTATTCAGTACATAGTAATATGTTGTAGAAAATAACGGTTGAACAGATTGCTTCACTGCGTTCGCAATGACATAATAACCAACTCCCTGACCTCCTCATTTGTAATGATCCCCCGTCATTGCGAGCTTTGCGAAGCAATCTGAAATTTTTGGAAGAAATAATAGTAAAATTATAATCCTACACACCCGTCCGTCACCAAATCACATTGAAAAACCAGCGTCTTTGCGGACGAAACAGCGGCAAGTGTCGTTTTTAAAATTTCCCGATTTCAATTTTGCCAATTGCTACAAACACCCATTTCAAAACAAACCATGTAAAACATGTGCTAAACCGTTTAAGATTGGTCAAAATAGAACCAAATCTGAATAAAAAAGCAGAAGTTTATCTGCCTGCCAAAATGTTACTTTGTTATCATTCACAATCAGTTTTTACTATTCAATAATTTGATAAAAATGCAAACAAAGTGTGTAGTTTCAGCGGGAATTCTGATGTTGGCAGTTTCCGCATTTTTTGTGTCGTGTGACGTGAAAAAAGAACCGGCCAATCCGCAATTCGGAAAAGATGCTGTCCAATCGGTTATTGCCGCAATGACTCCCGATGAAAAAATTGGCCTGACAGTTGGCGATGGCAAGTTTCTGCCAGGCGCCGGCGAAAAAAATGTTGAGCAGGGAACCGGCATCATCATTGCCAACCAGAACTCAAAAATGGTGATTCCCCGTTTGGGAGTTTACTCTTCGGCCTTGTCCGACGGGCCTTCCGGCCTGAACCGCGACCCAAAACCTGCCGGTGCCACCGAATACACCTATTCAACTGCATTCCCCACTTCAACCTGTGTGGCTGCTTCGTGGAATACAGAACTGGCCGAACAAATCGGGAAAGTTTTTGGCAACGAGGTGCTGGAGTACGATTACGATGTAATTCTGATGCCGGCGCTCAACCTGCACCGCAACCCGAAATGCGGGCGTAATTTTGAATATTACTCCGAAGACCCGTTGCTTTCGGGCAAAATCTCAGCATCGATGGTAAAAGGGCTGCAATCTGAAGGAATTGGCGCCACGCTGAAACATTTTCTGGGTAACAACCAGGAAACCAACCGTCGTACCTACAACGCGGTAATCAGTCAGCGTGCCCTCCGCGAAATTTACCTTCGTGGTTTTGAGATTGCCGTGAAAGAAGGCAAACCCGCGTGTATTATGACTTCCTACAATAAAGTGAATGGTTTTTATACCGCCGAAAATCCTGAATTATTGCAAACTATTACCCGCAAAGAATGGGGATTCAACGGGGTTTTTATGACCGATTTTGATGGCTACGGAAGCGCCGTGGCAAAAGTGCGCGCCGGGAACAACATGCTGATGGGTGGCAACAAAGACGAAGTGGCAGAACTCACACAAGCTTTAAAAGATAAAACACTTGACGAAGCTACACTGGCGAAAAACCTGGAATACAACCTGAAACTGAAACTCAATTCGCCCCGCGCCAAAGGTCACCAGCCAACAATGAAACCCGATTTGGAAGCACACGCCAAAGTGGCCCGCGAGGCTGCTGCCGAAGGAATGGTGTTGCTGAAAAATAATGACAACACCCTGCCTTTCAGCAATTTAAAAACAGTGGCTGTTTATGGCAAGATTTCATATTACCTGATTGAAGCCGGCACCGGAAGCGGTGGAATCCGCAGCAATCCGTATGCAATTTCGGTAAACGACGGATTAAAAGCTGCCGGATTTGGCATTGTGCAGGAGCTTGAAAATACTTACACCGCTTTCAACAAAAAAATTATCGACGACAATCTTGTGCCACCTTTTTTCAATAATCCGAAAATGCTGGCAGATAATGGGGTGAAAGATGGCAAAGCGCCCGGTCATTTCAAAAAACGTCTGATTCCGTTCAGCGACGAAATGCCGCTATCGAAAGCTGAGGTTCAGAAACAAGTGGGCGCGTCGGATGTGGCAGTTATTACGCTGGGCCGAAGTGCTGGCGAAAACTATGAAAATGGCTACCTGCCGTTTACAGAAACCGAGCTTGAAATGGTGAAAAATGTGTGTGAAGTTTACCACGCTGCCGGCAAAAAAGTGGTGGTGGTGCTCAACGTGGGTGGGGTTTGCGAAACCGCCGGCTGGCGCGATTATCCCGATGCAATTTTACTTGCCTGGCAACCCGGACAGGAAGGCGGTCA
>JBBIPU010000143.1:0-10405 GCA_037442685.1 Draconibacterium sp. | reverse complement strand
CCCGGGATTATAAATAAATTTTACTATTCTCTTGGCATCTGTCTTCCTCACGGTCTCATTCTCAGAATCATCGGAAATATTTTTCAGAAGACAACTTAATCCGGATTAATATTGAAAACTCAAAAACTTTATCAGGTTTTAAATTGTCTATCTTGTAAACCGTTTTAAAAAGCAAATTCGAATGACAAAAAGAAATTACATGAACCCGTATTTCGCGGGAATTCTGCTGGGGCTGGTTTTATTGGCAGCCATGTATTTTTCGGGTCGCGGACTGGGTGCCAGCGGGGGTATTAAATATGCAGTAGTGGCGGCTGTTGATGCCGTAGCACCAGAACATGCAAAACAATCTGTCTATTACAGTTCGTATTTTGAAAGTGGTGAAAAGCCATTAAAAAACTGGCTGTTCTTTGAGGTTCTGGGATTGATTGCCGGCGGGCTGATTTCGGGAGCTCTTTCAGGTCGGTTGAAATTTACAATCGAAAAGTCGCCAAAAATCTCGAATAAAATACGGTTGCTTTTTGCTTTTCTGGGAGGTGTTTTTTTTGTTTACGGAGCGCAGCTTGCACGCGGCTGTACAAGTGGGGCGGCACTTTCAGGAATGGCTGTGCTTTCGGTGGCAGGCTTTGTAACTATGCTATCGATTTTTGGTTCGGCATTTCTTTTTGCCTGGTTTTTCCGCAAATTGTGGATATGAGAGTTCAAAGTTCCAGGTTCAAAGTTTAAAGTTTAAAGAGTGAAATAGTGGAGACATTGTATTCAATATCAGTACTAAAAAAAATAAAACATTCTTTCATTCACGCATTTTAACAATCACGCATTAAAGAATTAAAAATGGGTCCGCTTTCAATTTTTAACAATTTCCCCGAATGGGCAAACCTGCTCACAGGATTTATCATCGGAATCGGGTTTGGTTTTGCGCTCGAACAGGCTGGTTTTTCATCGAGCCGCAAACTGGCTGGCATGTTTTATGGATACGACGCTACCGTGTTAAAAGTGTTTTTCACGGCAGCCATCACTGCTTTGGTGGGGGCACAGTTTCTTAGCTATTTCGGGGTGCTCGACCTGAGTCTTGTATATGTAAATTCTTATTACATTGGAGCTTCTGTTGTTGGCGGTGTAATTATGGGAGCCGGTTTTATCATGGGTGGTTTTTGCCCCGGAACCGGACTTTGTGCTTTGTCAATCGGTAAAATTGATGCTTTTTTGTTTTTAGCCGGCGGATTGACAGGCGCCTTTTTGTTTGCCGAAACCTATCCTCTTGTGTTGCCTCTGGCAACCAGCGGTTACAAAGGCCCGGTTAAAATTAATGAATGGCTGGGTGTTTCAGCGGGTGTTTTTTCTTTGTTGCTGATTGTGGCCGCTGTGGTAATGTTCTGGTTAGCTGAAAAGGCTGAGAAGAAATTTGCAAGGGAAGATTGAAATGGATGTAGATTTGGCTGATAAAAAAGTAATTGAGTGAGTGAGTAAATGTGTGAATGAGGGGAGAAAAAGGGAAAAGGTGATTGATGAAGATTAATTGTGATTGGTTGAGAATGCAGAAAAAAGATTAATAGTGATTGGTTGAGATTAATAGCAGATATGAAATGAATATACGAATAAAAATATCGGTTTTGCTGGTAGGGTTGGGTATTTTACTGGCATTTGTTCCGGGTAATTCGGGTAAAAATCTCAGGTTGAAACCCGCAGAACTTGCCGAAAAAGCAGCGGCTGAAAACTTTTTTACCGTGGATGAAGTGGCCCGTTTTGTCAATATTGAAGACAGCACTGTTCAGTTGGTTGATGTGAGAAATGCTGCCGCGTTTCGTACCTGTAACATTCCGGGTTCGGTAAATATTCCGCTTGAAAAGCTTTCTGAACCTGGTTGGGAGAATGTACTAAACCGCAAAAATGTGCGGACAGTTTTTTACAGCAACGATGATTTGCTGGCGTCCATGGCCCAGACCATCGTCACAGGAATGGGGAATGAAAATGCTTATCTTATGAAAGGAGGACTGAACGAATGGTTTCGTACCGTGATGCTTTCTGAATTTTCGGGCGAAAAGATATCGGCGCGCGAAAACGCCTTGTTTGAAAACAGGTTCAAAGCCCGGGCTGCTTTTAACCAGATCAACAGCTTGCCCGACAGCCTGAAAAATAAATATTTCGATGCAAAACGGCTGCAACAAAAGAAATTAGACGGTGGGTGTTAAGAGGAAAAGATCATGAAAAAAATAAAGGAATTTGCACTGGTAATTTTATTGCTTCTCATCGTGTCAACACTTGTTTTTGTTCGGTCAACCAACAAAAACAGATTTTCAGGAACCGTTGATGACATTGCTGAAACCCTGAAATACGAACAGGTTTTTGTTCAGACAAAAGATTTGCAGATCAACGATTATCTGGTAATTGAATTAGGAGAAAATGCCGGCGTGGAGATAATTCCGGCGGCCATCAAAGAATCCCTCGAAGGATTGACCGGTGAGGATTTCAGGAAAAAACTTGAAATTTCGGGAAAAAAAATTCTGCTAACAGGCAACGAATTGCAAGCGGCAAAAGCCTGGGTAATTTTGAACCAACTCGGTTATAAAAATGTATTTGTACTCACCTACTATGAAAATCCGGAAGTGTTAAAATACGAATTCCAGCCCGGCACCAATTAAAGTGAAATAGACATTAATTCTGATCCCAAAGAATGTAATCCTTTTTCAATTTTTTCAATCTGCGCTTTACGGGGTTTTGACTTTTTATGTAAATAACTCCACAACTGTTTCTGATGTATTCCAGTGATTTTTTCCAAACCAGACAGTGATAAAATCCCTGAATAATATTCAAGTAAACTTTCCGTATCGAATTTATACACAATCTCAAAATCTTCATCCAGAAAATCAGGATAAGAAAAGCCATCTTCAATGGCTGTCTTTTTGAAAAAATCCATCTGTTGCCTCATATCTGCTTTTGCAGCTTCAGCCGTAATTCCCATTCCGTTAAACATTTCATTAATGCAATAAACACTGAATGTTCCGTCCTTTGCTCTTTCAATTATTGCTTCTATTTTTTTCATTTCTTTTATTTTAATCCCATTTCCTTTTTAATCTTCATTTCCAAACCTTTACCAACCTCCTTGCTGCCATGAAAAGTTGCTGTATAATGAACTCCGTTTTTTTCATAGATAATATGGCTTCCACTTTGACGAACAATCTTCCACCCATTTTTAATTATCAGTTTGTTTAATTCGCTAGATTTCATTTATCCTGAAAATAAGACGTTGTAAAGATAACCCATTTAAATAAAACACAGTAAAATCAATAGAAATATTTCTATTATAATATGACATTGATTTTAGATGAAAGCCATTTTAAAATATGAATTCCAGCCCGACACGACTGCCAGGCTGGAATCTGATGCAGAAAAAAATTGATTTTTTAATTTTTAATTCCTTTAAGCACAGTTATTTCTTAATCGCCGGCGTTGAAAACGGAGGAGGTGTGATTTTTATTACAGGCTGATTTTCAACCAGTTTTAACACTTCCTGTATGGCTCTTTCCAACTGCGGATCTTTGCCGTTTTCAAGCGATTTTGCATCCTGACGTACTTCAATATCCGGAGCAACTCCGGTGTTTTCAGCAATCCACTTATTATTTACCGGATCGAAAACAGCATTGTCAGGAGCTGTAAGCGCACCGCCGTCAACCAGGCTGTAATGAACTGAAGATTTTACCAGTCCGCCCCAGGTTGTGGCTCCAATCAGCTGACCCGCATTCTGATGCCGGAAAACCCACGGAAAAAAATCACCTCCAGAACCAGCCATTTCGTTGATCAGTAATACTTTAGGACCAAGAATTCCGGCAGGTAAACGCATTGGTACTCCGTTGGGAACTTCGTTGGTAATTGCAGCCCTTAAACTTCGTGTCATCAGGTCAACCATGTAATCGTCCAACAATCCGCCCCCGTTGAAACGCTCGTCAATTACGGCGCCAAGTTTATCCTGTTGTGCGAAGAAATAACGGTTAAAAGAAACAAATCCCGGATTTCCTGTGTTAGGAATCCAGACATACGCAAGTCTGCCGTTCGAAAGGCTGTCAACCAGTCTTCTGTTGTCTTCCACCCAGGCACGTTGCCGCAACGATCCTTCGCTTCTGATCGGTTTGACAACAATCGTCCAGGCACCTTCGAAAGTTGCTGTTTTGTTAATGTGCAAAGTCGTTTGAACTCCCGCCGTTCCATCTAAAAACTGGTACGGATCATCTGATGCAGTCAGTTCTTTTCCGTTTATTCCCACCAGGTAATTTCCGGTTTCCACCTTTAATCCTGGCTCATCCAGCGGACTTGAAAGACCCGGGTTCCAGTCTTCGGTGGTGTAAATGCGGCTGATTTTCCAGCGGTTGTCATCTGCCACCAGATCAGCGCCAAGCAGCCCGACATTGTTTTCATCGGTTTTCGGGTAATCACCGCCAAAAACAAAACTGTGCCCCACAGAAAGTTCACCATTTACCTGGTCGAGAATATAAGTGAGGTCGGCCCGGTGTTTAATAAAAGGAACCAGAGGAGAATATCGGCTGTGCACCTCATTCCAGTTGCGGCCATGCATATTTGGATCGTAGAAATAATCGCGCTCGTAACGCCAGGCTTCCTCAAAAATCTGTTTCCATTCCCGCGAACGGTCAAGTTTCATTTTCAGATTGATATTAACGTTTTCCCCATCTTTTCCCGAAGGTTTCGAAGTATCCATTATTTTCCATGATCCGCCAACTTTTGCCAGCATTTTTTTACCATCAGCCGAAACCGATGGCTGACTGGCCCCTGTAATAAATTCTTCTGCTTTTCTTTTTTCAAGATCGAATTTATGAATTGTCACTCCCGGGGAGTTTGGCACACTTTCTCCCACAAAAATAGTTCCCTTTGGTCCGGCAAGTGCAAACCGGTAGCTTCGGGCGGGCATCGAAATGGCTATTGTTCTGCGGTCTATTCCCTCAAAATCAATTTTTAAAGTATCCTTATTTGCGTCGCTTTTGGTTTCTTCGCTTTTTTTCTCATCCGCTTTCTTTGTATCTTTTGAGTCAGCTTTTTTGTCCTTATTTTTTTCTCCTTCTTTATTTTCATCCTTTGGTTTTTCTTCTTCATCGCTTTTCAGTTTGAAAGGAGAACTGTCCTGTTTCTGAAGATTGACAATATAAACGCTGTAATCGGGATCAGCCATGATGGAACTTGTATTTGCCCAGCCGGAACCCAACGCAAGGTCGGTGCTTGCCAGAAAATAAAGGTGTTTCATATCTAAATCCCAGGCAGGGGAAAATGAATCGGCAAGTTTATTTGTAATTTCATGTTTTGTGTTCTTTTCCATCGACCAGACCACGATTCTCCTGAAATTGTTGGATCCCGATTTTGTGTAAGCCAGCCATTTCGAATCGGGCGACCAGGTCAGGCCCATCGAACCCCGTTCAAGGTTGTTATTTCCTGTATCGATTGTGGTAATGCTTTCCTTTTCAATATCAACCACCCTGATCCTCACATCATCATCATTAAATGCAATGTATTTCCCATCGGGCGACCAGGTGGGTTCCCACGCCAGTTTTGATTCTCCAATAGAAATGCTTTTGGGTTTGGTAAAACCATCCTGAGTGCCAATCATCAGAGAATATCCTTTGCCATCAGCATCAGAAAACCAGGCAATTTTATCTCCTTTTGGCGACCACACCGGCGACCTGTCGGCAACACCCGACGAATTTGTGAGGTTACGCACATCTCCGTTTTCTGCAGGAACAGTAAATATTTCACCCCGGGCTTCCACCACAACCCTTTTCCCGGTTGCTGAAAGTGAAACCGACTGTGCCGTTTGGCTGACATCTTCCCATTGAACATCGGCCCAGGGAAAATCGCCGGTAACCGTAATCTCAAGTTGTTTTGTTTCGTTTGTGGAAGGATTCAGCAAAAAAAGATATCCTTCACGCTCGAAAATCAACTGGTTATTTTGTCCTGACAGCCATTTGATATCCGCACCAGAATAACTGGTAATTTGTTTTAACTCTTTTGTTTTGGTTGAATAAGACCAGATGTTGGTTGTCCAGTCGCGATCGGAAAGAAAATATACATTTTCTCCCATCCAGACTGGATTGATATCGGTTGTTTTGTTGTTTGGAATCAGTTCTTCCGACCAATCGCCGAGATTTAAGATTACAAGCGGTGTATTCTGGCCTCCACGGTAATCGCGCCATTCTCCATCCCAGCGTGTTACACGGTCAATCGCTATCCTTTTCCCGTCAGGTGAAAAGGAACCTGCATTTCCCCACTGTTTTGACAGAAGTTTGGCCGGACCGCCATTTTTTGAAACTGTCCACAACCGGTTATAACCTGTCGGGGCAGTTTGCCGGTCGGAAGCAAAAAGAATTTCACTTCCGTCGTTGGTCCAGCCGCAAACCGTTGCCCTCCCGGGATACCAGGTTAGCCGGACAGGAGAACCGCCTTCTGCAGAAACTGTGTAAACTGCTGCGGTTCCTGAACGGTTGGAGGTAAACGCCACCGTTTTTCCGTCGGGTGAAAACACGGGATTGCTTTCAACCGCGCCGGTGCTTGTCAGTCGTAAGGTTTGATGACTGTTCAGATCAGCAATCCAGATATCGCCCCCGTAAACAAATGCAACTTTATTTTCGAACAGTGAGGGTTGCCGCAGCAACCGGGTTCCCTGGGCATTGCAAACAGAAATAAAAAGAAGTAGTAGTAGCTGAATTGGAAAAAGTTTTTTCATATTATCGGATTTAATTTATTTGATAATGATTTGCATAATTTGCTGGTTTAATAAGATTTGTATGTAATTAACATTTAAAATTACATCTGGTTTTGTCAATCAGAATATTTATCTGACTGTTCCAACACGAATTCATAATAAAGAATGAATCCATTATGATAAATCATTCGGAATTATTTTTTTTCTGTATTGTTTTTTTCCATTTTTGAGGTAATGATTAAACGATCATTATAGTATCTGAATTATTACGACTAAACTGAAATAATTATGGAAAAAACTGCAACATCTGCCAGTCCGGTACTCAACGAACGAATTACCTCAGTTGACTTTTTCCGGGGCCTGACCATGTTTTTGCTGATTGGTGAAAGCACCCGGATGTACGATTATATAAACGAAATCGACAACGGTTTTTTTCATTTTATTGGCACTCAACTCTCTCACCACGAATGGCATGGACTGCATTTCTGGGACCTGATCCAGCCCTTTTTTATGTTCATTGTCGGAGTGGCGATCCCGTTTGCAGTTGCTAACCGGAAAAGAAAAGGAGCCACAGACAGGTCGCTTTATCTTCATGCGCTGAAACGCTCGGCACTTCTGTTTTTTCTTGGATTAGCCCTTTACACGGCAGGAGAAGACAAAATCGTTTTCAGGTTGCAAAATGTACTGGCACAATTGTCGGTTACATATCTGGTAGCCTTTCTGATTATGCGCTGGAAATGGTTTTACCAGCTGGCGCTTTCGCTGGTGCTGTTGCTGGTTTCCGACCTTGCTTACAGGTTTTTTCCGGTTGCTGGGTTTAATCAGCCGTGGGAACCTTTTCAGAACCTTGGTTCGTGGGTTAACAATTGGTTGGAAGGCACCGACAAGGCAAGTATCTGGGCAAGTCTGAATGCAGTTTCCACTACAGCTCACACCATTTGGGGTGTTTTATGTGGCAAATTACTGATGGAAAGCAAATCAGCTGCCGAAAAAATAAAAATACTGTTGATTGCAGGCGTGGTTGCGCTGGTGGTTGGTTTTGGCCTCGATTGGCTGTCGGTAACACCAATTATTAAAAAGATTGCCACGGCCTCGTTTGTATTTGCCAGTGGTGGCTGGGCAATGCTTGTACTTGCACTTTCATATTGGATGATTGATGTAAAAAAATGGGCCGCCGGAACCTGGGTATTTATAGCAGTAGGGATGAACTGCATTTTTATCTACCTGGTTTTCAGTCTTGGAGGTGCTGATATTCTTGCCAGAATTTATAAGCCGTTTATCACTGCTTTTCTTGGCTGGACGGGACAAATTTTTACCGCAATGCTTATTAGCAGTGCAGTATGGTTTTCGCTATGGTATGCAACTTACTGGATGTACCAAAAGAAAATTTTCATTAAAATATAAAATAAACACATTTCGGTCCGACAAACTGTCAAACCGGAATGTTTTAAAAATGAACCAGATATTATTTCTCTACCGGGAAATCCTTTATTTCAGCATCTGTAAACGGCAGCCATGAAAGTGTGTCTCTTTCGGCTATCATTTTATTATGCATAAAAGCATTATTGCCAAAGCGGAGTGTTTTGGCGTTGTAACCGAATAAACGTAGGTAAGCTGTTACAAATGCCGAATTATGCCCTGTACCGCAATAAACCACAATTTCTTTATCTGCTGGAATGGTCTGCATCTCAGAAACAATTCCCAGAGTTCCGTTCGGTTTATAACGAACTGCTCCCGGAACATGCCCTGCATCGTATTTATCTTTTCGTTCGTAATTGATGATGTAATATTTTTCAGGATGACTGAAAACCGAATCAGCAATAATAGTGGCCTCAGGATATTCATTAAAAACTTTCTGAATTCGCACATCCATTATTTCAGCACCCCCGGTCTTGCCCGTGTTCATCAAAGGAAAATCACCAGGAACTGATTTTTGATGTTCTGTTGTGTCCAACCGATTTTCATACGCAGAACCTACACCTTTAATCCATTGATTTTCTATCGATTTATTCCAAACGCTCATTCCCCATCGAAGCGCATAAACATTTCCGTAACCCATCAACCTCAAAAGAGATGTCGCGTAACTTGCGCTTTGTCCCGAATAACAGGCCAGAATTATTTTGTTGTATTCAAAAGGTTTTATTTTATTGACAAAATAATCTGTCAATCCTGTAATTTCAACATTTACAGCTCCTTTGATATGACCTTTTTTATAAACTTCAGGTTTTCGCATATCGATGACAAGTGTTTTACCCGGAAGAGCCTTTTCCGTTGCTTCTGCACTGATCAAAGAAGGGAAATCGCGGCTGTTTACATAATCGCCATTATCGGCAAGATATTTCAGCAACGCTTTTGCTTCAGAATTGATTTCAACGGCCTGTACCACCGTTTTTCCCTGAACCTCTGCGGACTGTCCCTGCGGTTTTTTCCCTCCTGAACACGAAACCAAAACAGAAATAACTGCAATCCAAAAAAATCGGGCGAAAGTTTTCAGGTTTTTCATATTATAATTTTTAATTCTGCTGTGACGAAATATTGTACTTTTATGATAATCTGCTTTTTAAAAGAAAAATAACCAAAATATGATTCTGTATTTAGCAGAAAAATTTATCCCTTGTTTTCAACCGGATTTCCATCCTTATCGAAACGTAAAGTTTCAATTCTGCGGCCGCTTTTGTCGTATTTGAATTCGGTTGTTGCCACCCCGCTGTTTGGATCGTTAATTACATTCCGGTCTTTATCCATCGAAATTCTTTTTACAGGGGCGCCGTGTTCATCGTAAACAGTCTGAGTAATCGGAACTCCCTTCCCTCCGAGATACTCGTCATCCATATCAAACATCGAAGTTTCGGTCACATATCCGTTTGCATCATAAACATTTACACGTTTTGCCCAACCCCAGTACAAATTCGACAATTGTTCAACCGTATTATGAACCGAAAAAGTCAGAACATCGCCCGAAGAATTGTTCTCAAACTGAAAATAGGATACGCCAATATCGCCGCAATTTTCGGCTGTGCAATTGTATAAAGTATCATTGTCATAATTTGCCATTCTTGTGACAAAACCATTTGCATCGTATGTAAAACGAAGTTCGTAGAATGGACAGAAAGGATTCATCACGGTGGAATCTCCGGCCAGATTGTACCGAAGTTCCCTAATCATTCCGTCTGGAAGTTTTGTCCACACATAATTGTAGATTTTATTCCTGTTTTCCACTGGTTGACCATTTTCATCCAGAAACCGCATAGCAACGCGCATTCCGGCATCATCTAAAGTGTATTCAAAAACCGATGCTCCGCCATTTTTAATGGGTTCATTTTTTTCGTTAAAGAAATGTTTTACCTGCAGGTTCCCAAGATAAGTGTAAGTCACTTTTGCAGCGCCCATCGACGAATAATCAAGCAAACTGTCGTTACGGTTGTATTCGACCGAAACAATCCGGCCGTTTTCGTTAAAAGTAAATTTATAATTATTGATATTTTTTGCTTCGGCAGGAGTCAGTTCGTGCGAACCTCTTTCCAAATCCCAGGGAGTTTCGCTGAAAAGAAGAGAGCGATAGTACTTTACATTACCTTGTGCCCCGGGTTGAGAGGATTTCGGGCTACACGAAAAAAGAAAAGCTGCCAGTGCAACAAAAAGAAATAAATTGTGAATTTTCATAGATGAAATTTTAAGATTAAAAATAATTATATTGATTAAACA
>JBBIPU010000142.1:6209-10415 GCA_037442685.1 Draconibacterium sp. | reverse complement strand
TTTTATTCCCGGGACGTTGCCACGGGCTGAATTGACAAAGCCCTTCATGCTTTAATTTTCAAACTGAAATGATCAGAATGTTTCGCCAACCGCAAAGTAAAATCCTTTTGATCCGTTTTGTCCGTAAGCCATGTCCATTCCCAGATTCAGACGGCCTGCCCTTGTAAGCATCAGTCGCAAACCATAGCCTGCTGCAGGCCTGATCGCATCGAAAAGTTTTAACTCATCATATACTTTACCATCAATTTCGAAACCCTGACGGGATGTAGTTGTTGCATTGGCAAAAAGCACTCCACCCAACAGTCCGTTTTTGGTGATCGGGAAACGGTACTCGGCTTCGGCGGTGATCCAGTCTTTGCCCCTGAAACGGCTTGCAACATAGCCCCTGCCAATCCGGTTGCGCATGTCACCTCCGCTGGCGGGCAAGTCGAGGTAAGGAGCCGTGTTTTTTGTTGTAAACTGACCGATACCCCAGAATGCGATCAGGTGGCGGGGCATTTTTTTCGATAGCGACTTGTATGCACGGGTTTCGAGATACAACTGCTGATAATTTTGCGAACTGCCCAGCCATTTTGAATTTACCCGGTAACTGACCTGCGCAAAAACACCCTTGTAAGGATTCACCGTATGATCGCGGCTGTCGTAAATAGCATTCAAACTGGTGCCAACCGATGAATAAGATTTGGCGTCGTACCCGTACAGGGTGTTAAAGGCATAATGGCTTGTTATCACGGGTACCGGCGCTTCGAGGTTCAGGCTGTCATCAACAATATTGATATGCGAATCGAGATGAATGCCAAGGCCAAAATAAAGATGGTCAGCGGTTTCGCGAAGGGCAGAATAGTGAAGCCTCAGATAGTTGTAGCTCAGGGGCTGTGCCCCGGCAACACCGGTGGCCTGGGTTCCGCCCATGTTCCAGCCTTCCTTTATCGGCTGATTGTAATCGCTTCCCAAACCGTAAGTATTTTCCGAAAAAATGCTGTACTTGAAATCGATCAGCATTTCCCAGGCATTTTCCGAAGTCATCAAAGTACCTTTCAGGGCGCTGATAAACTGATCTTTAGTGGTAAACTGCACCGAAACGGTAAAATTCGAAATATTCGTGTTCGATGGTTCTCCCAGGTAAATTGCTCCTGTCCCTCCCAACCCATAAAATGTACCCAACGAAGGGTTTGAACCGAAAATCGGCGCGGCAAAAGCCATCAGTTTTCCTTTCTTTGGCACACCAGTATCTTTCTTTTTCGATTTCTCCCCCCTGATCACTTTTACAATGTCGGTTTTATCGATATAAACCAAAGAATCCTGCTGGCTTACTTCTTCCTGTGCTTTCAGATTTAATGACACAATGAATTGAAAAGCAAAGCAAAACATAAAAACTTTAAAAACGCTGGTTTTAATGATTGAGAGGGTGGTTGATTCTGATTTTTGTTTTTTCATAATATGTAATTAAAAGCAGGATTTTTATTCTGTAATTTCCTGTAATTCAACTGAGGTTGTGTAATTGGGCGCCTTATTTTCTGATAACCAGCTGATATCTTCCCATAATTTGTACAAATACAGGATATCAGAATTGTGCAGCTTTATTTCAATCCGTAAGCCTGCAACACACCATCCGGGATTTTGCCCTGAATTGTCGTGGCTTAGGATAATGGCTGATTTTCTCAAATCTCCCAGAGTGAAGGATGCCTGAAAACTGTATGATTTTATTGACCCTCTTTCAAAATCGTTTTCCCCCTGCGTGATTAAATGATACCGGCCAGTTTTGCTGATATCCAGAAAAACTCCGGCATCGGTGCCTGCAAAAGGTACAACCCGGGTTGCAACAGTAATTCTCAGCTGCGATATTTTCCGTGCATCACCCAGGTGCGTTGTTGCTACTTCTTCGGTATCAATGCTGTAATTTTTGTTATTCATTTCAACAGGTTATCTGATTAATTTAAATATTTGCCTTAAATATATAATGTATTTTAACATAAACGAACACGTTCAATCAATCTTCAGTCAGTTCCAATTATTTTGTGTTTTCCTTTTCGGTTGCTGCCAGTGCAAGTACAACCAGTGTCCATGCCGGAAATACCTGAACAACGGGAACAGCTTCAATTACCAGTGCAATAAAAAGCGGCCACCTGAATCCCAGGACAATCAGCATCAGAATTACGGTTAAAATATCGACACCCCATTGTACCGGAGGAACAGGAACAAGTACAAAACTCAGGATATCGGAAATGATCCCGATCAGTAAAGCCCGTCGCCAGCGCGGAGAGTGAAGGGCAAATTGAATATTCCGGAACTGTTTCAGCATTTAAAACAGAAATTCACAAAATTTGTATAATAAACAAAACATCGGAGTGTTGCCTGAAAAGGATGTAAATATCAGAAAAAATAAGGAATAACCGGTAAGGTTAAAGGATCATCAGATGTATTTTTTAATGCTGCATTTGCTTAAAATTAATTTTTTGTTCCATGAAAAAGTATTTGTTGATAAAAGGATTAGTATTTACTGGTTTTTTTCACAGTCGCAGGTACTGATTACACTTCTTACGAGCGATTATCTGAATACCGACAAACTTAAATTCGAACTCGAAGGTAGGTTGATTAGGTCGAACGTAATTGGAATGGAATCGAACAATTATGCAAGGTTTTTCAACCCGGGTTTTTATTTCGATATACTGATGAAAAACCAGTGGCACCTGTACATCGGAACACTTGTAAAATCGAACCTTGTACCGGATAAACATATCCGATTCCTGCCAAAGGTAATTCAGGTTAATTCCGGCAGACAGCGGAAGCGTAAATCCTTTTTCAGTTACTTTCTTTCCCCCGATCGGGAGTATAAACGGATATTCGGTTTCTTAAAGACTGTCAATCAATTCATCGTTTTTATGACCAACCACTTTATTGGAGTAAACCTGATTTACATAAATATTAAAGTATTTCGCAAACAAAATGGATTAGAATTCGTATTTAATTCAACTTTAACATAAATACTCTGGTGATTTCGTTTTTTTTAATCAGAGGATTAACACTTACAGACAGGAAGTCAGCGGTGCTAGTAAAAACCGGGTATGAGTGTTAAAAAGTTATTGCTGAAATAATGGGGCGGTGAGTAAAATGCGGGCAGCAAACTGAATACCGGGAAAGATTAAAAATAAAACATTTAATACTAAACAGATTTTATTAAATCTGAACAGAATTTTAGCTTCATTTCTGCAATTAATTAATAGTTTGTATATAACTGGAGATTGATTGTTAAAACTTAAATCCGACATTTAATTATTCAGTCATGAAAAAAGTTCAGGATTATTTTGTTGATCGTTTTACAGATTACATTGTAAAAGATCCGGTGAAAAATACAAAAAGTACAATTGAAATGTTTACCCGGTTTGGTTTTTTTAAAAAACATAAGACCGCAATGGAAGGAATTTTCAGGCAATTAGAAGATCCGGAAAATCCCTGGTACAAGTTCGTTCAAAATTTTAATAATGAGTTAAATGAAAATGCCCGTAAAAAGCTGATTTCAAATTTGCTTTTACATGCCGGACTTTTGTCGAAAAATACACGGGAAAAACGGCGTTCGCAGAACCTGCAGTCGCCTTATGCAATACTGATGGATCCCACTTCGGCATGTAACCTCAATTGCACCGGTTGCTGGGCAAAAGATTACAGTAAAACCGATTCGATGTCATTCGAATTATTGGACAGAATAATCACCGAAGGGAAAGAAATAGGAATTTATTATTATTTATATTCAGGAGGTGAACCACTTACGCGAAAAAAGGACATTATCAGGCTCTGCGAAAAACACAGCGATTGCTATTTTATGGCTTTTACCAACGCCACGTTGATTGATGATCATTTTGCCGGGGAGGTTGCCAGGGTTGGTAATTTTGCCCCTGCAATCAGTATCGAAGGTTTCGAAAAAGAAACCGATTTCAGGCGTGGAGAAGGCGTTTATAAAAAGGCAATAAATGCAATGCGGCTGATGCGCAAACACGGCAACCTGTTTGGTTATTCAACCGCATACCACCGGTTGAATACCGAAGTTGTCGGGTCGGAGGATTTTATTTACCGGATGCAGAAAGAAGGGTGCCATTTCGGGTGGTATTTCACATACATGCCCGTGGGCAGCGATGCGCAGCCCGACCTGGTTGTCACACCCGCGCAGCGTGCTTTTATGTACCACCGTCTGCGTGAGTTGCGAAAAAC
>JBBIPU010000142.1:0-6109 GCA_037442685.1 Draconibacterium sp. | reverse complement strand
AAAGCAAGCAATGCAAAATCAACCCAGCTAAACGACCATGAATCGGCTGAAGAGTTTACTGCAAAATGCGAAGAACATGCCACAGGCTGGGCAGTGAAAGCTGAAGAAATTCAGAAAGTAAGGAAAATGAATGGTTCAAGGATAAAGGAAGTGGTTGAAGAGCACCAGGATGTGCATGTTTAAAATACTCTGAGCAAACTGGAATAGTGCCGGGAGTTTACATCTTCCGGCTTTTTTTGTGTTAATTTTGAACTACAGATTTTGAGAATAAATTAAAAATCAACGAATCCTTCAATGGAAAAAACATTTTCAGTTTTGTTTGTATTTGTTTTGTCGTGTAATGTTCTATTTGCCTCACCACTGATAAGCGAAAAACAGGATAAAGCTTTATTCGAAATTCTGAATCTCAGAACAAAAACAGCCCGGAATATTCTTTATTCGGATAAAAACGCAGCATTCGACCTTAACAGGGAATATTTATACAACTGGTGCGACGTGCTTGAACTGATCCTTCTGGACAACAAAAACAAATATGAAAGCTACCAGGATGAACTCGAAAAAAGAATTAAAAGAATCGAGACACAGAGTAACGAATCAGACAGGGATTACCATATTATTTTAGCTGAAATTTATGTTCAGGCCGGAATGCTGAATATGTATTATGGCGATTTTTTAACGGGATTTGGGAAAATAATGAAAGCCAATAAAAATGCCCGTTTGAATGAAAAAAATTACCCAGGTTACTGGCGAAACAACAAACTTGGCGGAGCGCTCAATGTTTCGGTATCCTCGTTGTCGCTTTTCTGGAAAACCCTGGCCGGATTGTTTAGTCTGAACGGTGATTTTGATAAGGGAATAGCACAGTTGAAAAAATATGTGGCTGATGTAAAAGATTACAAAGGAATGAAATCGGAAGGGATACTGTATTACGCAGCGGCATTAAAAGTTGCGAAAGATGAGGAGGGCGCCTTCGAATTACTCCGTGAAAATGTAATTAAGGAAGAAGCGCCGGCCCTCTCATTGTTTATGACGTCGAATGTTTTTTTTCATACAGGAAGAAACGAGGAAGCAATCAGTTATCTTTCCTATTATCCAAAGGAGAAAGCCGAAATCCCGTTTATTCATTACGATTACCTGATGGGAAAGGAAAAACTCCTTCGGTTCGACAATGATACCCCGGAATATTTCAAACGATTTCTGAATTCAACCAATATCAAAAACTACAGAAGGGAAATCTGTCTGAAACTGGCGCATTTTTATTTAGTCAATGATGATATTGATAATTACCGGTTTTACCTTAAGAAGATGGATGAATTCCCGAAGGCCACCATCGACCGCGACAGGGAGGCGGACATTGAAAAAAACAAGCCCTATCTCCCCAATCCTGAACTGCTGAAAGCCAGATATCTTGTCAGTGGCAGCTATTTCGAACAGGCAGCATTGATATTAAAAAACATTTCAGGAGAAAAACTGGAGCAACAGGAACAAAAGAACGAATACCTTTATTTACAGGCCTGCATCAGCAACGGGATGAATAAGGGAAATGAAGCGATCGCGATTTGCGATCAACTCATAAAAACCCAGGCGGATGCTGAAGACCGGTTCCCGGTTGAAGCTGCCCTGCTTGCCGGAAATATTTGTCTGAAAAATGGCAGCAATGCGCGCGCTGAAGCATATTTTAAAAAAGTAGCCGATTTAGATGGAAATGACGACGTTTATATCGAGATCATTCACCGGAAAGCAAAAAACCAGCTGAAAAAAATAGGCAAATGACGCAGTGAACGGCGCCTGAGATTTATCAGAAGAAAGAATCAGAAACCAATACGAAAAATCAATCCGAGTAATTAAAAGAAAAACCAATGGCAAGATAATACCTGAGATATTTGTCCCTTGTATTTTTGCTGACCCCAAGATTTACGGGACCTATGATACTTTTAAGAGTTGCCTCGATCCCATATCCAAATACTGAATTCTCCCTGAAAAGCAGTTCAGTATCAAATGTATCAAGGTGTTTGATTGAAATGGCTTCATACGGAAGCAGCAGGTTGGCTCCGTACCTGATGAAAAGTTTTTTAAAAAGGGTATTTTGGAATGCAAAACCAACAACGGCATAATTGGGGTAATCCTTTTCAAGATAGTTCAGACCTAAAAAACTTTGGTCGTTGTAACGTACCCGCTGATGCCCCCCGATTCTGAAATTGTTGAATATTGCGGCAGAGTCGGTGGTAATTGTGATCCCGATACCGGCAAAAGGGATGAGCTGAAAGTTGTTACCTGCATAAAACAGTTGTTTATAGCCAAACTGAAGAGTCTCGTAAGTTCCTGGTGTAATAGGATTAATGAGTTTCTCATTGGCCTGGTTTTCTGTCATCGGAACCTGGATGGTGCTTCCGTTAATATTAAGTGGAAAATACACAGTATCAACTCCTTTATTATATTTAAGCGAATAATTACTGCCAAAATAAAGCTGGGCATTTACAAACAATTCCTTACCCACAACAGGGTAATTCCGGTCATTGAGAGTGTTGGTAATGTGCATGAATTCTATCCTGCCAAAATTGAAAAGACCATGTTTTATTCCTTCCGGAACATTGCTGTAAAACTTCTGACTTTGTTTCAGGTACTGATAACCAAAACCCAGGTATTGGCTGCTTTTTAGCGATTGTGTGGTCATCAGGCCAAGCGCGAAATTTTGTTCTTTGGTAGCCTCAATATCTTTAACCTGCCCTTCTTTGTAAGTTGGTATTTGTTCATTGAGGTAATTGTAAGTAAAACTTGTGGCAACCTGCTGATCTGTACCCATATATTTCAGGTAATTAAGCCTGATTTTTGGATTTTCTGATATATCAGCCAATACAATGGTTCTTGAAGATTTGCCGAGAATATTTCTCATCGTCATATTAGCTGTAATCCCTATTCCAAAAAGGTTATCGTAATGCATTGCCCCTTTGATGTTAACAGGAGAACTTTCGAGTGTATTAACGATCAGTGCAAACCGGTTTTCTTTAGTTAAAGGCACAAGCTGGTAATCGACTTTATTAAAATTTACAATCCCGAATATTCTTTGTATTCCCTGTTCAATGTCGTTGCGGCTGACTTTTTCTCCCGGTTTGATTCCTAATTTTGAAAGGATCAGATTCTCTGTAACAAGTTTATTCCCGACTACTTTAACCGAGCCGACAACTACGGAGTCAGGAACCAGTGATATTGGAGTGAAAGGTTTGGGATTCCGGCCGATAGAGTCAGCCACGTGACGGAAAACAGATCTGTATTCTTCTCCTGTTTTGTATCCGAGTTCAAGAATTTCTTTATAGTTGCTGAAACTTCCGGTGTTGTAACCCTGCATGTCGGGGGCGATATAAATGTTGCACATTTTTTTTTGAATGGCTATTTTTTCCGAGCTTGGTATCATCGCCACCTGCATTAAGATTTCTGCCATATTATTAATTTCGTGGGCTGGTTTAAATCCTTCTGAAACTGCAACTCCGATAACATAATTGGCGCCCATTTTATAAAGTTCCTCCACTGGAAAATTATCAACCACACCACCGTCAACTGCAAGTGTGCTGTCGAGGTCAACAGCAGTAAAAGCTGTGGGAATCGCCATTGACGCCCTTAGTGCTTTTGCCAGCGAACCATCTTTGAAAATTATTGGTTTTCCTGTACTTACATCTGTAGCAATACAGCGGAAAGGAATCGGAAACTCATCGAATGAAGTGTATCTTTTTGAAGGCCATGTATATCGCGACAGTACTTCACCCAGAATTTGTCCCTCAATCATTCCTGAGGGAAGTCTGACCTTGCCATTTACAAAGGGAAATTCGAAAAGATATCGGTTATAATATTCTTTTTCTTCGTAGGCAATATATTCGAAAGGAATGCTGTTCGAAAGAACAAGATCCCAGTTAACCGAACGCACAATGGTGTCGAGCTGGTCGGCAGAATAGCCCAATGAATAAAGCCCGCCGATAATACTCCCCATACTTGTTCCTGCAATGTAATCTGGTCGCAGGCCTTCTTCTTCAAGGGCTTTGAGAATTCCGATGTGAGCAATCCCTTTTGCGCCGCCGCCACTGAGCACAACGCCTATCTTAGGCCTTTCTTTCTGAGCCGAAATGCAAACACTAAGTAAAAGTGAAACAAATAAAATAAAGGACTTTTTCATTCAGGTTAGCAAAAGTTAGCTTTTGACTTTATGGTTCCGGCATTTTTATCCATCAGTTTTAATCCGATCTTGCATAGTAAAAATACAAATTTTGTTATAAGAAGTGGTACTGCTTTTATTACACTTCCGGTTTTATCAGAAAAAAATGTACCGGGCCAGAATTGTTTCAGTTTTTAAGTAATCAGATGAGTGGGTAATACTTAAAAGTGAAAGTGTTTTTCAAGGAATAACAGGTTGTTTTTCCACATAATTTTATCTGTTATTTTCTCAATTTCTGCAGTGGTTTTTCCTGTCAGCAAAGGCTCGGTTACAGCCATTTTTTTAAGTTCCGACAAAAGGGTATCATTTAACTCAGGGAAATCAGTGGCTGTTTTGAAGGCTTTGACCGGGGTGATCATTCCATTAAAATCGGACCCGATGCAGATATTATCCCATATTTTGTCCTGATCTGCAATATTTTCTGAAAGATAACGGGCAATATGCAGTATTTCATTGATCAATGGTTTGATCCATATTATTCGCTTTTTCTCAGCCGATTTAAACCTTGCATCTTTTTTTGTCTTATCGAGAGTTTTTTTGCCCATCATTATCCTTTCGTCCAGATTCAATCCGATCAAGCCCCCCGATTTATGAATTTTTAAAATCTCCTCATCCGTTATAAAAACATCCCAGGGATTGAATTCATTACTGTTTTCATATTTTTCATCTGCAATATCATGAATTTTATCCGGGGTTCCGTGCATTTCTGCTTCTGCCATCGTTTTAAATCCATTTAAACCTGTATGACTGACAATTACAGGTATGTTGTCACCCCTTCCTTCCAGGTAATCATAATACCATCTCCTTACCTTTATACTCATGTGTGAGGTGTCGATCAATATTCTTCTTCGACCACCGCTGTTATCCAGCAATTGATCGATTGCCATTTTTCCGGGATCGGTGATTTCACTGTTTATCCCGTTTGTCTGATCCATCGCTTTGCGGATAATTTTCCACAGGCTGACAGCATGTCCGCCAAGCTGATTCCAGAAGTGGTGACACAACGAAATAAAAAGAGGTGCCCACGATCCTTCTTCACCACCGGGAGGAGCTAATTTTTTGAGTTTATCGATATTAATTGTCAGTTTTGCCTTGAGGTCATCGTTGCTCAACTGTAATGTATTTTTTTGTCCCACTCCAAGTGCATTGCCACCTTCAATGGTCAGTACAACTGCAATCGTATCGGAACAGGCGGGCCCGGGATTTAATTCATCATCAAGATTTAAAAGACTTTTAAGCTCATTAAAATTTTTGACAATTTTATATCTGAATGTCTTTCTTTTGAAAGGAGTGAGAAAAACCTTCTTTTCGAATGGCTGTTGTGATTTATGAAGAAAATTCAGCTCATTAATCAGGTCTTCAAAATAATCATGATCGGGACTCTGGATTTTGTCAGCCCGCTCCTTTGGCATTTTGACAATAACATTTGCCAGAAAATCAGTGACATCACCTGTGTCAAGATTAAGAAGTTTTAATGTGACAAATCCCTGTTCTATCGGATAAAGAGAAGCCATTACAACGCGTACATTACCTTTTGCAAGCTGCGAATAATCGCCCTGGGCAGGAAAAATCGGATTAAAAGATTCGTACCAGGGATTGGACAAAAGACGGTTGTATGTAAACTGAGTTGTGTGACAATGCAAGTCGGAAAAATAAGTTGCCATAATCGTTGATTATTAAATTAATACATAAAAGAACTTTAACCGTACCAGGAACTCAGTTGAAAGATTAATTGAATGAATAAATATAGCTAAAAAACAGTTTAAAAGCAAGAGTTGGCAATGTTATATTATTGATAGTTAACAGGATAAAAACAAGATTATCGGTGCTGGCCAATAGCTGTTCATTCGTAAATAGTCATTTTACGGTTGATACGATGAATCGGTCAGCTTATTTTGAAAATGG
>JBBIPU010000141.1:0-10431 GCA_037442685.1 Draconibacterium sp. | reverse complement strand
AGGGTAGAACCGGTATTTTCATTTTTAACTTGTCCTGCCTTTCAGGCAGTTGCTGTTTTTGATTGTATTTTCCGCAGGTCGATGACCGTGCGGTTATGAAAGTGAGACTTTTCAAGTCAGTTTTCAACTTGTCCTGAAAGGACTTATTTTCATAACCACAGGTTTTTAACCTGTGGGCCCGGTAAAAATGAAGTAAACTGCCTGTAAGGCAGAACTTTTTGATAGGATAAAAAAAATAAAGCAGTTTATCACATGTTTTTAACTTCTGATTATAAAAAACCAAAATCAATCTGGTCGTTTATTTCGGCTGTGGTCATAATCATTGTTTCGGTTTGTGCAGCGGCCACCTTTTACTGGTCAATGCCAACTGCCGATATTGAGAAAGCCTCTCCCACCGGATGGTACGGAGCTGCATTTCTTGCGGGAATAGTTTGCGGGCTTTTTTCCGCAAGGCATTTTGCGCTTACAGGTCTGTTGGTGACAGTGGGTTTTGCCCTGGCTATCGTTATGCGTGTTCTGTACGATACAAGTTTTGTCGATCCGACATCACACAATCTTTTTCCCATCGAGGTGATGTTTTGGACCATGATGGCTGCTGTTCCTGCTTTTATTGGAACCCTGGTGGGAAACCAGGTAATCCGTTTACTGGTGAAAAAAATCACTGACCGGAAAAAGGTTAATTAAACCCCGGTTTTAAGCATTATCAGCAGCTAAACTTTTATCGATCCTCTTTCTGACCTTCTTCCACGAATCTGTAATCAGGAAGCTTTCCTCCATGTAGCCAACTATTTTTTCAAGTCGTTTAAAGGGAAGGGCAAAGGTGAGGATGTTTTCGCCCACACAGGATCGTGCCGAAATGTCGAACATCCCGATCACCGCACGCTGTCTTTCCGACAGGCTTTCGCGGTAAGGGTAATACACTATCGAGCTGCATCCTGAGCCAAAAGGTGTGATTGTGGCATCGGGCTTATGCTGATCGAATGTTGCCAGCGTGAAGAGTCCGGCAAGCACATCGGGTGTGGCAAAGAAAATGGCAACTTCGGGATTGTCGTCAGCGGTGAGTTTATCCCATCGTTTAAAAACAATATTCCGCCCCGAACCGGGTAAAATGGGGAAATGCTGCATAAACTCATTCACCTGTCCGGGTGTTTGCAGGTAGCGCTCGCCCTCAATTTCGCTGTTCCCGCACGACAGGAAATACTCAAACCCGGGCCGCATTTTCGCGGTGTAGCCCAGGTATCTTTTAGCGCCGCCGCACACCACCCTTTCGGCATTGTACACCAGTGAAATTCCTTTTCGCACTTTGGCAAGTTCGCAGATAATACAACTCCGGCTCGCCGGTTTTTTTGCCCATTCGGCGCCACCGTCGCCATCGGTGTAGTAAAATGTGATGGGGAGTTCGGCATTCCCAAAATATTTTTCCCAGAGTTCAAGGAATTTTTCTTTCATGGTTCTGCAGTTTATTGATTTTCCATCAAAGATAATTTTTCCTGATGTCAAATTTCACCAAATCCTCCTCGTCTGCGACGAGGGGCAAGTTGTTTGTCGTTTTAAAACGACAAAAAAACAGCCTTCAAAAACGGGGTGCAGGCTCCCGAACAACCAAATTTTCGTTTAAAAATGGTGAGGATAGAATTATAATTTTCCCCACCATTTTCCGGCTTTGCGGAAAAGGCTCAGGGTTGCCTTTTCAATTGAGTTTCCTGCTTTGCGGTAGGTTTCGCTTTTATGGATTTTTTCGGCGGCTTCATCCATAAAATCTTCCGCTTTTTCAATCAGTTTGTCAGCAATACCATCAACTTTACTCCTTTGGGTTTCCCCTTCATTGTTTTTATCAGGCGTCATAATTTAATTTTCAGGTTTCGGCTAAATTAATCAATTGCCCGGGAGTAAACAAACGGCGGAATAACCGTTTCCCTCCAATCTCTCTGCTGCCGGCTTGTAACCGGCATTGAGGGCAGCATGAAAATCATCAGAAACAAAAAAAATAGTACCATCCTGTCAGCGATTTCAAACCCTTTTAATATCTTTAAAATAAAAACCGGTAACATGTTAAGGATCATACTTGTAATAATATTAGTCGTCAGTTTTCGTGTTGGTTTTGCCCAGATTATACCGGGCATGGATGAATACATTAAAAGTGCGCACATGGATAGTAAGGTGGAAAAACCTGTTGATTATAAATATGTTCAGGGATCCTGCTATCTTATTGAACATTTTGTCGGTGGCCGGATTACGCTAAATACAGGCCAGACTTTTGAGGGCCCGGTCAGGTATGATATTTATGCCGATCAGCTTGAATTTAAAAATCCGGCAAATGAAATCTTTACAGTGCAGAATCCACGGGCTATCCGCACGGTTTATCTCGACAGTTTAAAATTCGTTTATTTCGAACCCGGAGAATTTGCGAATGTGAAAGGATTTTATGAATTACTGGTTTTGGGAAACTATTCGTTGTATAAAAAATACCAGATTTTACTTAAAAATCCGGAAGCTGCCGGACCCGGTTATTATTCGAATGCCGCCATGTTTATTCCTGAGGATAGCAAATATTATATTATGGATCCCGATGCCAATTTCAGGGAAATAAATGATAAAAAAGATTTGATCGTCCCCGGCAAAGATGCTGACGCGTTGGAAAAATTTATAAAAGCCGGCAAAATAAAAACCAAAAAAGAAAAGGATCTGATCAGGTTTACTGAGTTTCTGAACCAGGAGTGAAATAAACACCTCCTCCCTTCGGGCATGCCGGAAGTGCTCCACCCGGTATGAGGAGAAACTTTCGTTCATATTAGTTTAAGCTGCTAACTATGTGCTGTTAGTAATTATAACTTACTTTTCAAATGTTTCCCCTTTTGTCTGTGGAACGAGGAAAAGGAGGGGGTGGTCTGATTTAAATTCTTATTTTGAAAATAATAATTTATTCTCAGGCCGGGCTGGTATTTGTCATTAGCAATTACGAAAATTATTAAATCCCCGGATCGCCCTCCTGAATACCTACTGGTGTTGGCTGTTGTACCGGTTGCAGTGAGTGCAGATATTTGTAAATAGCAGCCAGATCAACATCCGACATTGATTTATAAGGTCCCCACGGCATGGGAGTTCCCGGAATTACCGCACCCGCTCTGAACCTGTTGATAAAAACTTCCTTTGGCCACATGGCAATACGACCGGTTTCCGGATCGGGTGTCAGATTTGGAGTAACCAGATGTTTCCCTTTTATAATATTCCCTTTATCGTCAAATACTTCAAAAGGTTGATTTCCCGCATATTCCTTTCCGACATAAGCTCCGGTCATCATATCACGCTGGGTGTGACATCCCCTGCAATTTGCCACACTTTCGGCAAGGTACTTACCATAAGCAATGGTTGAATCACGCACAGGCGTCTCAGGAATAATACCATCGCCCATCGGTTTTACCAAACCAAAAGCCAAAACAGCCTTTCCCATGAAATTCCATTCATTGGCAGGCCGTTTGTTTTTTACCGGTGTGGAATTCCTCAAAAAAGAGACAATTGCAGTCAGATCCTCATCGCTCAAATGATAAAAAGGCATAAAATCCACCAGCGGGCTGCCATCGTGTTTCACACCGTATCTTAACGCCCGGGCTATTTCGCCGTCAGTATAGCCGCCGATTCCTGTTTCAACATCGGGTGTAATATTGGGCGCATGTACAATCCCGGGAGGTAAAACAAAATCCATTCCCCCTTTCAAGGGTACTTTAACACCACTCAATTTCACCGATATGTCAGATATTGATGAATGACAATCTACACAGTGCGCCGGACCATAAGCAAGATATTCACCTCTTGCAATCACTGCCGAATCGCTGATGGCTTTAATGTCAGGATAAGGAGCATCGTACTTCCGGTTCGACCTCGCATACACAAAAACAACAAAACCCACTACAATAACAACCATACCAATACCAATCCACTTCAGAACTTTTAGTAACTTTTTCATAATGCACCTCCCATTCTTTTTAAATCCTTCAATTATTTTATATAGTACCTTCTGCAATTTATTGAGAGAAACTTTTAAACTCTCTAAAAATCAGCTATCAAGTTACAATTAATTTTATATAAATACAATAGTGTCTTTTTTTCTGTTATTTCAAAGTCATTACATTAAAAAAATTCACGTTTGATTTTCAAATAGCGCCAAATCATTGCGCCGTATGGTATGTTCGTGCATTCTCAGACAGCAAGATTGCGTCGTATTATTTTCGTTTTCCTTTTACCCTGTATGTTGTCCGGATTTGTAATCTCTGTATCCGGCGGATAAACCCTTCAAGGTAATATTCCTTATAAAAAATAATCTCTGCAACCGGGTTAAATGATGAATGCATGATATGATAATTGACAGGGATGAAATCTCTGGTAAAAAAGCGTTAAGGATAAGCAGGCAGGGCGAAGAAGTTGGTTTGAAACTCAGACTAACCACCTGCTGCAATTAATTTAAATTAACAGGTTAACGTGAATTTGTCATTTTAAATTCAAAAGACATAAATGTCTTTATTTGATGAACAATCCGGTCTGATTTGTTGTTGACAAAACAAGGATGGAAACCGGATATCATTACAAAAACGGGAATCGCCAAAATGCAGTTTGGGTCGGAAAATTTAAAACGAAAAAAATGAAAACAGGAATTTTACTTTCAATGCTTTTTTTGTCATTCAGCTTTTCAGGATTCAGCACTGTCTGGAAAGTAACCTACTCGGGGTACAAATTTACGCCTGATGTAATCACCATAAATACAGGCGACTCGGTAAAGTTTGAACTTTCGGCATATCATAATGCATCGGAAGTGGACGAAAGGACCTGGAGCCAGGGTGGAAATTCTCATCTCGCCAGTGGATTCGAAACTCCTTATGGCGGAGGTCTGTTGCTGCCCGATAAACTGGGAACCGGAACTCACTACTTTGTTTGTACTCCGCACGCTTCGTTGGGAATGAAAGGAAAGATTATAGTTCAGGCAGTTACAGCCGTTTCTGAAAACAAGTTGCTGGCCGGCATTTCGGTTTACCCGAATCCTGCAACTGATTTTATTAAGGTAAAAACAACAGGTATCAAAGAAGACACTTTTGTTATTTCAGACCAGGCAGGCCGACAGGTTTTATCGGGCCGGTTGAACCCTGAAGCAACCATTAATATTAGCAGTCTTGTGCCTGGTTTATATTTCCTGCAGGCAGGGGAACAAAGAAAACAGGTGTATAAAATAGTAAAGCAATAAAGTTTTACTGTCAGAATTTTCCCTCCTGCCTTTAGAACGAAATAAAGGAGGTGACTGCGGCTATAATCAAATTTGTTTTTAAAGCTGATATCATTTTTTAGTTGAAGACGGGCCTGTAAATTTAGAAAAGTAAACCATCACTTTGCATTCCTGTTCGCCTTTAACCGCAATCCGCTCCCTCCTTGCGGCAGACTATTTTCTGAAATGAGAAGGAATATTGAAAATGTCACTTTATTTTTCTGCTTTCAGCGTTCATCCATTACCATTTTGGCCGAGGCTTTTTTACCCAAATATGAACCCGCAAAAGCAGCAGCCAGCGATAATATCCACCCGCTGCAAATTACAATCCAGAGTGAGCTTATCCAGAAATTTGGTTCCACAATAGCCGCGAAAATTCCAGCCACATTGCATAATACGGGCACATACCAGACACTTTTGTAATCGTGCCGGCAAATAAAAAAACAACCGGCTGCAATAATGAGATTATAAAACATATATAATATCAGTTCAGCTGCTGTATTATCATCTGATATTTTGAAAATAGCAGCAATAATATCACCCACAACCATCAGAACCACAAAAGCCACAACCAATGTAAGTAATGCGAGTCCCCAGCTCGGGATGCCCATTAATAAGGATTTTTTACCTTTTGATTTCATCTTTTTTTTTATCATAATTTACGGAAAAATCAGGGAAATTGCAATACCGGTTTTCTGCCCGGGATTGTTGACAATTACTGTCTTGCAGGATTTTTCAATTGGTGTGTACAATTCATTTCCTTTTATCACTCTATTGCATAGGTTGAAATGCCAAATGTTTTATACTAAATTACACTGATTTACCATTTCAGGTTTATAATAAAATATTTCTCCGTTTCCTTGACTTACGCCTTGATTTTCAGTAAATTTAATAGGCAGTTTATCAGCGGATTCTTTGATATTTTCGAAAATAATTTAAAATATACTGTTATGAAACTGAATAATTTACCTGTCTTCTTCCTGACAATTTTCTTTTGCTTCGGTTGTATTTTTGCAATAGCCCAACATCCAAATATCGGTGGCTATAATGTTTATTATGGACATCTGCATAACCACACCGGGGTTTCGGATGGTACCGGTACTCCCGACCAGGCTTATAATTTTGCAAAAAACACTGCCGGGCTTGACTTTTTCAGTCTGGCCGATCATTCTGAACTGATGGATGACACGGAATGGACCACCATAAAAAATGCGGCAAATTCTTATAACCAGGATGGTGTTTTTACCACTTTTTACGGTTTTGAGTGGTCTTCAATCACTTATGGACATGTATCTGTTATCAATACCGAAGACAGATGTGCACTTTCGTCACCCACCAGCAATTTTACCGGATTGCTTACCTGGGTGAATGCCCGCAACGGGATTGCATTTTTCAACCATCCGGGATGGGCCTGGTGGGCATTTCAGGAGTTTAATAAGTTTACAAATAGTCCCTCAAATAAGTTTGTAGGTATGGAATTGTGGAACGATGTAGATGGCTTTGGCAAATACTATTACAACGATGGCTTTTACAGCAATGACGGCAATAAAAGTTATTTTGATGAAGCTTTGATACGCAAATGGAAAATCGGTGCAGCCGGCAGCGACGACAACCATGAATCCTCCTGGGGAACAAGAACTCCCTGGCGTGTTGGTGTTCTCGCAACAGCCCTGAACCGAACCGAAATCATGAATGCCTTTATTGCCCGCAGGTTCTTTTCCACGCTCGATAAAAATCTTTCGCTTTCACTTAAAGTTAACGGGGCTGAAATGGGTTCAACCGTAACCGGGGGAAAACTCAGTATTGAAATCAATGCCAAAGATGAAGACTTAAACGAATCTTTCACTAAAGTGGTTTTGATGAAAAACGGAGCGGTTGCCGAAACCATTAATCTGAATCCATGGGTGAATAATGTAACCATTACCCGCACACTCGCTGGTATTGACAAGGACTATTTTTATGTGAAAGTAACCGAAGCTGATGGAGATGAAGCTATTTCGTCACCGGTATTTATCCAGGGAACTGCCAACCAGGCACCGGTAGTATCAATTTCCAGTCCTGCCAACGGATCAACTTTTTATGTGGACGATCAGATTAACATTAATGCTACGGCCTCCGATAATGATGGAAGCGTTGCAAAAGTTGAGTTTTACCAGGGAGCAACATTACTCGGTGAAGATACTTCTTCACCCTATTCGTATAACTGGACAGGAGCATTAGCAGGAAACTATTCCTTAACGGCCAAAGCAACTGATAATCTTGGTGCTGTAACGGTTTCATCGCCTGTCGCCATTACCATTCAGCCTGTTGTACCGCCAGTCAGCTATACTATTGATAAAAGGATATCAGATGGAAGCGATGACGCTGAGCAATATTCAAAAGGGACTGTTGTATTAATCCATCCGGTTCTGAATATTGTTTATGAATCTAAAACAACCGGCAACCAGATCATCGGGTTACGATTTAAAGGTCTGGCAGTACCAAAGGGTGCAACCATTGCAAAAGCTTACATTGAGTTTGTGGCCGACAAAGCTTCATCGGGAACAGCATCACTAATTATTCATGGTGAAGCTACCGATAATGCACCCACTTTTTTAGCTACTTCAAAGAATATTTCTTCACGCAAAAAAACCACGTCGAATGTACCCTGGGCACCCGGAACATGGTCGGCTTCCGGTGTTTATCAATCAAATGATGTGAAAACCATCGTACAGGAAATTATCAACCGCACAGGCTGGGCTTCGGGAAACAGCATGGCATTTATTATTACCGGGACAGGAACTCGCACTGCCGAATCATTTGAAGGGACCCCATCAGGAATGGCACCGCTGCTTCATGTAGAATACAGCATTACAAAAAGTGGTATTATTGCAGATAAATCAACTGTTCAACCTGATGAAAATGTGGAGCTGATGCAAGGAATTCTGGTTTACCCAAATCCGGTTCACGAAATTTTAACGGTAAGAATCGATAAGGATTTTGAAGTGGAAAGAGTGCTGATTTACTCGGTTAACGGCAGTCCGGTAAAAGAGATGAGAATAAATCAAAACACGGAAGAAATAAAAATTGATTGCCGCAACTTTGTTCCGGGGACATACCTGTTAAAACTTAACAGCAATAAAGGAAATCATTCGATGCAGTTTATTAAACAATAACTGTACTAAATTTAATTGCTGGTGGATTTTTTCATGAAAAATGAATTTTTGGTTTTTGGGGCCGGATCAACTCCGGCCTCCTTTTTTGCTGCAGGTTCAATTAAAAAAGCCCCGCCTGGAATAAACCGGACAGGGCTTTGAAATATTGTACTTAATTGGGTATTATACCAAACCCTGGGCAATCATTGCATCGGCAACCTTGATAAAACCGCCGATGTTGGCGCCTTTTACATAGTTGATGTAATCTCCATCCTTGCCATATTTTACGCAGGTGCTGTGAATATCGCACATGATCTGGTGCAGGCGTGCATCCACTTCTTCGCGTGTCCATGGCAGGCGCATCGAGTTTTGTGTCATTTCAAGTCCCGATGTTGCAACACCGCCGGCATTCGATGCTTTTCCGGGAGCATACATGATTTTTGCTTTCAGAAAAACTTCAATTGCCTCCGGTGTCGATGGCATGTTGGCGCCTTCAGCCACAAGATAACAACCGTTCTCAACAAGAGTCAGCGCTTCCTGTTCGTTTATCTCATTCTGGGTGGCACATGGCAGCGCAATATCACATTTTACGCCCCACGGACGTTTGCCTTCGTAATATTTTGCACCTTTGTAAACATCGCAATATTCCTGTATCCGGCCTCTTTTTACATTTTTCAGCTCAAGCACAAATGCCAGTTTTTCATCGTCAATACCATCCGGGTCATAAATAAATCCATTCGAGTCGGAAAGGGTTATCACTTTACCGCCAAGCATGTTCACTTTTTCAACTGCATACTGGGCCACATTTCCTGAGCCCGAAACCGTTACGGTTTTCCCTTTCATTTCCATTCCCCGCATTTTCAGCATTTCTTCGGCAAAATAAACAGTTCCGTAACCAGTGGCTTCGGGTCTGATCAGACTTCCTCCCCATTCGATCCCTTTTCCGGTAAGCACTCCGGTGAATTCGTTTCTCAACCTTTTGTACTGGCCGTACATGTATCCAATCTCGCGACCGCCAACACCAATATCACCAGCCGGAACATCGGTGTTTGGCCCGATGTGGCGCTGCAATTCAGTCATAAAACTCTGGCAGAAACGCATCACTTCGTTGTTCGATTTTCCTTTCGGATCGAAATCGGAACCTCCTTTTCCACCACCCATCGGAAGAGTGGTAAGGCTGTTTTTGAAAACCTGTTCAAAAGCCAGGAACTTTAACACGCCAAGGTTTACTGTCGGGTGAAAACGCAATCCGCCTTTATACGGCCCGATGGCGCTGCTCATTTCAATGCGATAACCTTTATTGATCTGGATTTCGCCTTTATCGTCCTGCCAGGGAACACGGAACATGATCACTCTTTCAGGTTCCGACATCCTTTCGAGGATTTTGGCCTGTTTGTAATGAGGATTTTCTTCGATAAACGGCATTACCGATTCAACTACTTCCTGAACTGCCTGATGAAACTCCAGTTCGTTGGGATTCCTGGCAATCAGTTTTGCCATGAAATCGTTTACTTTTACTTCGTATGCATTCGACATAATATAAATTTTTAAAGGTGATTGATATTTATTTTTTCTGTTTTACTTCCGTTTTAATGTATCGGAATTAAAACTTACCGGGAAATAAAAGTAGGGAACAAATTATTAACAAATGACTGTAATAGTGCCGGTTAGTATGAAATTCAGTGTTTCACTGATAAATTTTCAGGCCGATTTTAAATTAGTGTTAAGAGAATGTGGAGACAGGTGAATGAGTGATTGAGTAAATGGATGAATGTGGAATACCGATTGGAGTAATGTATTAGTCCAATCTTCGAATTCTCGATTGTACTTAACATTACTATCCATCGGCATTATACCAGATGATCTTTGGACTACATTATTATTCAATTTGGTATAAAAAGTAAAAGTGATCTCCGGAAAGTTTTGGCGTGGTCTGAAATATGAGAACCTTTGACTTGCGTTTAAAATCCTTTAAACATTGATCAGGTTGTTGCGGATTGCAAATTTCAAAAGGTCGATGCTGGTTTTAAAATTGAGTTTCTGCAT
>JBBIPU010000140.1:0-10562 GCA_037442685.1 Draconibacterium sp. | reverse complement strand
AATTAATAATTGCTTGTTTTTAATTTGATATTAAAACATATTTCACCTTCAATAAGTTGCAAATGTAAATGCAAATAATTCTGAATGTTCAGAAATCGGCGATTTTTTTAATCGAATTTATTAACCGTAAAACAAAATTTAAATTGGTTTACAATTCAGGTTTGGTTTTTTCTGTGAATAACTTCATGAATTGCTCTTTGATCAGACATTTTCTTTTCAGAACTGATTTTTTCAACAATTAACACAGGCGTTGACTTTTTCATTTTATGCGGAACAATCAATTTAATGTTTTTAACTTTCCAATGAAGTTTCTGTTGCTTATAATTCTTTTGTAAACGAATGTTTATATTTTTGCAGCCAGAAATTATTCTCCGAGCCATTTCACCTGCAATAAAAATATGGTGCTGTGGCCGTTGGGATAACCCGGAAACAGGTTATCCTCCCTTATTCCGGAAGGTTTCGGAATAAATTGGAAAGGAGAAAAAGCATATAATGTTATCTTCAGTAAATCAGCTTTTTAAACTTTCCATTGATTATTAAAATCGAATAAAATGACAGAGATTCTGTTTTTATTGCTTGTTTTTCTGATGGCAGTTTTGTACTCATCAGTCGGGCACGGAGGCGCAAGCGGCTATCTGGCATTGATGGCACTTTTTAATTTTTCGCCCGGATTTATGCGCCCCTCAGCGTTGATATTAAACATTTTTGTTTCCTCAATTGCCTTTATTTCATACGCCAGAAACGGCCATTTCAGGTTTAAATTATTACTTCCGTTTATCATCACCTCAGTTCCGTTTGCTTTTATCGGTGGAATGATCACTGTCAACCCGAAAGTTTACAAAGCAATACTTGGAGTTTTTCTGATTATTGCGGTTGCACGTATGCTGTATCGCCCTAAATATCAGAACGATGAATTAAATCCCGTCAATAAACCGATGGCATACATCATCGGGATTATTCTTGGTTTTTTAAGTGGTCTGATCGGGATTGGCGGCGGAATAATTCTCAGTCCGATAATAATTCTGCTGAAATGGGGAACAATGAAAGAAACTGCGGCGGTGTCGGCAGCTTTTATTCTGATCAACTCGGTTTCGGGATTATCCGGACAATTCTCACAGGGAATCCAGGTCACACCCGAAATCGGATACATGCTTGGAGCAGCAGTTCTGGGAGGTCTTCTGGGTTCATACATGGGAAGTTATAAAATTACCGACAGGGCTTTGAAATACGCGCTTTCGGTGGTACTGATTTTTGCCAGTTACAAATTATTGTTTTTATAAATGAACAGAACGGAGAAAAATGAAATGATCGTGATGCCAAATCTTTTGCTTATTGCAGGAAATGGCAGGAATGCAGGCAAAACAACACTGGCATGCAGGATTATCCGATTTCTGGCTCAAGAAAATGAAGTTACAGGTGTAAAGATTTCATCTCATTTTCATAATTTTAATGAACCTGATTTGGTTTACAGAAACGATCATTTTATTGTAACTGAAGAAAAACAGATGATTTCGAAAGACAGCTCACTGATGTTACAGGCAGGTGCAAAAAAAGTATATTTTGTAATGGCGCAAAAAGAACATTTGGAAGAAGCCTGGAAATACATTCACCCATTGATCCGGAAACAACCGGTAGTTTGTGAATCAGGCGGATTACACGAATTTGTTGAGCCGGGATTGTTTTTGTTTGTTAAACGCACCGGAGATGAAATTGTAAAAAAGCACCTGACCAGTTATTCGCCGGTTATGGTAAATAATGACGGATCTGAATTCGATTTTGATATTAATAAGATTGAAATACACTGCGGGCAATTCAGATTAAAACAATAAAAATGAACAAGTTCGAAGAAATACAGGAAAAAATAAAAACTCTGAAACCCGATTTTGCGACAGAAGAAGTTGATTTAAAAGATTCCTTTAACCGGATTTTACAGGAAGATATTTTTGCTGATACCGACATGCCGCCATTTCACAAATCGGCAATGGATGGCTTTGCCTGTCATTTTGAAGATATTGAAAACGAACTCGAGATTCTGGAAACCATTCAGGCCGGAATGATTTCAACAAAAAAGGTCGGTAAAAACCAGTGTGTGAAAATAATGACAGGCGCCGCTGTTCCTGATGGATGTGACTGCGTTTTTAAGGTGGAAGAATCGGAACGGGCCGGAGAAAACAGCGTTCGATGCACCAATCCCAAAACCTTCAAAAATATTTTATATCGGGGAGAAGATTACAAAACCGGCGAACTTCTGATAAAAAAAGGCACAATAATAAACTTTTCGCAAATGGCAGTGATGGCCGGAGTCGGAAAAACCACGGTGAAAGTATCTGCATTGCCAAAAATCGCTTTGATTGCAACCGGCAGCGAGCTGGTTGAACCCGGTGAAAAACCTGTTTACGGCAAAATAAGGAACAGCAATGCAAGCCAGCTCATTTCACAACTCCGGAAAATGAACCTCGAAGTCGATTACATCGGGCTTGCCAAAGATAATTTCGATGAATTAACCGGGTTACTTGAAAAAACATTTGAAAAAAGCGATTATCTGATTTTTACCGGGGGTGCGTCGGTTGGTGATTTCGATTTCATCCCTGAAATATTGAAGAAACAGGGATTCAATATTTTATGGGACCGCACCGGAATCAAGCCCGGAAATCCAATGACGTTTTCGTACAGGAAAAATAAATATTGTTTCGGATTGTCGGGAAATCCGGTTTCGTCGCTGGCACAATTCGAACTGATCGCCAAACCTGTAATTTATAAACTGCTTGGAGCAAATTTTCAGCCTTTAAGAATCAAAGCAAAAACCGGTTTCGATTTTAATCAGCGAAAGGCCGACCGGCTTCATCTGCAACCGGTTGTGATCAATGAAGAAGGGCTTGTAGAAGCCATCCCGTTTCACGGGTCTGCACATATCAATGCGTTGATTTACGCCAACGCACTGATGGAAATTCAGGTTGGACAAACCGAAATAAAAAAAGGAGAACTTGTTTATGTTAGACCGCTTTAACCGACGAATAAATTATCTCCGGATTTCGGTTACCGACCGCTGTAATTTCCGATGCCTGTATTGCATGCCTGCTGAAGGTGTTCCATTGAAAAAACACGAAGATATCCTTTCTTATGATGAAATTGCAGAAATTGTAAAAGTGGGTGCGCAACTTGGGTTGAAAAAAATCAGGCTGACAGGTGGTGAGCCACTGGTGCGCAGGGATTTGCATAAACTTGTACAAATGATTTCCGGCGTCGGAGGAATCGAAGAAATTACTTTGACTACCAACGGCGTTTTTCTTCCACAACAAGCGACTGAATTAAAAGCAGCAGGGTTACACCGGATAAATATCAGTCTCGATACCTTAAATCCTGAAAAATTCAGAAAAATAACACGGGTTGGCAATCTTGACGATGTTTTAAAAGGAATTGATGCCGCAATTGAAGCTGATCTGCAGCCAGTCAAAATTAACTTTGTTCGCATCCCGGGGGTAAATGAAGAAGATGAAGCGGAAGTCAGAAAGTTCTGCAATGAGAAAAATCTGCAACTTCGGTTTATCCGTCAAATGAACCTGAAAACGGGTGATTTTGATGCGGTGGAAGGAGGTTACGGAGGGATTTGCGAAATTTGTAACCGGTTGCGTCTGACTGCCGACGGATATCTCGTTCCCTGCCTGCATTCAGGATTGAGATTTAATGTGCGCGAAACAGGTATCCACGAAGCATTTCGTCAGGCTGTTGAATTTAAACCGGAAAAAGGAATCGGTACAGAATCGCATGAATTTTCAAATATCGGAGGATAAAATATGAGCAAATTATCACATCTCAATAACGAAGGGAAAGCAAATATGGTGGATGTTGGTAACAAACCCGACCAGGAACGCATTGCTAAAGCATCAGGATTTATTCAACTTCAACCTGAAACAATTAAATTGATAAAAGAAAACCTGATAAAAAAAGGAGATGTACTGACAATTGCCGAAATTGCCGGAATTCAGGCGGCAAAGCAAACTCCGGCATTAATTCCGCTTTGTCACACACTGATGCTAACAAAAGTCGATGTAAAAACAATGGTGAAAGAAAATGGAATTGAAGTGGAAAGCACGGTAAAATGCACCGGAAAAACCGGTGTTGAAATGGAAGCATTAACCGCCGTGAACATTGCGCTTCTCACTATTTACGATATGTGTAAAGCAGTTGACAGGCAAATGAAAATTACTGATATAAAACTCGATTCGAAGGAAAAACAAGACATTTTTTAATGTGGCATTTAGAACCGGAGGCACGGAGGTGAGAAATCATTTATATCATAGATTTCTCCTAGTACCTCGTTAAAATGACATAATACCAAATGACATGGCACAAAATAGTTGTATCATAAAATCACTGAACATTTCCGAAAAAAAGGGAACAATAAAAACTCCCCGGAAACAGATAATCCTTACCCCGCTTGGTGTTGAAGGCGACGCTCATGCGGGAAAATGGCACAGGCAGGTAAGTTTATTAGCCGAAGAAAGCATACTCAGTTTTGAAAAGGAGCTGGGCCGGAAAATCGGATTTGGTGAATTTGCAGAAAACATTACCACCCAGGGATTTCCGGTACATAAAACCAAACCCTTCGACAAACTGATGAATGAAAATGTGGAACTCGAAATCACCCAGATCGGTAAAAAATGCCACGGCACCAATTGCGAAATTTTTAAACAAACCGGAGATTGTGTGATGCCAAAGGAAGGCATTTTTTGCAGGGTGATCAAACCAGGAATTTTAAATGAAAACGACGCCCTGACTTACATTCCGAAAGTATTCAGAATAAAAGTGATAACACTGAGCGACAGGGCTTCGGAAGGTATTTACCAGGATAAAAGCGGGCCGCTGATTGAAAAACTTTCAAAAGACTGGTTTAATGGCCAGGCTTATTTATGCGAAACTGGTCGCGTGGTTATTCCTGACGAAAAGCAACTGCTGGAAAAAGAATTGCAGCAGGCAATTGAATCAGATTTCGATATAATTTACACCACCGGGAGCACTGGAATTGGTCCGCGTGATATTGCCCCCGATATTGTAAAACAGTTTATCGACCTCGAAATTCCGGGAATTATGGACATGATTCGGTTAAAATACGGAATGGAAAAACCTAACGCCCTGTTAAGCAGGTCGGTGGCAGGGGTAAAAAATAAAACACTGATTTTTGCACTTCCCGGAAGTACAAAAGCTGTGAATGAATACCTTGCTGAAATCCATAAAATTCTGATGCATTCTTTTTTAATGCTTTACGGAATCGACAGTCACTGATTTCGTTGAAGGGAATCGTAGTTTCTAACTCCAACCATTTTGAGGCCGACCAAAAAGTAAACTTTCATAGTTTTTTGTCATGTTGAGCGAATTTTAAACATCTGTATTTCAATGAAATAGATTTCTCTCCCTATAAAATCGGGATCGAAATGACAATCAGAAGAAACTTTTTGGTCGGCCTATCCCACAATTCAAAATCGGGTATTATTTCCTTTGCTGATTCATTTTCTCCAGTAGTTCACGGGCAGGAATAAAACCATAATTCCTAAAAAATTCCTTTCCGTTTTTATCAAGCAAAATCTGCATTGGCATAGCAGAAATTCCGAAATATTTCATCCACGGAAGATTTTCAGGCTGCAAAGTATTCAGCACGATCACATTAACTTTTGGTTCTTCCGAATTCCTTAATTCTTCAAGAACTGGTTTCATTTGTTTGCACGGCACACAGTTATCAGAACTGAATTCGATCAGGGTGAAATCGTATTTCAATCCATTTTCGACGTAATTGTATTTTGAATCAATCAATTGCAAAACTGTCGCGAAATCAGACACAGTCGTTTGCTCTTTTAACTTTCCGGAAACGAATTGATTGAGCGATTTCTTGTTTAAAACACCAATAATCAAAATTATAAGCAAAAGAAGGATGAAAATATATGACCAGTATTTCTTCATTAAAGCACAACAGGGTAATTTTTTATCAGACCCTAAAAATATTAATTATCGGATTGAAAAACCAAAAACGAAGATGTTATGAATCAAATCAGTTCAAAAAAGAACGCCACAATTTATTTGTTTAAGGTTTTATTTTATTGTAAAATTTCATCAAATGAGTGTCAAAAATATCAGTAATCTGTGTTTCCGCATCATTAATCGGTTTTACCGGGATTAAATCCATCACTTCTTCCTGTGTCAATCCTGAATTGTAAAAAAGATCAGCTGATTTTTTTATGCTCAGCCACACCGCTTTTCTTGCTTCCTTCGATGAAAGTCCGATTTCACCTGCAATTTTCTCTATTTCAAGCCACTGAAACCAGAAATACGTTGGCAACATTGCAGAAATAATTGCATAACTTTCCAGTTTCGATTCTTCGGTTTCAAAGATTTTTCCAAGTGGTTTAAATACTTCGGCAATTTGTTTTTTATCCTTTTCCTCCATTTCAGGGTGAAAAGCAACCGGATTAAAACCTTTATTGATAAACGAAGTTGCGCTTGGAATCATCCTGACCAGTTTTTTTGTCGGCAAAACCTCTGCCATTTTTTTAATGGTTATTTTTGGCGCAAGCGATACCACCACTGTATTTTCGTCAACCACATCCTTCATTTTTTTCAATATTTCAGGAACCACGGAAGGATGCACAGAAATAACAACAAGTGGCTGAACAGCAGCCGATTCAACAATTGCAGCCTTTTTAATTTCAGGAAATTTTTTAACAAGCGATTTAAGCACTGTAACATCAGGTTCAAACACTTTCAGGGTTTCAAACCTGACCGATTTATTTTTAAAACCGTTAAGGAAAATCCTGGTGATTCTTCCTCCTCCTATAAAACCGATTGCATTTAACTTCATGACTTTTTTCTGCTTAAACGGATTTAATAACATAATAGATTCACTCTTTTAAAAATTAAAATAATTTGATTTTCAGGCAATCATATCTGTTATTTACAATAAATCCATATAATGTTTTACGATTTCAAGCTTTGAAAAAAATTCTAATTTTGCGTCAAATTTTAAAAAGAACAGAATCAGTTCATGAACAAAATAATAGAAAAGGAGTATTTCTCGAAACATGTGGTAAAAATTGTTCTCGAGGCTCCTGAAATTGCCAGATCCCGCAAGCCGGGGCATTTTGTCATCATTAAAATAGGAAAAAAAGGGGAACGTATTCCGCTTACCATCGCAGCTTCAGACCAGAAGAAAGGGACCATAACACTCGTTGTACAAAAAGTGGGCGTTACTTCAGGTAAGCTGACCAATCTTGAAGTAGGCGATGAAATTACCGATGTAGTGGGCCCGCTTGGTCAGGCAACTCACATCGAAAACGTGGGTACAGTGCTTTGTGCCGGCGGAGGTGTCGGAGTGGCACCATTATTACCGATTGTTGAAGGATTCAAAAAGGCCGGCAACCGTGTGATTACAGTACTCGCAGCAAGAACAAAAGATCTGGTTATTCTTGAAGAGCAAATGCGGCAGAATTCGGATGAAGTAATTGTTATGACTGACGATGGCAGTTACGGTAAAAAAGGGTTGGTTACGGCCGGAATGGAAGAAGTGATCAACCGAGAGAAAGTGAATCTTGCAGTGGTTATCGGTCCGGCAGTTATGATGAAATTTGCAGCTCTGACGACAAAAAAATACAACATTCACACCTTTGCAAGCCTGAATACAATTATGGTAGATGGAACGGGAATGTGCGGCGCCTGCAGGGTGAGTGTGGGCGGTAAAACAAAATTTGTCTGTGTCGATGGTCCCGAATTCGATGCGCACCAGGTAAATTTCGACGAAATGCTTTCGAGGCTTGGAGCATATAAAGACCAGGAAATTAAGGCGTACGAAAAATATATGCAAACCATTGAAGCGTAACAGACCATGGAAAACATAATTGAATATCTGAAAGAACAACGCAATCAGCCCTGGCGCGAGGAACTGCGCAAAAGCATGAAAGCAAAGGACCGCACTTCGATGGAACGTGTTCGCATGCCCGAGGAAGAACCGGAAATCAGGAATAAAAGCATTATTGAAGTGAACTGCGGTTTAACAGAGGAAATGGCAGTTTCGGAAGCCCGGCGTTGTCTTGACTGTGTTGATCCGACGTGCATGACTGGATGCCCTGTAGGAATCAACATTCCGAAATTTATAAAAAACATTGAAGCAGGAAATTTTGCCGGTGCCGCGGTTACTCTGAAAGAGACAAATGCGCTTCCGGCAGTTTGTGGACGGGTTTGCCCACAGGAAAAACAGTGCGAACTGCAATGCTTTTACACTGTAAAAATGAATAAAATCCCGGTTGCAATCGGTCATCTCGAGCGTTTTGCAGCCGACTGGGAGCGGAACAGCGGAAATATGGCAGTTCCTGTAATCGAAAAATCCAATCACATCAAAGTGGCAGTTGTCGGATCAGGCCCCGCCGGACTTGCAGCCGCCGGTGACCTGGCAAAATATGGTTACGATGTCTATGTTTTTGAAGCGCTTCACGAAATTGGCGGCGTTCTGAAATATGGAATTCCTGAATTCAGGCTGCCCAACGAATTGGTTGACGTGGAAATTGAAATCATGAAAAAAATGGGGATCAAATTCAGGACAAATTTCATTGTTGGGAAAACCGCCACATTCGACGATCTTAAAAAAGAAGGTTTCGAAGCATTCTTTGTGGGTAGCGGAGCCGGATTGCCTAATTTCATGAACATTCCGGGAGAAAATTACAATGGAATTTTCTCCTCAAATGAATATCTCACCCGTGTAAACCTGATGAATGCTGCCAATCCGGAATACGACACACCGGTAATCAGCGGAAAAAATGTTGCAGTAATCGGTGGTGGTAACACTGCAATGGATTCTGTGAGAACTGCAAAACGGCTGGGAGCAGAAAGGGCAATGATCATTTACCGCCGTTCTGAAGCGGAAATGCCTGCCAGGATCGAAGAAGTGAAACATGCAAAGGAAGAAGGCATTGAATTTATGAACCTTCACAATCCGCTGGAATATTATGCCGATGAAAATGGCCGCGTGAACCGGATGAAAATCCAGAAAATGGAACTTGGAGAACCCGATAAATCAGGTCGCAGAAGACCAATACCAATGGAAGGTTCAGAGTTCTTTATCGACGTGGATACAGTGATTGTAAGTGTCGGCGTTTCCCCGAATCCGCTTATTCCAAGAAGTCTGGCCCATCTGAAAGTGACAGAATGGGGTACAATAGTGGTCAACCCCGAAACCATGCAATCGTCAGTTCCTGAGATTTTTGCCGGTGGCGATATTGTCCGTGGCGGGGCTACAGTAATCCTTGCAATGGGCGACGGTCGCCATGCAGCCGCAGGAATTCACAAATACATTCTGGAATTGGCAAAGCAGAATAATTAGTTTCTTTTTCATTATAAAAAATTAGAATAAATGGCTGATTTAAGTACAAAATACCTTGGATTGAACTTACGGAATCCAATCGTGGCAGGAAGTTCAGGATTGACGCACTCTGTTAAGGATGTTGTCGAAATGGAAAAGAATGGAGCCGGTGCTGTGGTCTTGAAATCGATATTTGAGGAACAGATTCTTCTCGAAGCAGAACACCGGTTAAGAAAGGCTCAGGAAGACAACCTGATGTACGCCGACCACTCTGAAACATTTGATTATATTGACCTTCATATTAAAGAAAGGGAATTGTCGGGATACCTCAATACAATCAGTAAGGCTAAAAAAAATGTGCAGATTCCAGTGATCGCGAGCATAAATGCAGTTACTGCAAACGAGTGGACCAATTTTGCCCGGCAAATCGAACAGGCCGGCGCCGACGCACTTGAACTGAATATTTTTGTGATGCCTTTCAGTTTTGAAAAAAACTGTACTGAAAATGAACAATCATGTATTTCGATTCTGAAAAAAGTAAAAAGCATTGTAAAAATACCGGTTTCGGTAAAAATCAGCCCTTATTTTTCAAATCTTGGAAAAGTAATTCTTCAACTTGAAGAAAATGGTGCCGACGGGATTGTGTTGTTTAATCGTTTTTCAAGTCCCGATATCGATATTAAGAATCTGAAAGTCACCACTGCTGATATTTTAAGTTCGCCTCACGATATTTCAAACTCACTGCGCTGGGTGTCGATAATGTCGAAAAGAACCAAAATGAGTATTGCTGCATCGACCGGAATTCACGATGGCGAGGATGTAATAAAACAGTTACTTGCAGGGGCAAATGTAACGCAAGTTGTTTCAGCGCTTTACAAACATGGTCCGGCATATATTCCGACAATGCTGAATTTCATTACCGACTGGATGGAAGACCGCGGATTTAATTATCTGGATCAGTTCCGCGGAAAACTAGCACAGGCGGCAAATGAAAATCCTGAAATTTATGAAAGGGTGCAGTTTATGCGGTATTTCAGCGAGATAAAATAGGTTTCAGAAATTTGACTTAATATCTGGATTTCAACCTAATACCACAAATAAATATATTCAGATTTCATCCGGATATTCGGTTCATAACAGTCGATGTCAGTTTTGGGAGCCCAAATTTCAAATGTCATGTATTATTTTCCCGGACTGCGAAAATCGAAGTAACAAAACAAAT
>JBBIPU010000139.1:2825-10591 GCA_037442685.1 Draconibacterium sp. | reverse complement strand
CAGCGAGTTGAGGTAAATGCCGTTGGCGTCGCGGTTTTTGTTTTGTTCAGGCATCCTTTTCAATCCTTCGATGAGGATGGCAGCCTGAAATTCGGTAATCCTGTAGTTGCCAGACTGAAGGAAATTTCCCTGGTCAACATACACACCGGCGCCTTTATCAGCCATTTCTTCCATCACCGGGCGGCGACCGCAGTTGCGCAGTGCATCAAGCTTTTCAGCCAGTTCGAAACTGTTGGTGGTTACCACGCCGCCTTCACCGGCTGTAAGGTGTTTCGACAACTGGAAACTGAAACTTCCGATATCGCCGATGCTGCCTGCTTTTTTGCCGTTCCACTCACCTCCGTGTTTGTGGGCGCAGTCTTCGATTACATACAAGTTGTGTTTTTTTGCAATACGCATGATTTCGTCCATGTTGGAAAAACTGCCGTACAAATGAACCGGTACGATGGCCTTTGTACGTGGTGTGATGGCTGCTTCAACTGCTTTCGGGTCGATGCACCAAGAGTCTTCGCAAACATCGACAAGAATTGGTACAGCATTTACATCAAGGATGGTAGCAGCAGTTGCCTGCCAGGTAAGACCCGGAAGGATTACTTCGTCGCCTACACCAACGCCGCAGGCTTCCAAAGCCATTTGCAGGGTTACTGTTCCGTTGGCAGCCGATATTGCATATTTCACTCCGGTGTATTCAGCAAACCGTGCATTGAATTCCACTTCTTTGGGGCCGTTGTACGACCACACTCCGCTGTTTAAAACTTCGAGTAAAGCTTTTTCTTCCTTTTCGTCCCAAACCGGCCATTTTGGCCAGGGATTGGTTTTAACATCCTTCATTGGCTTTCCGCCATTTATTGCTAATTTGCTCATGATATTTTTTGATTTTATTGCGTTTAAAATTGATTTTTATTTCTTGTCTATTAATTTAAAACTCGTTCTTTTCACTCACCCTGATTGCATCTGCGATACAATCGTCCCTCTCTACGAGCAGAGAGGGAGAAGAGGGTGAGTCATCAATAATAAAACTCAGTTTCAAATTCATTTTATCTCCTTTCAGCTTTAAAACTGAATGTTTTATTTTTTATCAGTGGTTTTGCCCAGAAAGTAATGCTCAACAAGTAGCTTAAGGTAATAAACACGAACGACATTCCGACTCTTAATCCGAATGCATCGCCAATTATGCCAACAATAAGCGGGACGATTGCTCCGCCAATGATTCCGGAACAAAGGATTCCTGAAAATGCACCGTGATTGCCCGGCAGGGAATTCAGCGCCAGCGAAAACACAACCGACCACATTACAGAGGCAAAAAATCCGACCATGATAAAACCGTAGTAAGCAATTTTTCCATTACCGGTAAAAAGCGCTGTTGCAAGCGAAATCATGGCTGCCAGAACAAAAATTCTCAGAACAATTTTACTGTCAATTAACTTCAGCAATCCAAGTCCGAGAACGCATCCGATGGTAAGCAATCCCCAAAACCATGAAATTGCATGGGCGCCTTCAACCTCGGGGCTCATTCCGTGGTAATCTTCTAAAAATTTCGATATCCAGCTTGCCACGCCCTGTTCTGTTCCCACGTAAGCCATAATTCCGAAAAAGAAAAGAATTACTGTCCTGTTTTTCAGTAATTCCCTGATTGTTGAGAAACTGCCTACTTTTTCTTCTTCGTTTAATTCAACTTTCGGAAATTTTGAAATAAGGATAATTATTGCCATGGCAGCAGCAATCACTGCAAAAATCCAGTAAATCGAAACCCATTTCAATTCGGGAGGTACCAGTCCGTTTAACGTCGATAAAAGAAAGGTTGAAGTATTTCCTGCTGTGAGGTTCGTAACCAGATATGAATAGAGTAAAGGGCTCAGATACGATGCCCCTCCGAAAAACAACTGTGCCAGAACCGAAGTAAATGCAAAATGTTCTTCACCTCCCGAAACACGCAGTAACGGGTTGATTGCCACCTGCAATATCGCCATTCCCATCCCGATCATGAAAAGGGAAACAAGGTAAACTCCAAATGCCGGGAGAAACGAAAATAAAAGTGCACCGACTGTGGCTAAAAGAAAAGCTGCTGTAATCATCCTTTTCTCCTTGTACCTTTCTGTAAGCATCCCGGCCGGAACCGACATCACACCGTATGCAATGAAAAATGAGAAGTTCAGCAGACCGGCCATTCCTTTGCTAACACTGAAACCTTTGATAACTTCAGGAACCAGCGGACCAATAATGTTGGTCAGAAAAGAGATAACGAAAAAGATGAAAAAGATGAGAACAACGATGAAATAATTTCTTTGCATACTGATGATTAATTTTACTTCTTTAAAATATATTTATTTGGAAATAAATCAGTTAAGTGTGACTTTATCAACATTCCAACCCCTGATTTCCAAAGTTGGTTTCTCTCCTTTGAAATCAGAAAGGAAGAATTTCGCTTCGTAATTTCGTTCTTCTCCCGGAAGTATTGTAACATAATTGTCGTTCCAGTAAACCGGTAAAACAGGTTGCAGGGTTTGCGGATCAACCACATCCAGGTAATTGAAGAATGCAACTGCTTTTGATGGATTCTTTATACTTAAAGTTACAATGCCAAACTGATCGTCTTTGCCATATTTGTAATTGTATTCAAGTTTAACCTTCGGAAGCCGGTCGAGCGCAGTGAAATCGGCAAACGATTTGGTTGGCGTGTAGAACGGCCATGAAAGCGATTTTGCTGCATTATAATCAAGTACATCCTTTTTGGTTGAAAGCCAGTAAATATTGTCGTCAACTTCCTGGTTTTCAATGTTGTAAATTCTCAAGTCGAGAAAGTAAACAGGTGTCAGATTTTTTATCTCCGGTAATTTATAAATGAATTTCGAAATATTTGAGGCGATTTCGCCTTTCCATTCATCCGCAAAAATCTCCTTCGAATTAATATCGAAAATTCTGATTTTAACTGTCAGATTTTTGGCAACATTCAAATCTTCATTGGCAAGGTAAATATCGTCGAAACCATATCGGTAAATGGCATGAAGCGGTGTGCAGGCCTTCTTCACTCCATAAAACGAACCGTTGGGTTCGAGGTAAGTATCGTACAACTGCCAGATGAGTTTTGGCCAGGCCGAATTGAGCTGCCACTGCACCAATCCTGTGCTTTTCGGTTTGTGTGCAATAAATGCCTCAAACTGCGGACGCATGATTTCGTAATTATTAACCTGTGCTTTGTAAGCGAAATCCTCAACATTTGTTGATTTCCCGTAACGTGAATTGATGGCACTAATATCACGGTCGAGCGTGGTAAATTCGTTACGCCCGGTGTGGTATTCCCAATAATTTTTATCGATTGGCCAAAGCGCTTTTTCAGGCATCATTTTTTTCAACGAGGCAAGCGGTGCAATTGCCGCACCCGGGCAGGTTTCGGTGTTAAAACCGTAAGCGCCACCAAGCATTGTGTCAGTAAACCAGTAATATGGGGGGGTCCAGGCATACGGGCCCAACATTTTCATGCCGGTTGGGCCGCTGATATCACTTACCAGCGGAACTTCGGCTACAATGTTGTTATTTTCGGTTCCTGCTCCACCTGCCGAAGTTGAATAAGGCCTCGAAGGATCATATTCTTTAAAAAGTTCAACATATTTTTTTTCGAGATCGGGGTGGGGAAGTTTGTCGCTGCCTAACATCCAGATGTAAATACTCGGGTGATTGCGCAGCCACAGCATTTGGTCTTTCCACATGGCAGCCAAAAGGTCGATGTCTTCCGTCGTTACAGCGCCGCCATATTTTTCATGACAGGGTTTGTTCAGGTATTCTTCCCATTCCCATATGCAGTTCCAGCCTATCATAACCAGAATTCCGTATTCATCGCAGAGATTGTAAAGGTCTTCATCTTTGCCCCAGAATCCTTCGCAACGGATGCTGTTCAGTCCCATGTGACGGATGTAACGCATCTGAGCCTCCACCGACTTGCGGGTGTCGCGCAGGAAGATGTCGTCGGCCCAGCCGCCTCCTTTTGGCATTACAAATTTGCCGTTAATTACAAAAGTCCTGTTTTTATCGGCATTCAGGTAGCTTTGGATTTCACGGATTCCGTATTTCTTTTCAACCTTGTCAATCACCTTGTTTCCTTTAATGAATTCGGTGGTGAGGTTATACAGGTTTGGTTTTCCCATTCCGTTGGGCCACCACAATTCAACATTTTTCACTGATAACTGGGAAAATTCAGAAGGGTCGAATTTACAGGAGAATGTTTGGTTGGCATTTACTGTTACCTTTTTTTCAACGGCGCCAAGTTCGTAATTCACGCGTACAATTCCGGTAACCGGTTTGTTGGTGCTGTTTACAATTTCGGCCTGAACAAAAAGTTGAGCCGCGCTTTTTGAAACGGTGTCAACCTTTGCATAAACAAAAGGGCTCCTGATTTTGATTCCATCGTTTATTTCGAGAAAAACTTCCCTGAAAATACCCATGCTTCGGTCGGTTGGCAGCGGGTTCCAATCGCAGAAACCAAGAAAATATTCTCCGTTTGCGTATTGCGTCACTTTCAGTGCAATGGTATTTTTTCCTTCCCTGATGTAAGGATTGATGTTAAAGGTAAACATCCGGAAAGTTCCGGCTAATTTGTCGCTGCCCTCCACCAGTTTCCCGTTAATCCAGAGGTCGGCACGATTGCTGATTCCGTTAAAACGAAGTGAAACATTTTTCTTCAGATCATCAGCTGACAAGTTGAATGTGGTCCGGTACCACCAGGGTTTCTGAAACTGGATCGGGTCCATATTTTTCATATTGATGCCGTAAGTGGGATCTTCAATCACCTTGAAATCGGTTAAAGCACCCATTACTGTACCTGGAACAATTCCTTCGTACCAGCCCGAAACATCAAAGCCGTTTTCTGAAACAGCTTTATCTTCAATTCCGGTCAATTTCTCACTGGACTGAATTTTCCATCCACTTTTCAGGTTTTCAACCCTGAAATTTCCGGTCTGGTTAGTTTTTGAGCATGCAGTAAACAGTAAAAGTCCAACGAAGAAAAATTGAAAATACTTGCTAAATCGATTTATTTTTTTCATAAAAAAAATACTGCTAATTGTTAAAGAATTAATTCATAGTACTTCATAATGGCAAAATAATGAGAATCACACAAATAAAACTTCTTTTATTTTAATCATTTTACATTATCTTTTAACCATCCAATTAAATTTTTAATTATAATTTCGCAAATCAGGTTAAAATTCTTAAAGTTCAATTCGAAACAGAATATGATTTAAATTTAACAGAAATGAAGATAAAAACAGCACTTTTCGTTTTAATGAATATAACATTAATGGTTGCAGTAAATTTATCAGCCCAGACAAATGCTAAACAGCCGGTTGAATATGTAAATCCCTTTCTGGGTACCGATTTTTTCGGTCACATGTACCCGGGACCTGGTCTTCCTTTCGGCCTGGTTCATGTGGGGCCTGACACCGGAACTGAAGGCTGGAGCCACTGTTCAGGTTATGTTTATGGCGAAAACACCATCATCGGTTTCAGCCACACTCACTGGAGCGGAGTAGGAATGGTGAATGGCGGCGAAATTATGCTGATGCCAACAATCAATAACCAGTTGCAGGTAATTCCCGGTTCTGAAAAGAATCCGGAGGAAGGTTACCGGTCAAGGTTTAGTCACGATGAGGAATCTGCTTCCCCTGGTTATTATTCAGTAATGCTGAAAGACTACAATATTAAGGTTGAACTGACTGCCACCAAACGGGCAGGTTTTCACAAATATACTTTCCCGAAAACTGAAAATGCGAGGATAATTCTTGATCTCGGCCATCAGATTGGAACCATGAAATCAACAGAACTTTCAGAATTGAAGATCATTGACAATAACCGGATCGAAGGTGAAAAAAGCGCTGGTTTGGGGAAAGTATATTTTGTGGCAGAATTCAACAAACCATTTCGTTATTACGGAACTTTCGACACTGAATATGTAACACCAGAGTCAGGCGGCAGCATCTGGCCCTACAAAAGTGGTGAGAATGGAAGTAAAATAGGAGCTTTTGTTGCCTACAAAACTGAAGAGAATGAAGCAGTGCTGGTTAAAGTGGGAATTTCGTACACAAGTGTTGAAGGAGCCCGCAAAAATCTGGAAACAGAAATTCCGGACTGGGATTTCGACCGGGTAAAAAACGATGCCCGCGAAATCTGGAATAAAGAACTGTCGAAAATTCAGATTGATGGTGCCAGCGACGACCAGAAAGAAATCTTCTACACAGCTTTGTACCACTCATTTCTGGCACAATATATTTCAAACGATGTGGATGGAAAATACATGGATTCAGACCAAAAAATACATGTTGCTGACGGTTTCGATTTTTACGGGTCGTTTTCGTGCTGGGATACCTACCGCTCGCAACATCCGCTGCTTACTTTAACTGCACCTGAACATGTTGACGATTTTATCAAATCGATTGCCGCCAAAACCGAACATTACGGCTGGCTTCCCGCGCAACATTTTCTGAATGTTTTTGGCGAGGCGATGGTTGGGGACCACCTGATTCCGGTAATTGTGGATGCTTACATGAAAGGTTTCCGCGATTTCGATGTGAAATTTTTGTACCGTGAAATGAAACGAAAAGCGCTCGAAACTCCCACCGAACCGCGGTTGGCACACGCCGGACGTTCGGGACTTGAATTTTACAAAACTTTGGGTTACACCCCGGTTGACAAAGTAACCGAATCGGTTCCCAACACGCTTGAACTGGCCTACGACGACTGGTGTATTGCGCAGCTGGCAAAAGAACTGGGCGAAAAAGCCGATTACGAGTTATTCATGAAACGGGCCGGAAATTACGCGAATCTTTGGGATGCTGAAACCCGATTCATGCGACCGAAAAAAGCTGACGGAACTTTTCTGGAAGCTTTAAACGGTCGTGAACAGGAAGTTGTGACCGAAGGTAATCATCAATATTACAAATATTTCGACCCGCTGCTGGTGGGCCGCCGTCCTAACCGTCACTACACCGAATCTAATGCATGGCAGTATATCTGGTCGGTGCAGCACGATGTGCAGGGGCTGATCAATCTTTTTGGCGGAAACGATGCTTTTGTGGCCAAACTCGATACTTTTTTTGATATGGATGTAAATATCACTCCTCCGAAATATGTGGGAGTTGTGGGAACCATCGGTCAGTATGTTCAGGGGAACCAGCCGTCGCATCATGTGGCTTACTTGTACGATTATGCAGGCCAGCCATGGAAAACCCAGCAACGTGTTCGCCAGGTTTGTGAAGAGTTGTACCGAAGCGGTCCCGGCGGATTATGCGGCAATGAGGACATGGGATCTCTTTCGTCGTGGTACGTGCTGAGTTCGATGGGATTTTACTCAGTTACTCCGGGATTGCCGGTTTACACTATAGGCAGCCCGCTATTTGGCGAGGCAAAACTCTCGCTGGCAGGTGGAAAAACGTTTGTGATCAGAGCGCTCAATAATTCAAAAGAAAACAAATACATTCAGTCGGCCACTTTAAACGGGCAGCCTTTCGACAGAACCTGGATTACACACGAAGAAATATTGAAAGGAGGGGAGCTGGTTTTCAAAATGGGGCCCGAACCCAATAAAAAATGGGGAACCGGTAAAAATGCTGTGCCTCCTTCGATGACAATAAAAAAATAAGATACTTTTTGAATTAAGCAGAGAAAGACAAAACATCCATTTCAATCCGAATGAAAAGTATTGTTTAAAAATAAACCGATCACTTGTATTCCGGAGAAAGAATTAACGTATATTTGAAGACGATGTACACAAACCA
>JBBIPU010000139.1:0-2725 GCA_037442685.1 Draconibacterium sp. | reverse complement strand
CTTTTCAGAATCTTTTCCAAAGTTTTCTCAGCCACATCTTTACTGACATCTTCATAATAAAGTGAACGACTGTAGGCAGTCCCGTTTTTTACCGCAATGAATCCTTTTTCATTTGCTTTTTGGAAATCGGTTTCCAGCGAATTGACCAGGTCATCTATCGATTTGATTTTTACACCATTTTGAGTAGTGAGATTTTCAACGTCATTTTTCGAAGCCAATCCAAAATAACCAAACCGCTGAACATACCTGAATTTTGCCGGATCTCCAAAACTCCTGTCACCGCCGTCAACTATCACAAAATCAGCCTTGCATTTTTCTTCAACAACAAAATCGAGCCAGTTGGTTTTGTAAGCTTCCTTTATTTTTGCTGAAAGAGGTTCAACGGTGGTTTCGTCCAGTTTATCAATCCCGAAAAGTTCTTTGATGGTTAACAAAACAACGCGGTTGTACGCTGTGTTTTTCGATTTTTCCCAGTACGGTTTTATCAGGTTCCATTTTTGCATTACAGAAAGTGTGGTATCTGAAAGCATCCCATCGAATTCTGCTTTGGGCATCCCTGCCGATTTGATGTCATCGTCGGCATAATGATGAAGCAGCAGCGTAAAATCGCACATCGCACTTTTGGCAATTCCCGCCGGATTCATCAGGTGTTCGTGTGTGTCCACCACGCTCATGTTTTTGATGTGATCACGGATACGTTGTTCGTAACCGGGTTTTGGGTCGGGATAAATACGAACCTGGGCATGGGAAAGACAAGACAGGGTAGTTAACAGTGCGATAAGTTGAAATTTTTTCATTATCAATATGTTTTTTTGTTGCTTATTATTCATTATTGAAATGCCATTTAAAATCTGAATTCAAAATTAAAAAACCTTATTTTCGTGACGAACCTTAGTGGCCAGAATTACACTCAAAAAACAAACCTTATTTCTTAAGTGTATCCTGGTAAAACCTGATAAACTCCTGATATTCTTCTTCAAAACTAATCCTCTCGTGATGTTCAGGCTGGTTTAAAATGTATTTGCAAACAACATCTATATCCGATTTTGATACTGAGAATGCAGAAGCCGATTGTTGCCACCTGAACCGACTTTTGACCAAATTATTTTGATTAATGAATTTTTCAGAACTGTCAGCAATTGTTGTAATCAGTTCTTCTTCAGACAGAAAAGGGGCTCTGGAAATCAGTAGATGAACATGTTCCGGGTTAACATAAATTGCATATAACTTTGATGAATTGTGATTTACAATTCCCGTAATATATTTTTCAATCCTTTCCTGGTTTTCTTCCCGAATAACAGCAAGTCTCTGAAAGGTAGTCACTACAAAATGGGTGTAAAGGTTGTTGTATTCTATTTTCATTTGATTTGATGTTTAATAAGGTTAAATCTGACTTACTTATTTTTGCTGCTAAGGTTAATTTACTGAAATAAGGTTTTTGAAAAGTGTTATTGTTTTGTTTTTAAACTCATTTTATCCTCCTGATCTTTATATTCCTGTACCACGATTCGTCGGTGTGATTGGTGATTACAATATGTCCGCTCCGTTTCTTTTCAAAACCGGGGTATTTGGCATATTTGCTCAAATGAAACAACGAATCGAATTCAGCCGTGGCAAACTCGTATTCAACCACCTTAATCCCGTTCAGCCAGTGTTCACCGTGATTCCCGTTTAAGATAATTTTTCCCTGGTTATATTCTCCGGGTGGATTCAGGTGAACATTTTCCGGTGCGTACATTTCGTACAATGCACCTGTAAACTGGGTCGTTTTCAGGTCTTTGTACATTTTGGCCGAATCATCCAGAATCTGGTATTCAAATCCCAATGCATTAAATCCTGAACCGTAATCTTTTGAAATCTGCTCTGAAACATTGTATTTGATGCCGCTGTTGCCGTCATTCAGAATTTTCCATTCAAAGGTGAGTTCAAAATTGTCAAATGTATCGATGGTCATCAGGTCGCCACCGTTGATTTTTTCACCGTTGGGCAGGGGTGGTACTTTGCGGCTGTCAACTTTGTGAATTTCACCGTTTTCAACTTTCCAATTGTTGGTTTCAACTGTGTCTCTTCCAAGTCCGCGCCAGCCGTTAAAACTTGTCCCATCAAATAAAAGTTCCCATCCCTGCGCTTTTTCTTCTTTGGTCAAAATGTTATTTGCATTTTCAGTTTTCGGGTTACAACTGCTTAAAAATAAGATTACTGACAAACCGGCTATCGCAAAAAAGTTCTGTTTCATTTTTAAAATTATTGATGAATTGAATCAATCACACTCAGAAAACGTATTTCCAAAGGTTGAAATTAGACAATTAAAATAAACCGGAAGGTGAAGATTTATGAATTGAAAAGCAAGATTGTTGATATTTAAACAGAAAAAAAACAGGAGTTTAGCTAAAAAATAGGTAATTCTGAAAAATTAAAAATCTGTCAAATATTTGCCATGAGAATTGCATTTTTTCTGTTTCTTTTAATACCCGGAGTACTGTCTGCACAGAATATCGGAAAGCAAATCCTCAAACAGGATGTAGCTGTACACCACACACTGAAAAATGTTTTTTCTGATGAAAAAGTGGCAACCATCTATCTTGAAAATGGTTTACCTGTGGCTGTGAATGCAGCTTCTGCTGTAAAATTTGATGGTAAGAAATGGATACCTGTTAAGAAAAAATTTGTTGAACAAAAAACAGATTTGCCTGAATTGCCTGCCGAAGCGGGGAAAGTACTTTGT
>JBBIPU010000138.1:0-10663 GCA_037442685.1 Draconibacterium sp. | reverse complement strand
CACGAAGACAAATCTGACCCGATTGCCGCAGTGGCTATTTATTACCATGTTGGTTCTTCACGCGAAACCCAGGGGAAAACCGGTTTCGCCCATCTTTTTGAACACATGATGTTCCAGCGTTCGGAAAACGTACCAGAGGACCAGTTTTTCAGAAACATCCAGGGCGCCGGCGGAACACTCAATGGCAGTACCAACCAGGACCGCACCAACTATTACGAAGTGGTTCCGAAAAATGCACTTGAAATGGCGCTCTGGATGGAATCGGACCGCATGGGATACCTTGAAAACACGGTAACCAAAGCGTCGCTTGTAAACCAGCAAAATGTGGTTCAGAACGAAAAACGACAGAGTTACGACAACGCTCCGTATGGATTTAACCAGCAGGTTATCCTGAATAATCTGTATCCCAAAGGCCATCCCTACAACTGGACTGTCATTGGCGAAATGGAAGACCTCACCAATGCCACGGTTGACGATGTAAAATCGTTCCACCGCAAATTTTATTCACCAAACAATGCTTTCCTTGTAATTTCGGGCGACTTTGAAAATGCCGAAGTAAAAAAATGGGTGGAAAAATATTATGGCGAAATTCCAAAAGGCGAACCTGTTGAAGTGAGAAAAGCAATGAATGTTACCCTTTCACAAACAAAAAAGCTTTACCACGAAGACAACTTTGCCAAAGCTCCGATGCTGACCATGGTTTTCCCAACCGTTGAACGTTATTCAAAAGATTCGTATGCCCTTAACTTTTTAGGCGAATTATTGGCCGGAACCAAAAAATCGCCACTCTACACGGTTCTTGTAAAAGACAAAAAACTAACTTCAAGAGTGATGGCCCGCAACGGTTCGCAGGAATTGGCCGGATCGTTTAACATTTCGGTTACTGCCAATCCGGGGGTAAATCTGACTGAAGTTGAAAGCGCCATTTTCGAGGGATTGGCAAAATTTGAAAAAGACGGTTTCACCCAGGAAGACCTCGAAGGAATAAAAGCCGGTTATGAAACAAGTTTTGTAAGCCGCTTTTCAAGTGTCCAGGGGAAAGCTTTCACTTTGGCGGAATACACCATGAATACAGGCGATCCGCAGTATTATGAAAAAGACCTTGCTGCATTTTTGAAGGTAACCCCAGCCGACATTAAAGCAGTTTATGAAAAATACATTAAAGGGAAAAACTTCCTCGAAACCAATTTTGTACCCAAAGGTCAGGCAAACCTGGCAGTAAAAGATGCTGTAAACGCCGGAATCAAAGAGGAAGATCCGGCCAAAGCAGCCGAAGTGAAAGCTGCTGTTGCTGAAGAAGGTGCAATTCAGAAAACACCCACAAAAACAGATCGTGCGGTGATGCCAGTAATTGGTCCCGATCCCGAAGTTACCATTCCAACACCCTGGACAGGCTCGCTTTCGAACGGGATGAAACTGATGGGAATCAAACAGAGCGAACTTCCGTTGGTGCAATATTCCATTACACTGGAAGGCGGACGGCTTTTCGACAGCGTTGAAAAAGCAGGGCTGGCAAGTCTTGTGGCATCAATGATGAACGAAGGGACCAAAAACAAAACGCCGGAAGAACTGGAACTGGCGATCGGTTTATTAGGTTCTTCCATCTATTTTTCCTCAGGCGATGAAAATATTTCGGTAAATGTCAGCACACTCGAAAAGAATTTTGAAAAGACGCTGGCACTGGTTGAAGAAATGCTGCTCCAGCCCCGTTGGGATGAAGAACAGTTCTCGCTTGCCAAAAGCCGTGTGATTAATACCCTGAAACGCAATGCAGCCAATCCCGATTACCTGGCAGCTAATAACCTCAATAAACTGATTTTTGGCGACAACATTCTTGCAATTGATGCTTCGGGAACTGAAAAATCGGTTTCTTCCATCACCATCAACGATCTGAAGGATTATTACAATAAATACTTTTCTCCTTCTGTTTCTACTTTTTTAGTGGCAGGTGATATTGAAAAATCAAGGGTTGAAAAGGCGCTGGCAAGTCTCAATAAAAACTGGACCGCAAAAAAAGTGGAAGTTCCATCATTTAAACTACCTGAAGCGCCCGCCAAATCTCAGATTTATTTTGTTGATGTTCCCGGGGCCAAACAGTCGGTAATCAGCATTGGCGCTCCCGGGCTTTCGCGTACCAATCCCGGTTTTTATGCAGCAACGGTTGCCAATTACAAATTAGGCGGATCGTTTAACGGCCTGTTCAACCTGATTCTACGTGAAGAAAAAGGATTTACTTACGGCGCCCGTTCTTCGTTCACTGGAGGCAGAAGCACCGGGTCATTTGTAGCTTCGTCAAAAGTGCGCACCAATTCAACTCTTGAATCAGTAACCATTTTCAAAACCGAAATGGAAAAATACCGCGAGCAAATTCCGCAGGATTATGTCGATTTCACCAAATCGGCACTGATGAAGGGCAACGCGCTGCGGTTCGAAACACTAAGCGACCTGATTGGTATGATCAGAAACATTTCATCGTACAACCTCCCGTTTGATTATATCAAAAAAGAAGAAACATTTTTAAAAGAACTCACGCCTGAAAAACTGCGTGAATATGCCCTAAAATATATCGATCCGGCAAAAATGTATTACGTTGTGGTGGGCGATGCAGCCACACAGTTAAAGGAACTTGAAAAAGTAGGTTTGGGCGAACCTGTTATCATAAAAAACTGACTTTCGTTTTTTTTACAGAAACAACAAAGGACACGGCATTCAATCACCGTGTCCTTTGTTGTTTAAGCGCTTGACAATTCCTTTTATTGTGAAATCAGTTTTACAAGTTTCCCTTTTTCAACTGTTGCGTTTAATTCAAGATCGTTCAGCAATGCCAGCTCTTTCATGCGGTTGTCAGCAATTTTTTGTGCCTTGAAAACTTCAGAAAGTGTCTGTTTTTTCTGCACTTCGTAAATTTTTATTCTTACAGGTTTAACATTCAATTTAGCGGCATCAGTCAGTTTATCGAATTTTTCCATGGTTGCCCTGAAAACAGGCACGTAATTCATAAAGTCGGCATCGGCAGCAACTCCGTGAAATGAAAAAACCTGACCGTTGTACTGAATAAAATACGACAGAAACTTTACCACACTTTGCGCCCCGGTTTGCTGGTTTTGCGATGTTTGCTGCGATACAACTGCCACTGCCGGCAATCCGTTTACGGTTAGCTTTTTGTTTTCGAGTGCAGTTACTTTTAATTCGTTCACAAATTTCTGAGCAGCTTCTTCCGGCGTTTTCTGGTCCGAAAGTAAAAATGCCATCAGCGCTTTGCCGTCTTTTGGCGCCATTTTCACCTGAACCGGGGAATTTTCAAACTGCCAGCCGACTGGAACCGGGTATTTGAACTTCATTTCGGGGTGGTAAAATACGTTGTTTTCCACAAAACCCTGCCGGGGGTCTTCTCCATAAACCAATCCGTCAATCATTTTCAGGTATTCGTTGCCATTCACTTTCCAGTTGGTTCCGCCCAGTTTCTGCTGCCACTCGGTGGTGGTTGCTTTTACGGCGTTGTAGCGGTCACCCGGATCAGGGTGGGTTGACAGGAAAGTTGGGACTCCGCCGTGAGATTCCGCCATCGACATTTTATTCAGCACATTGAAAAATTCAGCCATCTGGTTGGCATCGTAACCAATTTTCGATGAATATTCAACCCCCAGACGATCGGCTTCGCGTTCGTTATCGCGACTGAATTTAAGGAAGAGCAACTGCATTCCCTGCATCGCATAATCAGCGTACTGGGTAAGATTGGGCGCCACCACCATTCCGCCAATCAGCAATACCTGCCCAAGTGTTTGTTTGGTTTGCTGGCTCACCGAATGCCGCGCCGTAACGTGACCCATTTCGTGCCCCAGAACGCCCATCAGTTCTGCTTCGTCGTTAAACTGGGCAAGAATACCCCGGGTGAGATAAATGTAACCGCCAGGAACGGCGAATGCATTTACAACCGGTGTGTCCAATATTTTAAAATGATATTGCAGATTGGGCCGGTGCGATACAGTCCCCATTTTATTTCCTTCGGTGGTGATGAAATTCAACAGTTGCGGGCTGTCATAAACACCAAAAGTTGAAAGCACCGTGGGATTGTATTGCGCACCCAGCGCCAGTTCCTGTGCTTCCGACATCAAGACAACCTGTTTTTTGCCGGTAACAGGATTGATCGCGCAGGAAGGAATCAAAGACATCAAAGCAAACAAAAGAAAAACACGACTTGTACTCATCAAGATTTTCATTTTTTGTATGATTTTAGAATTGCAGCAAATTTCATTAAAAAAAATAAAATCGGGTAAATTTATTTGCATTTTTACCACCTTTACCGGCAAAACAGATATTGTATTCCAAACAGGAATTTATTTTTTCTAATGTTTAATTTAAAACCGATTTCAGTATTATTCATTTTTGTCTTTATTTATCTGGTTTCCTTTTCGCAGGAATCAGGGCTGAATTTCATATCCGCCGAAGATTTAAAACAGTATTTAAGTTTTATTGCATCCGACAGTTTGCAGGGACGATCATTCGAAACAACTGTCAATGGTCCGGACATTGCAGCAGATTATCTGAAAAAACATATCAAACAGTTTGGACTGAAAGACGCAACCGACGGTTATTTTCAGCCGGTCCCGGTAATATCGGTAACTCCCGATTTTGATGATTCGTTTTTTGAATTGCAAAACAAAAAAGGAAAAACTGTTTTTAAAACCGATTCAGTTATCATCTTAAATTCTGAAAATAATTTTGAATTAAATAACGCAGAAATTGTATTTGCTGGATTTGGTTATAAAAACGAAAAAACCGGGTACGACGATTTTGCAGGATTGGATCTCCGTGGAAAAGTGGTAATATTTTCAATTGGCACACCTGAGCTTTTTCTTAAAAATGAGAAATCAGGTTTTAACAACCGGCTTGAAAATGAAAAAGCGGAAAGAGCTTTCGGGGCAGGCGCAGCTTTGGTTATTTTAACCGATAATCCGCAAAACAATGGAAATGCTTTTTACAACAGACTCAAACAATTGAGTAGCAGAAGCAATTACCAACTCCAATTAAATAATGCACAGCCAGATAAGTCAAACACCTTGTTTTTTTGGGTTTCGCAGGCAGATGCAGTTTTCGGGAAAAAGGATAAATTTAAAAATCTTCTTACAGAAATTGCACGGAAAAATCAGCCGCATTCTTTTGTAATTCGTAGTGAAAGGGCAAATGTACAAATCAGGAAAAACATCAGGCATTTTAACGCAAAAAATGTAATCGGGATTATTGAAGGCAGCGATCCGGTATTAAAAAACGAATGCGTGGTTTTTATGGCACACTATGATCATCTTGGAATCGGGGAAAACGGAGATGTATTTAACGGTGCCGATGACAACGGTTCGGGGACGGTGACTTTGCTCGAAGTTGCAGAAGCTTTCAGCAAACAGGAACCAAAACCAAAACGCAGTCTGGTATTTCTTTGGGTTACCGGAGAAGAAGAAGGAATGCTTGGATCGAAATTTTACGTTGAAAATCCGGTTTTCCCGATGAACAAAACTGCGCTCTGTATAAACATCGACATGGATGGAAGGGTTTATGAACCAGCAGATTCGGTCTGGCGATCGTCACCAAAACTGGTTAAAGATTTCGACGGTTTATACACGCTCACCAACAATATTTCGCCGGAAATAAAAGAAATAAACAGTGAAATTTGCGGAAAACTCGGTCTGATTCCCGATTACTCACTGCCCCGCGGATTTTTACGCTCGAGCGATCATTATTCATTTTACATCAAAGAAGTGCCGGTTTTAAATTATTCTACCGGCTATCATGCTGATTATCATAAAGAATCGGATGAAATTTCGAAAATCAATTTCGATAAAATGAAACGGGTGGCCGACCTCTGCTTTCTGGTTGGTTTCGAAGTTGCAAACAGTGAAAAATACAATTCTGCTGAAAAATAAGTCTCAAACGGAAATTAATCAATTATGCAATCAAAAATCGCCTTTACATTTTTACTGATTTTGTTTTTTACTACGGTTTCCTCCCAGAAAAAAGAACTGCGGTCGATTTCAGAAAATGATCTGAAAGCACATCTTGAATTTATTTCAAGCGATTACATGCAGGGCCGCGACTTTGGAACTGCAATTCCGGGGCTTGAAATTACGGCTGCTTATTTAAAATCCCAATGTATGAGAATGGGACTGAAGCCAGGTTTGGAAAATTTTACCCAGACCTTTAATATGATTGCCATTAAAAATGACAGTCAGAATACTTTCATCGGGTTAAAAAATCAGCAGGGAGAAATGGAATACAAGAGTAATGATATTGCTCCTTTCCCAGGTTCAGTTAAAAAGGAACTGATTGATGCACCCGTTGTTTTTGCGGGATATGGATTTCAGAATAAGGAATATAACGATTTGGAAGGTCTTGATCTGAAAGATAAAATCGTGATGATAATGACCCGGAACATTGAAATATCGTCTGACACTTCAAAACACGAAGACAATACCAAACTCGAGATGATGAAAATGGCGAACATTTATCTGGCTGGTGCAAAAGCTATTATTCTGGTTTCTGATCCGCTCAATGCCGATAAAAACTGGTTCGAAATGGTTAAGGATTATATTTCGGAGGGAACTTATTTGCTTGACACGGCGAATATTATGAAATTTCCGGCAATCATTCTTGTTCAAACTGAAACTGCCAATGCAATTTTAAAAGAATCAGGAAAAACACTGGAAGAAATTCAGCTGGGAATAAACAAATCGGGAAAACCAAATTCTTTTGAGTTGAAAAACTTAACTGCAGAAATCAGTCTGGCAAAACTGACAGAATCAGTTCCCGGTGAAAATATTGTTGCTATTGTCGAAGGCAGCGACCCTGTGTTGAAAAACGAATGTGTTCTGCTGACTGCACATTACGACCACGTTGGAATCACAGGAAAAGGTGAGATAAACAATGGGGCTGACGACAATGGATCAGGAACTGTTGCATTGCTGGAAGTAGCGGAAGCATTTTCCAGGATGAAAACGAAACCCCGCCGAAGCATTGTTTTTGCCTGGGTCACAGCCGAGGAAAAGGGACTCCTCGGGTCGGAATATTATTCACTGCATCCGGTTATTCCGCTAAAAAATACTGTTGCAAACATCAATCTCGATATGGTGGGGCGTTCAGCAGAAAAAGAACTATTAAAAGTTGACGATCCTGAAAAAAGCCTGGCTGGTCCAAACGGGATTTATTTCATCACCGGGGATCAAAGTCCGGAATTAATTGAAATCGGAAATAAAATCAGCGCTGAACTGAATCTTGTACCCAGCAATGCATTATCGGAAGAATTCATGAACAGCAGCGATCAGTTTAATCTGAACAACAAAGGCATCCCGGTGCTTGGAATCACCACCGGCCTTCACGAAGATTATCACCATCCGACCGATGATGTGGATAAAATCGATTTTCATAAAATGAAACGCATTACTGATCTTGCTTTTCTGATTACGCTTAAAATTGCCGAAAGCAAAAAACCGCTGACAAAAAATAAAAAATAAATATTCGGGCATAGACGAAAATTCAGCCATTTTAATCAGAAGATTTAAATGGAATTAAATTTTCAAAACGGCTTAATTGTCAACCTGTAATTTCTTACACCTGGCATCACCCTGTATTTCTGCAATTGGCGCGTGGCTGTTTCACCAACACCTGTAACTTCGTAATCGACATTTAAAATTGTACTTGGCGCTTCCTTCAGCTGGTAAGTGTAAACTGCCCTGTCAAGGTTGTCGGTGGTAAACTTGTGCAGGCTGAAATTAATCGGTTTATCACATTTGAAATAAAGGCCTTTCCCTTCGCCATCATGCACCTTTAACCAGCGTACATCGCAACGGTTTCCGTAATCCTGCGGGAAAATGTAGGGAACGTACATTTTATCTTTGTCCGAATTGTAAAGACCGATTTTCGCCCCGGTTTTCCGGTCAGGATAATTTTCAAACGGTCCGCGGCCGTACCATTGAACATTGCTGAATTGTTCAGGGATATGAAACTGCAACCCGATTTTTTGCAGCATGTCGGGCATCGGTCCGTGTGGAATGATTTCCTGTTCCAGTTCAATGGTACCGTCAGAAAAGAATGTCCAGGTTTCATTCCGCTCAAATGCTGAAACTCCTTCCCAGCCTTTCATTATACGGTTGGCAGGCAATGATGAATAAGAAAATGCTTTTATTCTAATCGAAATTTTAGAATCTGAAGATTTCAGCAACTCAATTTCATCCGCTTCCTGCACCAAATCACGCATCCCGAGCGTTCGCAACTGATTGTCGATGCTCCGGCCAAAACCCGGTGTGTAATTTTGTTTTGTAAATTGTTCGCTTCCCCACGGATCGACGTCGTTTGCCAGAGGGGCACGCCAGACATTAAAAACCGGGCCTTTCCCGATGTATTCGGTTTGATTGAATTTTAAGGATACAAATTCACCTGTTTTCTTATCAATTTCGTATCTGAATTTTTCGCCGGAAACAACTACCGAATTTTCATTTTCCGAAAAGCTGATTTTGCCTTTCGAAACCGGCTTTTCTTCAACAGAAACAGGAGTCGGAACAATCATCTGATCCCAGGCAATTTCATAACCTTTTTCCGCCCATTTTGTATTTTCATTCAATAAAAACGAAACAGTCAGAATGCACTCTGAACCGGGCTGAATAACAGGCATCCTGAAGGGAATGGTATCAATCATTGATTTTCCTGCCGGCAAATCGGGCTGAAAAAAACCGCGCTGAATGGTGTCTCCGTTTACACTCAGTTGCCACATTCCCATGAGCTCATTCAGATTTTTAAACTGGTGCCGGTTGGTAATTTTCACAATTCCCTTTTCAATATCAACAGGTTCGGTTTTTACTGGTTGCCCCGATTTTTTAATCTGGTAAATTTCGGGCTGAATCGTACGGTCAGGCCAGATAATTCCATAAGTTCGTCCCCCGAGACCCACAGAATAGAATAATCCTGTTGTGGTGTCTTTTTCGAAATCGAGTGCAAGAACAGCGTCGTTCAGGTTGTTTTTTAAGTCAGAAACCGAAACTGCTTTATTAAAAATCTTTACATCGTCGATGATCATTTTCGAGAGACGGCCGGAGTATTCGCCCTGATCCTGTGTGTCGGCTTCGCGCCCGATACAAAGCGGGAACGGTGTCAGGCTGATATTTTCACTGAAACCCGTTTGCGCCACGGGTTTATCATCGACAAAAAGCTGAAGTTTAACACCATCGTAAATACCTGCAATGTAATGCCAGTTTTCGTAAAAATCATTTCCTACCTTTTTTTCAGCCGAAATCCGTTTGCCGCTGTGAATATAAAATTCGAGCGTTTCAGCATCTTTCATCCTGATTCCGTATCCAAATTTCCCTTTTGTTATAAAAGTATTCGGTTGTGGTATTTTTGATGGTTTTACCCAAAACCCGATGGAAAGCTGGTTCCCGGAGATATCAAGAGTGGAATCGCGGTAAAATTCCACCCAGTCGTCGTGACCCGAAAATTTAAGGCCGCGGCCATTCTTGCCCTCAGTAAAAACAGGTCGTCCCATAATTTGTCCGTCGTTTTTCATTGGCGACAAATCGGGCAAAATCCAGCGCGGGGTTTTGATTCCCGGGCTTACCCAATCCCAGATCGCACCGCCGGTGAGTCTCGGATATTTCCAGATCAGTTCCCAATATTCGTCAAGTCCACCCAGTCCGTTTCCTGTGGCAGCTAAATATTCATCCATAAACGACGCACGTTTGTCTCCCGCAGGAAGCACTTTTCCTTCGGCTAAATTTTTGAAATCGATGGGTATCCAGTAGCGCGGACCCACAATATCTTCGAACGGAATGTAAAAATCATTTCCTCCGTACATCCATGCAGGCCGGCTGGGATCGATGGCTTTTCCGGTTTTGATGACTTCGTTGATATTGAATCCACTCCCTGATTCATTTCCTGCGCTCCACACAATCACCGAAGGATTGTTGCGGTCGCGGTACACAAGTTTACGGCTGCGGTCGCGGTACATTTCTGTCCATTCGCTTCGTTCCGATAGCCATTCGTTAGCATGAGTTTCGTCGCCAACTTCGTCAAAAACATAAATTCCCAGTTCGTTGGCCATTTCGATATATTCCGGAGTTGGCGGATAATGACTGGTTCGAACACAATTAATATTGAACTGTTTCATTAATATCAGATCTTTTCTTAATGTTTCAGGAGGCACGGCCTGTCCGTGTTCAGGATCGTGCATGTGACTGTTCACGCCATTTAGCTTAACAGGAACCCCGTTTACTGTGAGAATATTGTTTTTGTATTCCACTTTTCGAAACCCGATTTTTTTACTAAAAACTTCGGTAATTGTTCCCTTTTTGTCTTTTAATTGAACCAGAAGTGTAAATAGATTGGGATATTCGGCAGACCATTTCGGAGGATCGATAACGGGAACAGAAATATTCACTTTTCTGTTTCCAGCCGAATCGACGATAAAAGTCATTGATTGAGCTCCGTCTTTCAGAATCGATACGTTTTCATTATCAAAAACATCGATTTCAACCGTGCAGACTGCCGAATCGGGAGTGGTATTTATGATATCTGTTTCAATATTTAATGTTGCATTTTTATATTCGTTGTCGAGGTCTGTAACCACATAATAATCGTGAATATAAGTTTGCGGGAGCGCGTACAGTTTTACATCCCTGAAAAT
>JBBIPU010000137.1:0-10778 GCA_037442685.1 Draconibacterium sp. | reverse complement strand
AAAACATTCAATGTTTTTAACTGTAATGTTTTTGATTTCAGTTTTGTTTTGGTTAGTTTACTATTTCAAATTTAATGCTTTTAAATGGCGAGAATATTTATTACCGGATCGGCAGACGGGCTGGGTCAACTGGCAGCAAAGAAGCTGGTTGAAACGGGTCACCGGGTAGTACTTCATGCCCGGAATAAAACCCGTGCAGAATATGCGCTGAGCAAAGTTCCGGGCGCAGAAAATGTAGTAATTGCCGACCTGTCGGACATGGATGAAACCAAAAAACTGGCGAAAGAAGTAAATGACCTGGGCACTTTCGACGCAATTATACATAATGCAGGGGTTTACCATGCATCAGGTCAGCAGATTTTAACAGTAAATACATTGGCTCCATATATTCTGACCTGTCTGATAGCTAAACCAAAACGACTGATTTACCTGAGTTCGGGTATGCATCTGGGTGGAAATCCCGATCTCAGTAACCTTAAAACAGGACGGGTAAGTTATTCCGACTCAAAACTACACGACCTGATTTTAGCAAAAGCTGTGGCTCGAAAATGGCCGGAAGTTTATTCAAATGCCGTCGATCCGGGTTGGGTGCCCACTAAAATGGGAGGAACCGATGCGCCGGATGATCTTCAGAAAGGGTACGAAACACAGGTGTGGCTGGCCGCAGGGGAAGATGCCAAACTGAGTGGCAGGTATTTTTTTCATCAAAACGAATCAAGATATCTGAAAGCAGCGGAAAGTCCCGAAATACAGGAAGAGTTTCTTGAAATTTGTAAACAAATTACGGGGATTATTTTTCCCGGTTAATCTTTGTATAAACGCCCGGTATTTTAATCTTCAAAAATTAATATTGTTAATTCAATTTAACCTGAGTTTTTGAATAGCCTGTTTAGCTTAAAAAAATTATTATCTTTTCGGCTTAAATTTTAAACCAACAAATCATCATTTAAAAGTTTGAAAAATGAAAATTCAACTAAAGTACATTGCTGTAATTTTATTTACAATTCTGGCTGAAACTCAAATCAGCAATTCACAAAAAAACTTTGACTGGCGTCCTGAAAACCGAACCGGTGTTTCGGCTGAAACAGGACTGTTAAAATCGTGGCCTGCTGAAAGCCCGAAACTGTTGTGGTCAAACCTTGAACTTGCCAAAGGCAATTCATCTGTTTCTTTTAGTGCCGATAAAATTTTTATCACAGGAGCAAAAGACGGGAATGATATTCTTTATGCACTCGACATGAATGGAAAAACACTCTGGCAGAAACCGATGGGCAGGGCATGGAACGAATCGTACCCCGAAAGCAGGGCAACACCGACTGTCGAAGGCGACCGGGTTTACACCTGCAGCGGATTTGGCGATGTGGCATGTTTTAATGGCAATACTGGTGAAATCATCTGGTCGTATAAAGCCAGTGAGGAAAATAAGGGAACTTACGGAAACTGGGGAATTGCCGAAGCGCTGCTGATCGACGGCGATAAACTTTATTTCTCGCCCGGGGGTCCCGAAACCATGACAATTGCACTGAATAAAAACACCGGCAAAGTTATCTGGAAATCGAAAAGCATTGGCGATAAACCTGGTTATGTTTCACCGATCCTTGTTGAATACGCAGGAAAGAAAATGATCATAAATGTTTCCCTTACGCACGTTTTTGCAGTTGATGTTTCAGGTGGAGATATTTTGTGGACAGTTGAAATGCCGGGTGCCAAGCCGGGAAAAGACCTGATTCTTTGTGTTACTCCCCTGTTTAAGGACGGAATGGTGTATGTAACTGGTGGTTATAATATTGGCGGAATGATGCTTAAAATATCAGACGACGGGAAAAGTGCCGATGTTGTCTGGAAAGATGATGTTCTCGATGTTCACCATGGAGGAGTGGTTGAAGTGGGAGGTTATATTTACGGCGCCAACTGGCTGAACAATGCCAACGGTAACTGGTGCTGCATCGACTGGAAAACCGGCAAAAAAATGTGGGAGGAAGCCTGGAACTGCAAAGGTTCGATCATCTCTGCTGAAGGGATGCTATATATTTACGACGAGAAAAAAGGCAATGTGGGATTATTGAAAGCCAATCCTGAAAAATTCGACCTTGTCAGCAGTTTTCAGATTAAACAGGGTGAGAATGGTCCGTTCTGGGCGCACCCGGTAATACATAATGGAATTCTGTACATCAGGCATACCAATGCTTTGATGGCTTACGATATAAAGGCGAAATAAAAGAAATGACATACGTAAGGAATCGTTCTTTTCGTCGGGAACGATTCTTTTTTGGTAACAATACATTCCTTTTCTAAACATGGCTTTTTTCAATTTAAGATAATTCCAGACAAATTTGGATTATTTGTTATTCATGTCAAATTGATGAACGTCACAGAATTTGTTATCAGATTTTTCCCCCCGTTTTTCGATGAAGGAATAAAAGCTTTTTTATCAAGTTGGTTTTTACCTTATTTTAGTACCGAAGCTTCCGAATCAAACGAAATAGTAGTGCAAATGAAAAAACTGCAGGATGAATTTTAATAACCTCTTCAGGAAAAAATCCATATCGGAAATTCTGGAAGATGCTGATCTTGCAGAAGGCCGCGACAGTGGCATGAAACGTACACTGCGTGTTTTCGACCTTACTGCGCTTGGCGTGGCTGCCATCGTCGGAGCCGGCATTTTCAGCACCATCGGAAATGCAGCAGCTTCGGGAGGACCGGCAGTTTCGCTTTTGTTTGTTTTTACTGCAATTGCCTGCGGACTCTCAGCAATGAGTTATGCCGAATTTGCTTCTGCCATCCCTATCAGCGGAAGCGCTTATACTTATGCATACGTAAGTTTTGGCGAACTGATTGCCTGGATCATCGGCTGGGACCTGATTATGGAATACGCCATCGGGAATATTGCAGTGGCCATTTCCTGGTCGGGGTATTTCACCGGACTGATCAATGGTTTGGGTGTTCACATTCCGGCATGGCTTTCCACCGATATTGTCAGCGCTTCACGTGGATATAAGGCAGCAGTGGATGCCATGGCCGGTGGAACTTCTCTATCCGGGCTTACCAGTGACCTGCGCGAATCATACCTGGCATGGACAAACGCCCCGCATATTGGCAGTTTTCATCTGATTGCTGATCTGCCTGCATTGTTCATTGTTGTGGTAATTACATGGATTTGTTATATCGGAATCCGTGAATCGCGTATTACAAACAATTTTTTTGTGATCTTGAAAATTGTCCTCTTGTTAATGGTTATCGGAATTGGCGCTTTTTATGTGAACCCGGGAAACTGGAGTCCTTTTGCACCTAACGGAATTGGCGGTGTTTTGAAGGGGGTTTCAGGCGTATTTTTTGCCTACATCGGTTTTGACGCTGTTTCGACTACTGCTGAAGAATGCAGGAATCCAAAACGCGACCTGCCATTGTCGATGTTTTATGCATTGCTGATCACCACTGTTCTGTATGTGGCCACCAGCCTCGTGCTGACCGGAATGGTGCCATCGGGTGAACTGGGGGTTTCAGATCCGATGGCTTTTGTTTTTGCCAAACTGAACCTGACCTGGCTTTCAGGATTTATTGCTTTGGGAGCGGTAATTGCCATGGCCAGTGTGCTTCTTGTTTTTCAGCTTGGGCAGCCCAGGATATGGATGAGCATGAGCCGCGACGGATTGCTGCCGCCGGTTTTTGCACGTCTGCACCCCAGATTCCGCACTCCGTCTTTTTCGACTGTCGTTACCGGTTTTTTGGTTGCAATTCCCTGTCTGTTTATGAATCTGACTGAGGTTACCGATCTCACCAGCATCGGCACTTTGTTTGCCTTTATTCTTGTTTCAGGCGGAATCCTGATTATAAATCCGCTCGGCAAAAAACGGGAAGACGGGAAAGGATTTTATGTACCTTATTTCAACAGCCGGAAGTTTTTAATCCCTATCTGGCTGATTGTTTTATTCCTGATCTGGAAATCGGATTTCAGTAACGCGGAAATTGTTGAATCATTTTCAACTCCCGGCGGAACCTGGCATATTATACGAAATCATTTCCCACTCATTATTTTTATTGTGGTATCGTTAATAATCAGCACAATGGCTGTAACGAAACAATGGTCGCTCATTCCTGTTCTTGGATTGCTTACCAATCTTTACCTGATGAGCGAACTTGGTGTCACCAACTGGTTCAGGTTTGGCATCTGGCTGATCGTAGGTCTGATTCTTTATTTCTCTTATGGATCGAAACATAGCCGTATCAATTGCTGAAATCAGTTTTCACCCATTTTTGTATATCGTTTCGCCTGAAATTTTGACCAATGAATTTTTTTTGAGGTTGACGTAAGAGCCAGAAACTTATAATTAACCATGAAAAAACTACTGGTATGGATGGGATTAACATTGGTTTTACTACAAAAAATGATTAATTTCTGGTTGGTTTTATTACAAATAATATTAATTTTATGATTGGTTTTATTACAAAAATATCGCCAATAGAATGTTCAACAGAAAGATATATAGCGATTTAGATGATTGGGGAAAAAGCAAAACCAGAAAACCTTTGGTTTTACGTGGAGCACGACAGGTTGGAAAAACAACGGCAGTAGAGCAATTTGCCCAAAAATTCAGCTCATATGTTTATCTGAATCTGGACAAAGCAGAAGACCGGCAATTGTTTGAAGTGCCAAAACCCTTTTCATACATTCTCGAATCTATTTTCTTTCTGAAAAAAAAACGCAGAATTGATAATGATACGCTGATTTTCATCGATGAAATACAGAACTGTCCTGCAGCCGTTTCATTGCTTCGTTATTTTTATGAAGAAGCCCCTCAGTTACATGTTATAGCAGCCGGATCACTCCTCGAATCACTGATTGACAGGCACATTTCTTTTCCGGTAGGACGAGTTGAATACATGGCGGTCAGACCCTGCTCGTTTTTCGAATGTTTAGGGGCAGTCGGAGAAACTGATTTGCAGGAAGCTTTACTGCAATGGCCATTTCCGGAATATGCCCATCCTCAGTTAATGAATTTGTTTAACCGCTTTGCAATGGTTGGCGGAATGCCGGGAGTCCTGTCGGAATATGCCCGGAACGGCCTGAATTCAATCAATAAGGTCTATCGGTCGCTACTTGCCGGTTTTACTGATGATGTTGAAAAATATGCTCCCCGTTCAGGAGCTGTCCACCAAATCAGGCACATTCTGTTAACCGGATTTAAATATGGTGCTCAAAGAATTAAATTTGAACGATTTGGTGCATCCGATTATCGTTCAAGAGAGATGGGTGAGGCTTTCAGAACTCTGGAAAAGGCAATGCTTCTCGAATTGGTTTATCCAACATCATCGACCAGGATTCCTGTCTTGCCCGATTATAAAAAGTCGCCAAAATTAATGTGGCTCGACACAGGTTTATTAAATTTTGCTGCCGGAATACAAACCGAAGTTTTTGGCGCTTCCACCCTCAGCGATGCGTGGCGTGGACAGGTTGCCGAACACATTGTAGGTCAGGAGCTGATTGCAGGCATTACAGATGTTTTGGTTCAAAGAAATTTCTGGATACGCGAAGCTAAAAATTCCAATAGTGAGGTTGATTATGTTATTCCTTTCAAACAGTACTTGATTCCTGTGGAAGTAAAATCGGGTGCAGGTACAACCCTGAAATCGCTGCATCTGTTCATGGAACAGGCAACACACAATGTGGCAGTCAGAATTTGGGGACAACCTTTCAGCGTAAGCACCATTCAAACCGGGACAGGCAAATCTTTTACCCTGTTGAATGTTCCGTTTTATCTAACTGGTCAACTTGAAGATATATTAAGGAAGTACCTTTAAATGTAGATTGGTTCACAACTATTTACGGCTTCACTTCCCAAAACTCGGATTTTGCGATTTCACCCACTTTTATATAACGGCGCGATTTTAAAATTTCAGAAGAGCCGTTTTTTACAAATTCAGAAAGAATCAGGTAACCTCCCGTTTGTTGTGGAAGTGTCAGAAAAACAGGGATATTGGTTCTTTGGTACCCGGGTAGTTTCACATTTCTTTTTAACTGTGAAACTACTTTCCCGCCGGAGTCGATTAGTTTAGCTGTCACTGTCCCGGAAATCTCTTCTTTCAGGTCATTGATCCCGACCAGGTTAAAAGCCAGTTGTTCGCCCGGAACATAATTCCCGTTCGGAAAATAGCGCTGGTCAGCAAGATCGATAAAAATATTGGCCGGTGCAAAAGCATGTTTAAACCATTTCAGTGTTGGTCCCTGTTCCAGGTCTTTAATATTATTGATGTACCAGTCGCCGGTGTAGCCGTAATTGTTGGTAAGATGCGTAAAAGCCAGAACTCCTGCCATTGTCCGCTCTCCTCGAATCCATTCGGTTTCGCATGCTGTCCAGTATGCCTGTAGTTCACGTCGTTGTTCAGGTGTGGCATTTTCACCCAATAAATGGTCGTAAACATTTTTAGTGAGTTTCGATGGTTGTCCGTTTCGCCAGAGCCAGTTCCAGCCATATTCATTTACCAGTTGTGTTGCCGAGGCTTCGAGGTATTTCAGCTGGCCCGGTTCCCAGTCGTCCATTTTCCCCAGCCGGTAAGGATTTTTGGTCAGCCAGGCAATCGGGTTTTCCTGTTTCATCAGCGCCCAGCCTGCTCGGTACAAATGTGGTTCGTCCATCGGATCGACACCGGTAATATCGTTTTCCATCATGTATCCGGCATCCCAGATTCGTGTCGGATCGAGTTTCAGCAATTCAGGAATCAACTTGTTCCCGATAAAAGAATTGGTATTTTCATTGATTGCATCCCAGATTACAATGCCCGGGTGGTTGCCGTCGCTCCAAACCCAGTCGGTGTATTCCTTACGGATTTGATCATCCCATCCATGATTTTGCCAGTAAAGCCATTCATTCTGAAAAACCATTCCATATTCATCAGCCAGGTCGTACCAGAAATCGGGAACGATTCCAACACAAATTCGCATGGCATTCCAGTCGATGGATTTCGGATCGTCGATCAGCATTTTTTTCACCCATTGCCGATCCCAGGGCAACGCCTGGCAATCCGGGTCTTCGAAAAACCGATGAAGGGTGATGTTAGTTCCCCGCAGATAATATTTCTCACCATTCAGATAGAAGAATTTGCCCCGCCGCTCAAAATCACGCATTCCAAAATTTGTAGTTACAATATCAGAAAGTTTTTGACCATCAAACAGTTTAATTTCAGCCTGGTATAAATACGGTTTTTCTGGTGACCATTTTTCAAAATCTTTAAACGGGATTTCAATTTCCAGTTGCGTTTCATTGTCGCGGGTGGCTTCTCCGTATGCAACAAGTCCTGTCACTTGTTTTCCTGTGTCTTTTTCCTTAATAATTATTTCACCTCTGATTGTATCGATCATCTGGTCGCCGTACATCACCTGTTGTGGATAAAAGCTGCGGACTAAAAGTTTTACTATCACTTTTTTATCTTTTACCGAAGGCAGAACAAGTTTTTTCAATATTTTTTGTTTTCCTGAAAAAGACAGATAAACATCGTCCCAGATTCCGGGAATGTAATGCACCTTTTCCTTGTCGGTGCTTCCGGCAGCCTGCGGTGGAAGCCATATCCGTTCGCCGACCCGGATCAGAATTTCGTTATCGGCGCCAAATTTCAGTGCATTGGTAATTTTTAAATCGATTGGAGTATAGCACGACATGGATTGACCGACATCTTTTCCATTCACATAAACCTGCGTTACGTATTGGCTTTTCATAATTGTGAGCATTGCCTCGTTTCCCTGCAGTTCAGACGGAATATTGATCACCTTTTTGTACCAGCTGTATTTTGGTTCGTAGTCCAGTTTCCGGTAATCGTAAGCTTCGTCAGCCAAAACCTGGTCCGGCCGCTTAAACAGTTTGTCGTATGATTCAATTTTTGGTTCAGCCAGATGAATCAATCCTGGTACAGGGCATTTCCGCGTAAATTTTTGCGGAGGAAAAGCATCCGTTGTCTGGTCGAAATCCCATTGTCCGTTCAGATTAATAATTTTTCCTTCGTTTTGTGAAAAACATGAAAGAGAAAGAAACAGGGCAAATATCAGGTTAGTCAGGTTTTTCATGGATAGGTTTATTTTTACCGCAAAGGCGCAAAGACACAGAGAAAAACTTAGCGACTCCGCGTCTTTGCGGTTAGGCATTCTTTTAGTTTACCAAAGCAGCAATTCCGGCGCCGATAAGGCTCGAATTCGGAACTTCCACAATTTCGTAATATCTGCGGTTTTCGCCTGAAAGGAATCCCTGCAAATAAGCTTCGAACAAAATCTGGAAGTTATTCATTTTGTAGAACGTTGTTCCTTCAATCGTCATCAAAACAGGTTTATCAGCTGTTTTTGCTTTGCCTGATTTTAATATTACCGCAGCAAGACTTGCTGCTGTTAATTTTGCAGAGCGCTGAATAAGTGTATTAATAATTTTGCAGGCGGCATCTTTATCTTCTTTTGTGACCAGAACTGTTGACAGCACATTGGACGGAAGGTCTATTCCGCAAACAAATTTATTTACCTCTTCAGATGTGAGTTCACCCATTGCTTTCATCCTGACTGTACTTTCTGCACCGAAAACCTCTTCGGAAGCTGCAGTTTTAAGAGCAGTTGTGCAAAGCCCTCCGAAATATCCGCCCGAAATCATTTTTTCAAATGAATATCTTCCCGGATTTTTTGTGGTACTGTCGAAAGCGATATCGATATCAGATCTTGGCATCAGGTTAAAATTTCCTGTTTCAATATTGATGATCTGGTTACCTTTTGGATCTAACCCTGAAGTTTTGGTGATATTCGAGTTTTTTTCTATATAACAGGCATTTGTACCTGTTCCGAGGATAAACCCGATGTAAGTGTCGAATACCCTTCCTGCTGTGGCAGCCTGACCTGCTAGTAATGTTGAAACAGTGTCGTTCATGAGAACGATTTGTTTTTTTGGTGTGCCCATTGCTTCAAGCAGATTTTTGCCTACCATTTGTCCAATAACTTCGGGCGCCTTTACTTCTTTACTCCATTCAAGCAGTTTTCCGTCTTTGTTCGGGAATATTTCAACTGCATACGAAAAGCAAAAGCCTATTTTTTCGGAAATGTTGGTGTAACTGGTAAGGTAAGCTGCCAATGTTGCAAAGAATTCCTTGTTTGAAAGTTCTTCATCGATGGCAGGCATTTTACGTTGCTGTAGGTTTTCGGTAACCAGATTCAGGTCTTTGTCAAAACTCATCTTAACAGCCCTGAAATTGGTCCCTCCGGCATCGATTGCCACAACGGGTTCGTTGGGTTTGATGGTTCCTTCGGCACCAATATACGTTGGCAACATTAATAGCGATCCACCTTTACCTTCGAGACCTTTTTTCATTTCCGAAATAAAATCGTCGGTAATTGTTTTAATATCAAGTTCTGCAGCCGATAATTTGTGTTTTTTAATAAACTGTTCTGTCTTGTTCATAACTGTTAATTTTTAATTTATCTGAATTTTAATTTTAATTTATTTCACATTTTCAATTTTGAAAACCCATGCATAAGTTCCCGGATTTTCTGCCGGTGAAACCTGTGGCGGAGTTATTTTTACAGAATTGCCCAAATTTTTAAACGTAACTTTTTGATTTGCTCCTAACATAACCACTTTCGATGCTCCTTTCACACCTTTGATTTCGATTGGATTAACCGGATATTTTGTACAAAGCACATACAAATCGCTGCCCTTTTTTGTAAAGTAAACGTTTTCGGTTTTATTTTCTTTTGCGCCTTCCCATTTTCGCGTACCATAAATAGCTTCGCCGTTAATGTCGAGCCAGCTTCCTATATCGAGCAGCCTTTGCTGCATAATCACGGGAACTCTTCCATCGGCGGTCGGACCAATATCAAGCAGCAGATTACCGCCATTAGCTACTTTCGCAATCAACATGTCCACCAGTGCATCCGAACTCATGTAATTATTCAGCGTTTCAATTCTGTTATATCCGAACGAAGTGCCAATTCCTCGGCATTCTTCCCATGGATGCGTGGTTTCACCAATTCCCTGCTGGTCGTGCACCATATCGTATTCGGTTGTAAAATAGCCACCCATTTTTCCGCGGGTTTCTTTCCCCCACCTGTCGTTTACGCAAACCTGTTCTTTTACAGGCGATTCGTTGTACAGCCAGGCAAGAAATTCGGTGCTTTTCCATTTTTCGCTCGGGTGGTCCCACTCTCCGTCGGTCCATAAAATATCGGGTTTGTAACGGGTAACAAGATCTTTCATTTGCGGAATCATGTGGTCATCGACATATTTCCCGAGGTTGCTTTTGTAAAGCGGATTATACCATTCGTAAAGTGAATAATAAAAACCCATGTGAAGACCGGCGTCTTTCACCGCTTTGGTCAGGTCGCCGCAAAGGTCGCGGTGCGGACCGACGTCCACACTGTTCCAGTTCCAGCTTTGTTCGCTTGGCCACAAGGTAAATCCTTCGTGATGTTTTGAAGTGAGCACCACATATTTTGCGCCGGCACGTTTAAAAACATCGGCCCACTGGGCAGGATCGAAATATTCTGCTTTGAAATCGTTTGCAAAGTCCTGGTAGATAAATTTTTCACCGTAAACTTTGTTGTGATGTTCGCGGAATAATTTTCCTGCCTCGCTGTTATCGTTGATACGATACCAGTACCATTCGGCATATTTGGCATAAACACCGATGTCGGCATTGGCCGGCGCCCAGGCGGGCACTGAATACACGCCCCAGTGAATGAAAATGCCAAACTTCACATCTTCGAACCATTGCGGAACCGGGCGGCTGTTGATCGATTCCCAGTTGGGCTGGTATTT
>JBBIPU010000136.1:8646-11028 GCA_037442685.1 Draconibacterium sp. | reverse complement strand
CTCGTAAAGTGCTTTGCCGGTTATCACTCCCGGAACACCCATTTCATTCAATCTTAAAATATCCTCCATCGACGAGATGCCACCGCTGGCAATGATTTCAACGCCGGGCAAGGTTTTCATTATTTCTAAGTATAAATCAAAAGCCGGTCCGGTAAGCATTCCATCGCGGCTGATATCGGTGGAAATCACGTTCCGGATGCCTTGTTCAAAATAGCCCGAAATAAAATCCACCACCGGCAATTCAGTTTTTTCGAGCCAACCACTGATGGCAATCATCCCGTTTTTGGCATCGGCACCCAGAATGATTTTTTCGCTGCCATATTTTTCAAGCCACTGCAAAAAAATGTCCCGGTTTTTCACCGCAATACTGCCGCCTGTAACCATTGCCGCACCTGCGTTAAAAGCAGTTTCAAGGTCATTGTCCGATTTCAGTCCGCCGCCAAAATCAACCACAAGACTGGTTTTCGTGGCAACCTGTTCAAGAACTTTGTGATTTACAATGTGCCCCGCTTTTGCACCATCCAAATCAACCAGGTGCAAACGGCGGATTCCGGCAGCTTCAAACATTTTGGCCACTTCCATCGGATTTTCATTGTAAACGGTTTTCCTGTCGTAATCGCCCTGCGAAAGACGGACACATTTTCCGTCAATCAGGTCGATAGCAGGAATGATTTCGATTTTATTCTTCAATTACTTTAGTGATTTCGATTTTAATTCCAAATAGTTCTTATACAATTCATTGGTGGTTATTGTGTTCAAATAGTTCTTCCTGCTGAGTCCTGCAATTAATTTTTTATCTCCGGTCCATAACTTTGCATTAATGTAGGTATTCAGGGCAACAAACATAGCATCGTTCTCATCAATATCTTTAACAAGTTCAAATGCCGATATCAAATCACTGGTATTTAATACTATATCTTCAATAAAGGTTATTTTACTTAAAACCAGCAAATATATTTTTGCAAATTGTTCTTCCGAAAAGTTACCTATTTGCAGAATCTTCTTTTTATGATTTAAGATTTCGCCTTTCAAAAGGCCAATGGAGAAAAAATCAAAGTACTCTGAACCTTCTAAAATTAACTGACCAATATTACCATCAGAATTTAATATAGCACTGAAAACAATATTTGAATCAACAACAATCTTCATTGAATTCCACGCGCTTCCTTAATCTTCTGCCACATTGATTTATTGGCCTCCTGAGAAAGTTCATTTACTTCCGATTCCTTTGGTGAAGATTTTGAGGTCAGTTCCAGGTATTCGAGATAATCCAGAATGGTCTGCAACCTTGATAATTCAATGTTTGCAGGTAATCGAATCAAAATCTCATTTTTTGTACGTTCCAAAATCATTGTAATAATTTTTCTCAAAGGTATTAAATTCAGCTAATTATTCATTGTCATTGTCCTACATTGCACAATTGCCAAAATTTCAAAGGTCTTCTAAAATCATTTTCAAAACAGCCTGCGCTGTGATTTCGCGGTTGGCAGCTTCGGGAATCACAATCGAGTTTTTGCTGTCAATTACACCATCGGTAACAATCACATTCCTGCGAACCGGCAAACAGTGCATAAATTTGGCTTCGTTGGTCAGCGCCATTTTTTCTTCGTTAACCGTCCAGCCAAAATCTTTGGAAAGAATCTGTCCGTATCTTTTGTACGACGACCAGTTTTTCGCATAAATAAAATCAGCCCCCTCGAAAGCCTTTTTCTGGTTGTATTCCACTTTAACATCGCCCATAAATTCGGGAGCAAGTTCGTAACCTTCGGGATGGGTAACCACGAGTTCGTAATCGGTTTGCCGCATCCATTCAACAAACGAGTTGGCTACTGCCTGTGGCAGCGCTTTCGGGTGAGGTGCCCACGTCAGCACCACTTTCGGTCGTTCTTTGGTTTTGTATTCTTCAATTGTCAGCAAATCGGCAAAACTCTGAAGTGGATGGCGGGTAGCACCTTCCAAACTCACCACAGGCACACCGGAATATTTAATAAACTGGTTCAGAATTTTTTCGGCATAATCATCGTCGCGGTTTTTGAACTTTGCAAATGCACGTACACCTATAATATCGCAATACGAACCAATAACCGGAATCGCTTCGAGCAGGTGTTCGGGTTTGTCGCCATCCATTACCACGCCCAGTTCCGACTCCATTTGCCAACTTTCTTCGCCAACATTCAGCACCATGGTATTCATTCCCAGGTTTTGCGCTGCTTTTTGGGTACTGAGCCGGGTTCGCAAACTCGAATTAAAAAATATCAGCACCATGGTTTTGTTTTTGCCCAGATGCTGGTAGGCAAAACGGTTTTTCTTTACATCTGCAGCCAATTCGAGCGCCTTTTTTAAATCGGGGATGTCGTAAACTGATGTGAAATGTCTCATTTT
>JBBIPU010000136.1:5705-8546 GCA_037442685.1 Draconibacterium sp. | reverse complement strand
TTATTTCGGTCGCACCTGACCGTCGCCTTCCACAATCCATTTGTAGCTTGTGAGTTCTTCCAGTGCCATCGGTCCACGGGCGTGTAGTTTTTGTGTGCTGATGCCAATTTCGGCACCCAGTCCGAATTGCGCTCCATCGGTAAAAGCTGTCGAAGCGTTGGAATAAACAGCAGCTGCATCCACCATTTTTCTGAATTTCTCAATTCTTTCAGCATCTTCCGAAATAATTGCTTCGCTATGTTTCGACCCGTATTTGTTGATGTGGTCGATGGCATCGTAAATACAATCCACTGTTTTCACCGCCATTTTCAGCGAAAGAAATTCGGTGCCGAACGATTCTTCGGTGGCCGGGAACAGCAGTTCTGCCGGATAATTTCCCTTTAGTTTAGACAAGGCAAATTCGTCGGCATAAATAATCACTTTTTCGATCGCCAGTTTTTCGGTGAGTTGCGGCAAATCGGCGAGGCGACTTTCGTGAATCACCAGGCAGTCGAGCGCATTGCAAACCGAGGGGCGGCGTGTTTTGGCATTGAAAATGATTTCGGCTCCTTTTTCTGCAACTCCAAATTTATCAAAGTAAGTATGGCAAATACCGGCACCGGTTTCAATCACAGGAATTCGTGCATTTTCGCGCACAAAATCAATCAGTCCCTGGCTGCCACGTGGGATTATCAGGTCGATATAACCGTGTGCATGCAGCATTTCATGGGTTTCCTCACGGCCGGCAGGCAAAAGAGTAACCGTGTTTTCGTCGATGTTCCATTTTTTCAGCACTTTCTGAATCACCGAAACAATCGCTGTATTTGAATCGATGGCATCGCTGCCTCCCTTTAAAACACAAGCATTCCCCGATTTCAGACACAGGGCAAAAACATCGAAAGTTACGTTGGGGCGGGCCTCGTAAATAATACCGATTACGCCAAAAGGAACTGTTACTTTGGTAATTTTCATGCCATTCGGGCGTTCTGTTTCCATCAGCACCCGTCCCACCGGGTTGGGCAATCCGGCAACGTTTTCAATGTCAGCAGCTATTCCGTCGATTCTTTCTTTGGTGAGTTTCAAACGGTCGTATTTCGGGTCGGCAGCATCCATTCTTTCCAAATCCTTTTTGTTTTCAGAAAGAATAAAATCGCAGCTTTCACGCGCTTCCTTTGCCAAATCGAGCAAAACGTTTTTCATGGTTTCGCCTTCCAAAAGATTCAGCTTTCGCGATGCTGACACTGCATTTTCAAGTTGTTGCCTAATTTTCATTTTTAAACATTATTTCAAAATCTGCTTTGTGTTTCTCTGCGTTTTCTTAGCGTTCCTCTGCGTTTAAATTTAACCGCTGAGTTACGCAAAGACTGCGCTGGGAATCGCAAAGTCAAAACTTATTTACCAGTCTCTTCAATCCTTCAACCAATCTTAAAACATTAAAATTCATAAGTAAGCCAACTTTACATCCTGAAAGTTTTAAGTAGGTTAAAACCTGGGCAACATGAACATCGTTCAGTGCTTCCACCGATTTTATCTCTATTATTACTTTATCCTCCACAATTAAATCCAATCGATAACCGGCATCCAGTTTTATTTCTTTATAAACCAAAGGTAGTGCTCTTTGTTTTTCAACTTTCAGCCCAATTGATTGAAGCTCATAAAATAAACACTCAAGATATGCGCTTTCCAACAATCCTGGTCCCAAAGACTTATGAACTTCAATTGCACAACCAATTATCTTTTCAGAAATTTCATTCTCCGTCATAGCTGCCTATTTATTATCGAGATACAAATAATCGTAATGAACCAGCGGACGTTGTTTTTCGGCCAACTTTTCGGTTTCGATTTTTGATGAGTTGTAACCTGCTTTTCCAACGCCAATCTGGCGTCCGGTTTCGTCCACAATTTTTATGAGGTCGCCTTTTTTAAATTCGCTGACAATGCTGATAATTCCGACCGGCAACAGGCTGACTGCCTTTTCAGAGTCGAGCGCTTTTACTGCTCCTGCGTTGATAACCACCTCGCCTTCAGCAAAACTGTCGGAGTAGCCAATCCATTTTTTCACGCCACTCGAAGATTTTCCACTGGGCACAAAACAGGTGTGTTTAAAGTCTTTATGAGGATTCAGAATTTCGAGCAGCACATTTTCGGTTGTACCGTTTGCCACGTGAACCGCAATTCCGTCGCCTGCCACTTTTCGTGCAATTCTGAATTTTGTAATCATTCCGCCCCGCCCGAAACCCGATTGTTCTCGTGAAATTCCATTTTCCAATTCCTCGTCGCCCATTTCAATTCTTTCGATTAAACGGGCATCCTTGTTTTTGGGATTGTCGCTGTACACGCCGTCAACATTGGTAAGCAGAATCAGCGCCTCGGAATTGACCATCGAAGCAATTAAACCCGAAAGTTCGTCGTTATCGGTAAACATTAGTTCGTTCACCGAAATGGTGTCGTTTTCGTTGACAATGGGAATCACTTTGTTGTCGAGCAGTGTAGTAAAACAGTTTTTCATGTTCAGGTAGTGTGCCCGGCTCGAAAAATTCTCTTTAGTTGTTAAAACCTGCGCACAAACTAAGTTGTGTTCGCCAAAAAAATCGGAATAGCGGCTGATAAGTTTTACCTGTCCCAGCGCAGCCCACAACTGGCGTTTCGAGACTGCATCGGTTTTTTTCGAAGGTTCGAGAACAGCCCGCCCCGAGGCTACCGCACCCGACGAAACCACCACCACTTCGACCCCATTTTTCCGAAGAAAAGCAACCTGGTCAACCAGGTGGGCAATCCGCGAAACATTCAGCGTACCATCAGGCTTTGCAAGCACATTACTGCCAATTTTAACCGTTATTTTTTTGTAGCGAAAATGCATCT
>JBBIPU010000136.1:0-5605 GCA_037442685.1 Draconibacterium sp. | reverse complement strand
TTACTTTTTTGTCTTTTCAATTTTTTTGTAGGATGCCATCACTCCCCGAATCAGCGAAGAGCTGAAACCTTTGTGTTCCATTTCGTTGAGCCCGGTAATAGTAATTCCCATCGGGGTGGTTACTTTGTCAATCTCTCTTTCAGGGTGATTTCCGCCCTGCAAAACCAGTTCGGCTGCGCCTTTCACGGTTTGTGCGGTAATAAACTGCGCCATTTCGGCGCTGAACCCGATTTCAATTCCACCCTGCATAGCCGCCCTGATGTAACGCAGCGCGTAAGCAATTCCGCACGAAGCCAGTACCGTGGCAGCCGCCATCAGTTCCTCACCTATTTCGATGGTTTTGCCCAGTTTGTTAAACATTTCGTTTATATAAGCTTTATGCGGCGCCGCACTTTTGTTGGCCGAAATACAGGTAAGCGATTCCTGCAAGGCAATCGCGGTGTTGGGCATCACCCTGAAAACAGGCAACTCCTGGCCAACCATTTCGCTGATTTCGCCAATGCTCACACCGGCCACAATAGACATCAGGATTTTATCAGGATTCAGCGCAGGTTTGATTTCCTCAATCACCTGCGCAATGTGGTATGGTTTTACAGCCAGCAGCACAATTCCTGCAGCCTTTACAGCTTCCAGGTTGTCAGTGCTAACTGTAATCCCCAGCTTTTCCATCAGTTCCAGACTTTTCCCCCGTTTGTCGGTGGCAATAATATCAGCAGGTTTCATAAAACCCGACTTTACTAACCCAGTAGCAATGGCGCTTCCCATGTTTCCTGCACCGATGATGGCAAATTTCCTGTTTTCCATAATTTGTATATTTAAAGCCCCCTTCTTATTCCCCCAAGGGGGAAAGAAAATAAAAGCTTTTTAATTAATTGAAATTTATTAGTATAAAGTTAACTCCGATAATTCAGCAACTAAATGTTTTCCGAAAGTTCGCTAAAAACTTGTTTAAACGCAGCAATAAACTCGTCGGCCTGCTCGAAATTTAATGTTAGCGGTGGCAGTAACCGAATGATATTTTGTCCTGAAAATCCTGTAAATATCAGGTGTTCAAAGAGTAATTTGTGTCTCAGCTCTTTAACCGGAAACTTTAGTTCAATGCCAATCATCAGGCCCAAACCCCGAACTTTGTAATCGCTGCTGTATTCAGCGAGTTTTCCGGTAATGTATTTTCCAACCTGAAAGGCATTTTCAACCAGTTTTTCCTTTTCGATGACATCCAAAACCGCAATGGCCGCTGCGCAGGCCAGGTGATTGCCGCCAAAAGTGGTTCCGAGCATTCCGTGCCAGGGCTCAATTCCGGGGCGAATCAGGATGCCTCCAACCGGAAAACCATTTCCCATTCCTTTAGCCATTGTAATTACATCGGGTGCAACATTGGTGTATTGAAAAGCAAAGAATTTTCCGCTTCGCCCGTAACCCGACTGAATTTCGTCTAAAATCAGCAGGCTGCCATGTTTTTTGGTGAGTTCAGCAAGACTTTCCAGAAATGCTTTTTCGGGAATATTAATTCCTCCAATTCCCTGTATTCCCTCGATAATTACCGCAGCTACGTCGTCATTTTTCAACACATTTTCCACGGCTTCCAAATCGCCAAAAGGAAGAATCACTGCATTTTCAGTCTGATTAACCGGGGCAACAATTTTTGGATTGTCAGTTAAGGCAACCGCAGCCGAAGTCCGGCCATGAAAACCTTTTGTAAAACTAATGAACTTTTTCCGGCCAGTAACAAACGACGCCAGTTTGATGGCATTTTCGTTGGCTTCGGCGCCCGAGTTACATAGAAAAAGCTGATAGTCGTGACAACCTGAAATTCTGCCCAGTTTTTCGGCCAGTTCGTGTTGCAACGGATTTTGTATCGAGTTGGAATAAAACCCGATATCAGAAAGCTGATTTTTTATTTTCTCAACGTAATGCGGGTGGCTGTGACCAATCGAAATCACAGCGTGGCCACCGTACAAGTCGAGGTATTTTTTCCCCTCGGCATCCCAAACGTAACAGCCTTTGGCTTTTACCGGGGTGATATCGAAAAGCGGATACACATCAAATAGTTTCATAATAAGAAAGTTGGAAGACCGAAGTCGGGAGACCGAAGTTTTTCTTTACTTCTGAATTCTGTCTTCTGTTTAAAATCTATTTTAATTTTTTACACCACAGATTTCAAGGATTGACACAGATTCTTTGTTTTCTTAATCTGTGCAAATGTGAGTAATCTGTGGTAACTCATTTTTAAAACGCCACCGGTTTCAGGTTCAGCCCTGTTTTTTCGTCAAGCCCGAACATCAGGTTCATATTCTGAACTGCCTGTCCCGATGCGCCTTTCAACAAATTATCAGTTACCGAAATTATCACCAGTTTGTCTCCATGTTTTTCAAGATAAATGACGGCTTTGTTGGTGTTCACCACCTGCTTCACACCAGGATTTACATCACTCACCACTACAAATGGGTGCCCTGCATAATACGAGCAAAACAGGTTTTTGGCTTCTTCCAGCGAACCGGAATATTTTGTGTACGCCGAAACAAAAATTCCGCGGGTATGATTTCCCCGAATCGGAACAAAGTTGAAGTCCTTGTCGAAACCAGGCTGCAGTTGTTTCAGACTTTGCAGAATTTCGCCTTCGTGCTGGTGTTCAAATATTTTGTATGCCGACACATTTCCGCTTCGCCAGCTAAAATGGGTCGATTCGGTTGGTTTTTGTCCAGCCCCGGTTGACCCTGTAATCGCCTGAACATGCACATCGCTGGTAAGCAGACCAGCTGCAGCCAGCGGCAACAGCGCCAACTGGATTCCGGTGGCAAAACAACCCGGATTGGCAAGATATTTTGCAGTTTTTATCGTTTCGCGGTTGAGTTCCGGAAGACCGTACAAAAATTCATTTCCTTCCCTTTTCAGCCTGAAATCATGACTCAAATCGATGATTTTCAGCGATGAAGGAAAATTGTTTTTTTGCATAAACTCCGCCGATTTTCCATGCCCCATGCACAGAAAAACCACATCAACTTTTTCGAGCGGCATTTCCGCGGTAAACTGCAAATCGGTTTCGCCAGCCAAATCTTCGTGAACGGTGGTCACAGGATTTCCGGCATTGCTCGAACTCTGCACAAAAACAATTTCTGATTCAGGGTGATTCAGGAGAATTCTGATTAACTCACCCGCTGTGTAGCCCGCGCCGCCTATGATACCTATTTTTAACATTGAAGCCCCCTTCCTGTTCCCCCAAGGGGGAATGATTTTTTCATTTCAAATGATTTTTTCGTTTCCAAAACTTAATCTTTCATTGTAGTATAAAGTCTTGATACTAAAAATCTTGTGTCCTGATACTTATTTCTTATTCACGGTATGATAAATCTTCAACGAGTTCGAAAGGATTTTAGTAAACCCTTTCACATCGTCGGCAGTCCATGCTTTTACGGTTTCGCCGTATTCGCCAAAACCCGAATTCATCAGGTCGTGCTCTGATTCAATTCCCTGCAATTCAAAACGATAGGGTTTCAGTTTTACAAAAACTTTCCCGGTTACATTTTCCTGGGTAGCTTCAAGGAAAGTTTCAATATTCCGCATCACCGGTTCCAGGTAGAGCGCTTCGTGCAGAAACATACCGTACCAGTTACCCAACTGCTCTTTCCAGTAAGTTTGCCATTTAGTGAGTGTGTGTTTTTCGAGCAAATGGTGCGCTTTGATAATCAGCAGCGGAGCCGCCGCTTCAAAACCCACACGCCCTTTGATACCGATTATGGTGTCGCCCACGTGAATGTCTCGGCCAACGGCATATTCCGATGCTATTTCTTCCAGTGCCTGAATAATTTCAGGACCATTTTTGTAAGTTTTCCCGTCAATCGTTTTCAGTTCACCTTTTTCAAAACCAAGTTCCAAAATCTTTTCATCTGTTGCTTCCAACTGGCTCGGATAAGCCTCTTCGGGCAGTCCTTTTGATGAAGTCAGTGTTTCTTTTCCGCCCACGCTTGTTCCCCACAAACCCTGGTTAATGGAGTAAGCCATTTTTGTATAATCTTCTTCCACACCGTGTTTCTTCAGGTAGTCGATTTCCTGCTGACGGCTCAGCATCAGGTCGCGGATGGGTGTGATAATTTCGATTTCGGGAGCCAGCACCTGGAACGCCAAATCAAAACGAACCTGGTCATTTCCGGCGCCGGTGCTGCCGTGTGCAATATAACCTGCACCAATTTCCTTGGCATAATTAATAGTTGCAATCGCCTGAAAAATGCGCTCCGAACTTACCGAAATCGGGTAGGTGTTGTTACGCAGCACATTGCCGAAAACCATGTAACGAACGCACTTTTCGTAGTATTCGTTGGTAACATCAAGCGTAACATGTTTTTTCGACCCCAGCCTGTAAGCACGGTCTTCTATTTTTTTGAGTTCTTCTGCCGAAAAGCCGCCCGTGTTGGCGATGGCGGTATAAACTTCATACCCTTTTTCTTCTTTCAGGTATTTTACGCAAAACGAGGTATCCAGTCCGCCGCTGAATGCTAAAACCAATTTTTTGTTCATTTTAATATGTTTTGAATGTTCGTCAGCCTACTTTTCAATTCTGAAAATGAGGACTTTTAAACGAACAGTGCGTTAAAAATCTTTGAAATCAATTTACTGCTTCCCGAACCGTTGACATCTTTTTTGCCTTTTAAGTTCGCAAGGCTCAGCTTTTTTATAATATCAAGCAGCGACCTTTTTTTCACCGGTGTTTCTTCTTTTTTATTTTTCTCCCAGGCCGGGTCGTACAACATGCCGGTACACAAACATTTTGTATGGTTTGTACGAAGCAGAATATCATGGTTTACACAGCTTTTACAACCATTCCAGAAATGTTCGTCGTTGGTGAGTTCCGAAAAAGTCACCGGCCGGTAGCCCAGTTCGTGGTTAATTTTCATTACAGGGAGACCTGTCGTGAGCCCGAAAATTTTTGAATCGGGAAATTTCTCACGCGAGAGTGCAAACGCCTTGTATTTAATGGCCTTTGCCAAACCCAATCCACGGTATTCATCCCTTACAATTAACCCCGAGTTGGCTACAAAGTTTTTATTCTGCCAGGTTTCGATGTAACAAAAACCAGCAAATTTATCGCCATCAAGTGCAATAATGGCTTTGCCTTCCAGCATTTTACCCTGCAGATATTCAAAAGTACGGCGGGCAATACCGGTTCCACGCTGTTTCGATGCCAGGTCGATGGCATCGTTAATGTCGTCAACGTATTTTACGTGTTCAGCGCTGGCAACCAAAATTTTAATGTCTTCTATTTTTTTCATTCCCTTCAAATTCTTCCTTCAAGATTTGGCATTATTGATATTAAAATATTGATGAAGTCACTTTTGGTGATTCCTTCTTTTAAAACGATAAGGATGGTATCGTCGCCGGCAATGGTGCCGAGGATTTCCCAGGTTTCCGATTTGTCAATCACGGCGGCAATACTGCTGGCGTAACCGGGTTGTGTGCGCATCACCGCAAGGTTTCCCGAAAAACGCAAATCGCGGAATCCATCGGCCAAAAAATTCACCGGTTTCATAACGGTGGGTATTTTGGCTTTTTCATCTTCCGATAATGTATAAACATATCCTTGTCCGGATTGCGGAACCTTGGCAACCTG
>JBBIPU010000135.1:2003-11141 GCA_037442685.1 Draconibacterium sp. | reverse complement strand
AATAATGTAGTCCAAAGATCATCTGGTATAATGCCGATGGATAGTAATGTTAAGTGCAATCGAGTATACGAAGATTGGACTAATACATTACTCCAATCGGTATTACATCAGCTTTTTATATTTAACACGTTTCGGCGCTGCATCTCCAAGCCGTTTTTTCCTGTTTTCCTCGTATTCAGTAAATGAACCTTCGAAGAAATATACTTCCGAATCGCCTTCGAAAGCGAGAATATGAGTTGCAATCCTGTCGAGGAACCAGCGGTCGTGTGAAATAACGACTGCGCAGCCTGCAAAATCTTCAAGACCTTCTTCAAGCGCTCTTAACGTATTTACATCGATGTCATTTGTGGGCTCGTCGAGCAACAAAACATTACCTTCTGCTTTCAGCGCAAGTGCAAGGTGAAGGCGGTTTTTCTCGCCACCCGAAAGCACGCCGCATTTTTTCTCCTGGTCGGCGCCGGTAAAATTAAACCTGCCCACGTAAGCACGCGAGTTGGTAAGCCTGTTCCCGAGCATCATCGATTCTGTTCCGCCTGTGATAACCTCAAATACAGATTTTTCAGGGTTGATTGCCTTGTGGGTCTGATCGACATAACTGATTTTAACCGTTTCCCCGATTTCAATCTTCCCCGAATCTGCTTCCACCTGTTTCATAATTAATTTGAACAGAGTGGTTTTTCCGGCGCCGTTTGCACCAATCACGCCGATAATGCCTGCCGGTGGAAGTTTGAATGTCAGATTCTCGAAAAGTATCCTGTTCCCATAACCTTTGGTAACACCTTCCATTTCAATTACTTTGTCGCCCAGGCGTGGTCCATTCGGAATAAAAATTTCAAGTTTTTCTTCTTTCTGCTTTACGTCTTCATTGAGCATTTTATCGTAAGCGCTTAAACGGGCCTTCGATTTTGCCTGTCTCGCTTTTGGCGACATCCTTACCCATTCAAGCTCGCGTTCGAGTGTTTTTCTTCGTTTTGAGTACGATTTTTCTTCCATTTCAAGGCGTTTGGCTTTTTGTTCAAGCCACGATGAGTAGTTTCCTTTCCATGGAATTCCCTGACCACGGTCGAGTTCAAGTATCCATCCTGCAACATTGTCGAGGAAATACCTGTCGTGGGTGATGCAAATCACCGTTCCCTTGTATTGCGCCAGGTGCATTTCGAGCCACTGTATGCTTTCGGCATCAAGGTGGTTGGTAGGTTCGTCGAGCAGTAAAACATCCGGCTCCTGAAGCAGAAGACGGCAAAGCGCAACCCTCCTTCTTTCACCGCCTGAAAGTTCAGTAACCGGCTGATCGTCAGGCGGACACTGCAAAGCGTCCATCGCACGTTCCAGTTTACTGTCGAGGTTCCATGCATCCAACTGGTCTATTTTTTCCTGCAAAACAGCCTGTTCAGCCATTAAACGGTCCATCTCATCCGGATTTTCGTAAACTTCGGGCAACCCGAATTTCAGGTTGATATCTTCGTACGCCTTCAAAACATCCACGGTTTCCTGAACACCTTCCTGAACAACCTCTTTTACTGTTTTTGTTTCGTCGAGATGCGGGTCCTGGTCAAGCAATCCGACCGAATATCCGGGAGAAAACACCAGCTCGCCGTTAAAAGATTTTTCCTGTCCGGCAATAATTCGCAACAGCGTTGACTTCCCCGAGCCATTCAAACCGATGATCCCGATTTTGGCTCCAAGGAAAAACGACAGCGAAATGTCTTTGATGACTGTTTTATTCGGTGGGTAGGTTTTACTCACCTTGTACATCGAAAATATAATCTTTTCGTCGCTCATTTTTTAACTTTTAATTTTTGGCAAAAGTAGGAAAAAGATAGCGGGTGCAGCAGGTTTTCTTTTCAAATGTTTTTGGTTTGATGGCAATCTGTTCTGTGCAGGCGGATTAATTATTTTATGCGAAAGGATTCGCGCAGGAGCGGGGGTAGTGGTGCCCCGATGGGCGTAATGGCTAACGGACAATCTGTTTGATCAGCAGCTTTTATCTGAATATTATATTAATTTGACTGTGGAACTGAACCGTCAAATAAACGCCATTTCCAGACATTCTTTTTCTTAATTAATATAGCTGTAAACCGATAAGGCATTTTATTTGTTTCTCCATTGTGAATTTTTACCACCATAGCCCCTTCAATGAATACCCATGCTGTTTTGTCGTTATTATCTATGTCAATCCGATTCATTTCCCATGAAAAACCGGCAAATCCGAATAGTTCACCAAGCCATTTCCTGATCTCATCTTTACCTTTCGAGACTTCTCCATTTGCTGAGCCTATAACCATAATATTTTCTGAATCGTCGAACATTGACATTACTTTCTCTAAGTCCGCATTTTTACAAGCAGTGTTCCAAAGGTTCAATGCTTCAATAACTTCACCTTTTATTTTGTCATTTGCAGTTTGTGCCGATATAGGTTTATACACCGTAAAAAGTATAGCAATAAGCACAAGATGAATTAAAAAGTTCTTTTTCATAATCATTCTTTTTAGGTTTTTAATTATTAACAAACATGACGATTATAGATGTAAATGTATTTGGCCTTAATAATTTACATATTCTAATTCATTGAAACATGAATGATGTCGAATTGTTCACTGTTTCAAATAACGCATAAAGGCATCAAAATTACCGGATTGGTTTTCTACATTCCTGTTATCAGGCCGCCGGAAGATTGTGTGGGTAACAAAGCTTCATCGTAATTTTTACCAATTTACTCGATTTTTATACTCATTATTGTGTACCGGTACTTTTCTGTTCTATAAATAATACTCTTTTTTAATCAGTTGTATAAGGTCAAGGGCTTTTTGTTTGGTTTCAGAAAATAAAAAGGTATTACCTTTCACTACGTAACTATAATTCAAAAGATCATTGATGTACTCATTTATATATGAGAGATTTATATGTATTAATGCAGAACGATCAGACATTAGAGAAGGAGATTTGGAAGAGTGTTTTTCTTTTAACAGTGATTTTATATCAAATAATTTCGCCGACAATCTTTCGTTGTACAAAAACATTTCAATTTCAACTTCATTGATTACTTTTAGTCGTTCTATATTCTGATCATAGGCTTCAATAGCGTCAACAATTTTTCTGTTTTTTATCAGGCGCAAACCGCCAGATTGGGAGTTGATTCAGTCTTCACCATTCAACCTGATAACTTCCGTTAAATTTGTTGCCTTTAATTACAATTGTGTATTTGCCGGAAACTTCGATTACTAATTCTAAATTTCCTTTTTTATTGATTTCAAATTGTTGAATCACTTCTTTGACCGGATTGAATAATTGTATGCTTAATTCTCCGCTTTTCAGTTCTGAAAAATAACTGAAGTTTACTTTTTGCCCTTTTATTAGTTCGAGCTCCGTTATTTTGTCGCCTGTCCATTTTGCAGATGAACCACTTGTTTTTTTAATCGTTCTACTGTAACTACCATTAAAGTTACATCCCAAAACTCCTACACTCAGTATTATTATTGAAATAATAAGTTTTAACCTGGTTTTCATCTTTTTTGATTTTTCATTTACTAGTCAAAATTAACTTGAAATAGTAACAGATTTATCCTGATATTTTTTCCGGCAATTTTTTGTTCCCGATTGCTGCAAAGTCTGATGCGGCCCCGAACCGTCGGAGTTCAAACCTTGTCTAGGTCCACAAGGGCAAATATTTTTTGCGTTTTCAAAACAAGACACAGGTCATAGACCTGCGCCAGGGTGGGAACTGCTAAAGTTCCTCAACTGCTTCCTGGTAATCGAACTGCAGGTCTTCGTGGAGGGTTTTCAGCGCCTTTTCAATACGGGCCACCTGTCGCTGGTACAGGTTAAACAACACCGGCTGCGAGCGCCGTTTGAAATTTCCGTCGCGCATTTTCCTGCAGAAATACAGCAGCAGTTCAACCTCTACTTTTGCCGATCCGCTGAATTTGATGTACTGGTTGGTAATCCGCAGCGCTTTCCGCAAGGTCTTTTTAATATAAAAAATACTGTTTCGGTTTACTTCCTTAAAAACAACGTCCAGCTCTGTTTTACAGCTTTTGACAAACGCAATTTCGTCGGCGGCATCAAAAAGCAGGTAACTGATCAGCTCCTTGTTCTCCTTTTTGTATTTGGCAAGCCTGAGGATCAACGCCTGCAAACCGGCAGGGGAGAGGGATTTGATTTCGTTCCGGATGTCGCTGAGTGATGCTGATTCCATACAATTAAACCGCGGGAAAGTCGGGTTGCAGGTCGATAAAGAAAGTAGTTCCGTTTTCAGGAGTACTGTTAAATCCCACTTTCCCTTTCAGGTATTTTTCGCCCAAAAGTTTCATACTGTAAGTTCCTGTTCCCCTGCCATTTCCCTTGGTCGAAAATGAACGTTGAAACATCTGAAGTTGTACATCTTTGTCAATAAAACCACTGTTGTACACTGAAAAACGTACACGATTGTTTATTGCGGAGCTGCATATTTTCACTTTTGAACCGGGAGCAGAGGCTTCAAGCGCATTTTTAACCATATTTCCAAGTATTCTCCTCAGGATTACAGGATCGGTAATAAACTCAACTTCTTCAGAATCAGGGGCGATTTCAATGATCTTATTCCTGAACAAATCGTTTTTTGAATAGAAACCAGCAATATCGTTTAAAATTTTCCCCGATTCCACAGTCCTGAGGTTGGGAATTAAATCACCTCTTTCGGCAGCGCCCAGTTGTCGCTGAGACTGAATTTCGTAAACCATGTTTTCCGCTGCCCGGTTAATGGTTTGTGCAATGTCAAGCAGTTCATCACGGTTCTCAATTTCAGCGAGAATTCCAGAAAGTCCCAAGATGCCACCGGCACTGTTTAAAACATCATGAAAAAACACGTTCTCGAGGTTCTGCCTTCTTTTTTCGTGGCTGATGTCGTTAATGGCAAAAATGGTGTATTCAGTCCCTCTTTTTTTGTAAGGAGTGGAAGTTATCCGCAAATCGAGGGCACTGTTGTTGAACATCATTATTCTGCATTCCTTTTCCGACTTTTTACCTGCCTGCGATTCAAGAATGGCATTCACAGCGCCGCAAGTCCTGCAAAATTCGGTTGTTCCGCATCCTTCGAAAGAATTAACTGAACGGATGCAATTTAAAGCTTCACCCGGCCTTTTACCAATTACATTTTTAAAATCAGATTTATAAAACGACTGAAGGAAAAGTTCGTTGGCATAAACAATCTGTCGTTGTCTGTTTAGAATGACGATCATTGCTGAAACTGCATTTGCAATTTTGTTCAATGCACCATTCTTTTTAAAAAAAGCCATATCTTTCTCTAATACAGATTGTTCTGCACGTTCCGGATGGGCAAACCCAGAGGTTGGATATTCTTTAAACATTAATGGTTGATTTTCGAACTGCAAGATAAAACTCATTTCGAAATATCTGAATAATTCAGATTGATAAATACGTTGTTTTATATCAACGATTTAATGTTGAAAAACTGGTTTAGTCAGGTTTAAAGAATTTCATTTTTAATAGCTGAAAGCTGTTCAAAAGTTTTCTCCTGGTAATCTTTATTTGCTAACGATTATATTGTCAGGATAAAAACTGAAAAGCAATCATTATCCAATGATTTTACATTGATCAAAGTGCGGCATTTATTTCGTATTTGCCCGGGGTCAATTGAAACTCCCCTTTTTCGGCTTTGATCTGAATGAGTTTGTTTTTATCAACATCAGTCACCTTCAGCGAAGAGTTTTTGTATTCATCAGGTAAAATTATTTTTGCTTTTGCATTTTCGGGAACTTCAACATTCAGGATAAAAGTGTTGTTATTGTTCTGCCAGTTCGAAGAAATCATTCCTTTCGGAGAATTAAATGAACATTTAACCCATTTAATGTTTCCAACCGGTTTAGGAGCGATTATTATTTCGTTGTAAGCAACAGATTTTTCGGGTTGATAAATTCCCGCAAGGCCGGCATAAAACCACTCCATCAGGTGGCCAAGCATCATGTGGTTATTCGAAGAGGTTTCAAGCGCTGCCCAGCTTTCGGTTAATGAAGTTGCTCCGCGTTTTAACTGGAATCCGTAACCCGGCCGGTCGCTTCTGTTGTTCATTTTATAAAGAATATCAGACCTTCCGTTTTCGCTCAGCACCCGCACCAGAAAATGATACCCGATGTCGCCTGAGGTAAGTGAATAATCATTCTTTTTTATCGAATCCACCAGGTTTTCCAGTACCTTTTGTCTGCCGGTTTCAGGTATCAATCCTGTGTAAAGCGGCATTGCGTATGCAGTCTGACTTCCGGTTGAACAAACACCGGTTTGCGGATTATAAAACTCTTCGAGAAAAGCTTTTTTTACACTTTCCGATAAGGCTGAAAAATTCTTAAAATCATCATTAAAACCAAGCAATTCAGCGGTTTTGGTCATGATCTGCAAATCGTAATAATAAATTGAAGTGGCGGTCAGGGCTTTCGGGGTTAATTGTGCCTGTCCCGGATATCGCGGACCCAGATCGTACCAGTCGCCGAGACCGTGAGAAAGGATATTGTTTTCTGCCTTACTTTGCAGATAAGCGATATATTTTTTCATCATCGGGTAGGCTTTCTGCAGAATTTCGCTGTTCCCGTACCATTTGTAAATCTGCCAGGGAATAATTACTGAAGCGCTTCCCCATTCAGGCGAGTCGCGGAAACCGCCTTTGAACGGAACATATTCAGGAGCAATGTCGGGCACCAGACCGTCTTCAAGCTGTGAATCCATCATATCATTTACAATCTTGCTGTACAATGGCTGAATGTCGAAATTATAATGAATCGATGGACCAATCAGGTAAGTTTGTTCCAACCAACCCAGTTTTTCGCGGTGTGGACAATCTGTGGTCACGCTGGCCATGTTACTTTTTATTCCCCAGTTAATCAATTCAAATACCCGGTTAAACAGTGTGTCGGAACAACTGAATGAACCGACAGTCGGTGCTGAGTTCCTGGTGTGAAGCATTTTCAGCTCCAGAATTTCTGTTTTTTGAGTGGCATTTCCGGGCTCAGTAATTTTAACATCGGCGTACCTGAATCCATAATATGTAAATCGTGGCTGCCAGCTTTCCTCGCCACCGCCATTCAGAATGTAATTGAATTCGTAAGGTCCGCCACCGCTGCGTTGTGTAATGTTTCCTTCTTCGTTGACGAGTTCATCGGGTCTGATACAAATGCCGGCTCCTTTGTTGCCTTTTACTTTCAGTGAAATTATTCCTGAGGCATTCTGCCCGAAATCGTAAACAGTCCGGCCTGTTTTTGTGGTAAATATCTTTTGCACACGAAATTCCTGCATAACTTTTAGCGGAAAATCGGTTTCAGGTTCAAGGATTTCCAGAGAATCCTCAATCAAAACCGGCGTATTCCATTTTGAGTCGTCAAAACCGGGATTATCCCAGCCCTTCTGTTCCAACCTGGCATCGTAATCCTCTCCGCCGTAAATACTGCTGAATGTGACAGGAGAGGGGAGTACCCTGCAGTTTTCATCGGTGACAATATTTTGCACCGAACCATTTTTGTACCTGATTTCGATATTAAAAATCAGTTTGGGATAACCGTAGGCCACAACAAGTTTCCGGTAACGTTCACGGTTTACATTGTAAAAGCCATTTCCGACAAGTACTCCGATTGCGTTTTTGCCTTTTTTCAGGTTGCCTGTAATATCGAAAGTATTGAAAAGAATTCGTTTCTGATACAAAGTCCATCCAGGTGAAAGGAACCTGTCGCCGATTTTTTCTCCATTAATATGAAGTTCGTAATGCCCAAGACCACTGATATTTATAGTGGCTTTTTCAATTTCACCATCCACACCGAATTCTTTTCTGAACATGGGGACCACAGATCTTTTTACACATTTTCCCCCAAGTTCATCACCATTTCCGTGAACTGCCGGAACTACTTTCACGCTGTCAGCGAGTTTATCGAATGCGATCCATTTTGCACCAGCCCACGCATCTGTTTCATTCTTAGTTCCTTTTTCATTCTGGCAACCTGAAAAGAAAAGGATAATAATTAATGAAAAGAAAAAGGTTTTCATAACGGCTGGAATTAAATCAACTGGTTTGGCAAATACTTTAAACGATTAAAGATAAGATATTTTCAGGTTCGTCCTGAAACTTCAGCGGGATGACTGGACCTTTTTCAATTACCCGTGATTCGGAGATTTTACCTGAAATTACCAGATAATCGTCAACTGTCAGATAATTTCTGTAATCTGGATGTCCTTGTTTTGAAAGTTGATTTTTTCGCCGGCCTTTTTATTGAACAGTTTCATTCCAATCGGCGAGTTAAGGGAAATACAGTAAACGGTTTTATCCCCGACCTCTATCTTTCCCAAAGCAGAAAAAATAAAATAATTTCCCACGCTTGTAAACAAAAGGCTACCGAGAACAGCTTTTTTGAAGTTTCTTGTCAGGTCAATTTTTAAAAGTTCATTTTCAAGCTGGTTTACCTTTTCAAGCTGGGCCTGCGCTTTCTCCAGCTGAAACTGTGCCATTGCACGATCAGTTTCCATTTCATCTCCAATAGTACTTTTTGTTTCGCTGTCGCGGGCTTCGATGGCCATTTGAATTTCATTCCTGATAATCACTGCCTTGTCATCGATCATCTTCTTTACCTGCTCAATTACCTGCATTTTAAACTGAAATTCAGCACTATTATCGTCATGTTTTAATAAATTCTGATCGCCCATGTTTACGTTAAATTAAATCTGATTTTTTAAAATGTGATTTTTTGGAATTTCCCGTTCCCTGTTTAATCGAAATGAGATTTTTTTTGTTTTTGCAAATATTAAAACATTCTTTATAAAAAAGAAAGGGTGTGCCCGTAATTTTTAAGTTTTTGATTTCTGTTTTTAAAAATAAGACTAAAAAATGAACTTTTGAAAGAAACTGATCCCGGTGCCAGCCTATTTTTTAATCGTCTCAAGGTACAGGTCTTCCACTTCTTTCCGTGCCCAGGGAGTGCGGCGTAAAAACACCAGACTCGATTTTATGCTTGGATCTTTCCTGAAACAATTGATCCTGACCCGTTTTCCCAATTCTTCCCATCCGTAATAACTGACAAGATAAACCAGAATGGCTTCGAGGGTTTTACCATGGAGTGGATTATTAGGTTGTTCCATAAATCAGTTCAAAGTTCCGAGTTCCGAGTT
>JBBIPU010000135.1:0-1903 GCA_037442685.1 Draconibacterium sp. | reverse complement strand
AGTTTAAAGTTCAGAGTGTGTATTCAATTCGAAATCTGAATTATTCTCATTCTTCTGCTTTGCGGGGAAAGTAGAGGAGGAGCTTATAGTTTTAATTCTTCCAATAATTCGATGTACAGTTTAATTCCTGAAAAAATTTCGCTTTTCGAAATAAATTCATCGGCAGTGTGGGAGCGGGCTGAGTCGCCGGGACCGATTTTCACCGACGGGCAGGGAATAATTGCCTGGTCGGATGTGGTTGGCGAACCATACAAACGAATTCCCTTGCTTTCAGCGAGTTTCGCAAAAGGATGACTGGCAGAAATACCTGATGAATTCAATCGAAACGATCTCGGTTTAACTTCCGATCCGATCAACTGTGCGATTATTTCAGCAGCTTCTTTATTTGAATAGTACTCGTTTGTACGGACATCGACAACAAAATGACAGACATCAGGAACTACATTGTGCTGGGTGCCGGCTTCAATTTGAGTAACCGATATTTTAACGCTTCCCAAAACATCGGATACTTTTTCGAACCTGAAATCGCGCAACTTCTGAATGTCATCCAACGCTTTGTACAACGCATTTTCTCCCTCGTTGCGCGCTGCATGTCCCGATTTTCCGTGTGCATAACAATCGAGCACCAATAATCCTTTTTCGGCAATTGCAAGTTCCATTTTAGTGGGCTCACCTACAATTGCAAAATCTACCGGCGAAACTTCAGGAAAAACAATCTGCATTCCGTGCAAACCAGAGATTTCTTCTTCGGCAGTTGCAGCAAATATCAGGTTAAAAGGCAGATCCGAACGTTCATAGAAATGAAGGAAAACGGCAAGCAGTGCAACCAGCGGCCCGCCTGCATCATTGCTGCCAAGGCCAAAAAGTTTGTCGCCTTCTTCTTCCGGGGAGAAAGGATCTTTTGTATATCCCTTTACAGGACGAACCGTGTCGATGTGAGAATCGAGCAAAACGGTTGGTTTATTTTCCGAAAAATGTCTGCAATATGCCCAGGTGTTGTTTTCTTTTACCCTGAAAGGAATATTTTCTGACTGCAGAAAATTCCTGATCAATTCTGCTGCTTCTGCTTCTTCCTTACTGAATGAAGGTGTTGAAATCAAAGCTTTTAATAAATCAATGTACTTTTGCATCCGATGTAATTTTCAATTTACAAAAGTGGTATTTTTTTGTCAAAGAATATCTGAAATGAAAGGACTGGTCTTGTTTTCATTCAATTTTACTGAGTTTCCTGTTTTCATGTAAAACATCCGGCTTGTTTTTATCCTAATATTGTCAACTGGTTTCACCACTTATTAATTGGCGGGCAGAACCCAATTGGAATTTTCAATTGAATTTTTGCTGTAAGACCTGGTTTTCAGATGAAAAAAAACAGTTCCTTCAAATGAATGAAAGAACTGTTTCTTTAGTTCCGAACCGTAACGGTTTTCAGTTCAATATTAAATATTACTTTTTTGCTTTCAAAGCTTTTTCGGCAGCCAGCCAATCGCCTTCAGATGTTCCGGCTTCTCCTGAAGCAACTCTTGCATTATAAATTTCTTCTGCTTTTTTACGTATATCTTCTTCAGTAACTGCTGCTTTGGCTTTTGTTGTTTTTGCTTTTACTGTTTTGGCTGCAGCTGGTTTTTCTTCTGCTTTCTTGGCTGCTGCCGGGGTAACTTTCTTTGTTGCCATATTTTCCTGTTTTAAGTTGTTTTAAAATTCAGTGCAAGAATAATGATTTTTTACCAATCTAATTTACAGAATCTTATAAACGGGGTATTTTCACCCTAACGTTTAAAATTAACTTAATATTCTGATTATTAAAGCGAAACAAATCTGAAGATTTTAATCCTTCTTTGCAGCCTGAATGGCTTGTATTTTCTGATATTTCAAAGATTTCACCTTTACCAGTGACTGTATTTGT
>JBBIPU010000134.1:7805-11271 GCA_037442685.1 Draconibacterium sp. | reverse complement strand
GCCATTTCAGCAAAAGAAATGAATACGGAGTTCATGCAAAAGATTCCAAAATCATTTTCAATTCTGCCGCTTTCATCGGCTGACGATTCGGTTTCATACAATGTGCCTTTCATTAATGACTGGATTGCTCACGAAAAGTATGATTCATACTGGAAAGCTCAGGATTTCAGGGGAATTTCAAAAGTTCCTTTCCTTTCGGTTGCCGGCTGGTACGATATTTTTCTGAAACAACAAATCGCCGATTTCCAGTTGCTGCAAAAAAATGGCAATTCGAACAGTCGACTTGTTATTGGCCCGTGGTGCCATGGTTCACAAGGATTTGAAAACAAATACAGCGGAAACAAAAAAACCGGCAATCAGGGTGAAATCATTGATAATTTTCTGATTAAAAACCTGTCCGATAATTCGAAAAAGGTGATGGTAAAACCCTTCACCGATAAGAAATACAACCTTTTTATCATGGAACGGAATGAGTATTTCGGCTCGGATACCTGGCCACCCAAAGAATCGGTTTCCACTCCGTTTTATCTGACTTCCGGTAAAAAAATATCAACCCAAAAAACGGGCGAAACTGTCAGTATAAAATATACTTACAATCCAGCCAATCCTTATCCGAGTTTTGGAGGAACGGCACTCGGAACGGGCGTTGGACCAGCCTTGCAAAACAATAACTTAAACCGGAACGACCAGTTGTTTTTCGAAACTGAAAATCTCACGAAGCCATTAACCATTTTAGGAGATATTTCTGCTGAACTTTATGTTTCAAGCGATGCAGAATGTACTGATTTTATCGTTTGTGTTCAGGATGTTTTCCCTGACGGAAATATCATCAACATTCAGGAAGGTGGGGCAAAAGTGAGTTTTTCCAGAAATCAGCAGGAGAAAAAAGACATTTCAGTCTGGGCAACCGGATACGAATTAAAACAAGGGCACAAACTCAGGATTGTAATTACATCGGGCTGGTTCCCGAGGTACAGCCGGAGTTTAAATGTTTGTGAACCGGCTTTTACTGCTACATCGATGAAATCTGCAAACCAAACTCTTTGGGTAGGTTCGGAATATCCGTCGTGCGTAGTTCTGCCTTTGTTGAGAGATTTATAATAAACACGTCACTATATTTTTAAAAATTGAGTGTAGATTAAAAAACAAGATAAAAATGTACATTTTAAAACAGCCACAAAGGCACAAAAACACAAAGGTACACTAAGATGTCCTTGTGATTCTTAGTGTCTTCGTGCCTTTGTGGCAAAAAATAAGTTACCATGAATAGATTAAAAAACAGCCTTTTAACCGGTTTTTTTCTTCTCCTCTTTCTGGCAGGAAAAACCCAAACCGCCGACCTTTCAAAATCGTCAGTTTATTCTTTTGAAAAAACCGACAAAGTAGTTTTAAAAGCAGTAGCAGTTTTACAGGAAGAAGTTGCTAAACGCACCGGCATTAATATTCCGGCAATAACAAAACTGAAAAAGACTAATAATCCGGTTATTCTGATTGGACTAGAAAATCAAACCGGTAGTTTCCCTCAAACTATTCAGCAGTCACTCTCACAGCTTTCGCCGTTACAAAAGGAAGGCTTCAAAATTGTTGTTTCAGCCGAAACCAAAACCGTTGCTGTGGTTGGCGCCGACCAGCGTGGAGTACTTTTTGGCGTCGGAAAATTGCTTCGTTCCCTGGAAATGGAAAACGGAAAAATCAGTATTTCAGCAGAACTCAAACTTGCTTCATCACCCAAATACCCTATTCGCGGGCACCAGCTGGGCTACAGACCCAAAACCAATGCTTACGATGCCTGGACTCCGGCCCAGTTCGACCAGTACATCCGCGACCTAACAGTTTTTGGCGCCAACAGCATCGAAATTATGCCGCCGCGAACCGACGATGACCCCACCAGCGTAAACATGAAACTGCCCGCCATTGAAATGATTGCGGAACAATCGAAAATCTGCGATTCATACGGAATGGATGTGTGGATGTGGTACCCGAACATGGGCAAAGACTACGAAAACCCTGATTCGCTGAAAGTGGAGATTGCCGAGCGTCACGAGATTTTCAAAACGGTTCCGCGACTGGATGCCCTGTTTGTTCCGGCTGGCGACCCCGGCGACCTGGAGCCTGATGTCCTTTTTAAATGGCTCGAAACCGAAGCCGGAATTTTGCACCAATACCATCCCAATGCCAAAATCTGGGTCTCGCCCCAGGTTTTCAAACCTTCGAAAGAATGGTACAGCAAATTTTACAAGCATGTCAACAAAAAATACGACTGGTTTGGCGGCATCGTTTACGGCCCGTGGATTCGGACTCCTCTCCCCGAAGTAAAAAAACTAATTGCTGCCGATATTCCCATTCGTTTATACCCCGATATTACCCACAGCATCAGTTGCCAGTATCCGGTTCCCGACTGGGACATTGCCTTTGCCATGACACTGGGCCGCGAATGTATCAATCCCCGTCCTGAAGACGAAAAATACATTCACAACCTTTATGCACCATTGGCCAGCGGAAGCATCAGCTATTCCGAAGGTACCAACGATGATGTGAATAAATTTATCTGGACCAGCCAGGACTGGGACCCTGAATCGCTGGTATTGGAAAACCTGCGCGAATATGCCCGCTATTTTATCGGTCCGCAATATACCGACAATGTGGCGCAGGCACTGATGGCGCTGGAACAAAATTTCCGCGGGCCGCTCATTGCCAACCAACAGGTGCAGCGCACCCTTCAGCAATGGCAGGACATGGAAAAAACAGCGCCGCAACATGTGCTGGTCAACCCGCGTTTCCAGAGCGGACTCATCCGCGCCTATTTTGATGCCTACACCCAGCGCAGGCTGATTTATGAAACCAGTCTGGAGCGCGAAGCCCGCAACATTTTGGAAAACGCCGGTAAAAACATGTCGTATGTGGCCATGCAGGAAGCCCGGAAAACTTTGTCGGCAGCGGTGGAAAAACCTGTTTCGCCGGAACTGCGCGAACGTTGTATTGCTTTGGCCGATTCGCTTTTCCGCAGTTTCGGGGCACAGCTTACGGTTGAAAAACACCATGCAGCCGGAGGCCGCGGTAATTTTATCGACAACATCGACATTCCGCTTAACGATGCACTGTGGTTGATTGACCAGATGAACCGGATTGAAAAACTGGAAAGCGAAAAGGAAAGACTGGAAGCCATTCACACTTTGCTTAACCGCACCAATCCCGGTCCGGGTGGATTTTACGACAATTTCGGGAGCCCGGCGGCCTGGAAAAGAGTGATTTCTAAAAAAACCTGGAAGGAAGACCCCGGAAGCCTTGAATCGCCGCGGGTAAGTTTTGGCGTTGGGTTGAAAGGTGAAGACTGGGTTCATGAAGTGGTAGCCAAAGGTTTTGAAGGACAAACCACCCCGCTGGCCTGGATGAACCAAATAAACACACTCTACGACACCCCACTTGAAATGGAATACGACAATCTTGACCCCACTGCTGAATACAC
>JBBIPU010000134.1:5403-7705 GCA_037442685.1 Draconibacterium sp. | reverse complement strand
GGGAAAAAGGTCCTATTATAAACTTCAGGTAAAAAAGGAGACAACGAATATCGAATTAAAAATGCTGCAGTTTTACCCCCGGCCCCTAAAGGGGAGACGGGAAAGTCCACTTATGATTTTGTAATGGGTTTTTGTAAGAATTTAGTGGCGTTTTAAAAATCCTGTAGGGATTTGATTATTGTAGCCCGGGGTTTCAACCCCGGGGAAAATGCGTCCACCAAAAACACCGTCCGTATTGAAACAAGATTGAAAATCTGATCCTGTTGCGGACGGAATCGTGGAGGCCCCTATCCTGTTCATCGATAGTGGGAAGATTTGAATAATGAATATCGAATGTCGAAGTGTGAAAACCATTGTAGGGTCCGCCAGCTGGCGGATAGCCCGGGGTGAGTTCGGCCGGCTTCCGCCGATTTTATCGTTTACCCCCCGGCCTGCCAACCCGGGAAAAGCTCGCTCAAAGGCACAACATTTTTCACAATAAGCTCTTTCTTTTCCGAAAAGTCACGGAGCATTGCTTCAATCGCAGCTGGCGGCATTTCATCAATAATACGCTGGCGGTTCGATATACGCGCGTCTACATCTAAAACCGGAAGATATGAATCTGTGCTCAGATACAGGCTAAGAGGTTGCACCTGATCAAAACACTGCGATTCAAAATCAGCCTGAACACAAAGAGAAGTCGGGATATTATCATCCTCACTATCAATATAAAGTACTAAATCTTCTCCACGATAAGCAACCGGATCCAAATCTGCAATTTCAATCAAAAATTTTCTTTTTTCCATAATTCCCAAATTTTAAATAATCCAACTGAGAGTATGGTGAAATTTAATGTACGTATTTCGGACGGATTGGTTAACATGAAGTTTTGGATTAAGAAGAAAGCCCACTTCCTGTTCCCCCACAGGGGTAAGGATGAATATATGGAATATCGAATAAGCCCGCCTGATCCGACGGGCAGGGAATAAGAAATTACGAAATGGAGAAATTCGATAGGAATGTCCGCCAAGTGGCGAATGATCCCGGTTAAAAACATATCGGACAAAACCTGCTGCCGGTGAATTATTACTTCAGAAGTTTTACAATACAGTTTTTTTGACCGGGCACCGGGTGCAAATCAGCGCTGGCAGGAGGATGTCATTACATATTCAATCCTCTTTTTCATCCTGTTCAACATGCAGAATGTGTAACAACCGGTGAATAATCGGGGCAAAGAATACTGCCGTTATGCTCAAAAATGCCACCCCGCTGTACAATGCATAAATTGATGAAAAAATTTTTGCAGCTGGGGAGGTCATTTCGGCAACAGGCCCCATTCCGGTCAGAATCATACAAGCCATGTGAAAACTGTCGAGCCATGAAAGTCGTCCTAATGTATGATAACCGATAATTCCGATTGCTATTGAAAATAATATCAGACCAAAAGCAAATAGTGCATATTTCCCTAACCGAATCAGAAAATGGGGAAATGAAGCAATTTTTTGTTTACGATTTTCAAATTTCATTTTTCATTTTTTTTACTCTTCATCAGGCTAACATATAATTTGTCTGTCCTGAACAGATTCTGACAATTTTTTTTCGATTACCTGAAAAATGGTCCATTTTAACACTTAACAGATTTATTTCCTTTTAGCTTTGGCTTTGTACAGATTTCTTTTGATAAAGTGTTTTTCATTGGCATTTGATTTCAGGTGACTTGTCCTAAAAGTAAAAAGTATTTGACATAAAAGCAAGTGCGCGGGGCAGGGAACAAAGGGCGGAGTGCAAAGAGCAAGATGCTAAAAGCAAATCTCAATAAATCTCCATCAATCACAACCAATCTCAATTTTTCCATCCAGTATCAAGAATCAAGCATCCGTCACCCCACATCACCTTTTACCATAGTAAAAACTCTGCTTGCCAGACATTTTCAATTTGGATAATATAAACTGTAAAGCGAATAAAATTTCGGAAGTTTTAGCTTAATCGGTTTACTTCTTTTGTATTCAGCAATTTCAAATTGTTTTTTAGTGAGGGGAAATCCGGATAAATGGATTTTTAAACTGTTCCGGAAAAATGTATTTTCGGTTTACAAATTATTGAAAAAGAAGTGAAACACCAGTATAAACCTTTGATGCTTCTGTCCCTGATGTTTTTCATGGTGGGAGCGCTTTTCTGCATGAACGATATCCTGTTGCCATCGCTCATCACGCATTTTAAGCTGAATTACACCCAGGCAACCATGATTCAGTTCACATTTTATATAACCTACATTATTTTCCCGATTCCGATTGCCTGGATGATCCACCGGTTTGGTTACAAA
>JBBIPU010000134.1:1342-5303 GCA_037442685.1 Draconibacterium sp. | reverse complement strand
TTGCAACCACCCTGATCTATAACCAGGCCGGCGATATCCGTTTTCATTTCCCGTACCTCATGATTGCTGCGGTGCTCCTGGGAATTGCCATCTTATTCAGTATTTCGCACCTTCCGGCCATGAAACCCGGAGATGACGAACTTTTCACACTTAACGGAATATTAAAAGAAGGCTATTCGCATAAACATCTGTTTTTCGGTTTTTTCGCCATGTTTTTTTACATGGGCGCCGAAGCGTCAACCTGTGGTTTTTTTATTCCCTATCTGAAGTCGGTGCTTGGGTTTACCGACCAGACAGCCGCACGCTACCTGACACTGTATTATATTTTCACCGCTGCAATGGGAATGCTTGGAGTGTTCATGCTGAAATATATTAAAGCATACAAACTGTTAGGAATTTTCGGGGCAGGAATGGTTTTTCTTTTTGTCATCATCATCACCCTGAATACAGGTTTTAACCAATACCTGCTTGCCGGGCTGGGACTTTTCCTGTCAATCATGTTCCCGACCATTTTCAGCCTGGCGATCGAAGACATCGGTGCATTTACAGGAAAAGCTTCGGCGCTGCTGAATTTCGCGATTGTCGGTGGTTCGGTGTTTACTCCGGTACAGGGAATGATCGCTGATGCACACGGAGTTCAGATTTCATATCTCATCCCGATGTCCTGTATTTTCATGGTAATGATCTACGCTTTCTTTTTTACCCGGATACCAATAAAGAATAGAAGGTTAAGATTATCAAAACAGTCCGTTGAATAGCCGGTTTGGCAAAAAAACATACCTTAGTTTATGTCGAAAATAAAAGATCCGGTAAAAACCTACGATGCCCGCTGGGAAGTAAATGAATTTAACGACAGCGAAGTAAAACGGTTATTTGAGGCATCGCTGGCTTATGCAAATCTGATCGGTGCCAATACCATCGTGATGACACGCGACGCACGGCTGGGTTGCGCCAGGATAATGGAAATAGGAATTGGCGTTGCCACAAAATCAGGGTTCCACGTATTTGCCTGTTTTGATCCGATCAGCACGCCGCTTGGCTATTTTGCAACCATGCAAACTACAGTGGATCACCCGAATACCATGGGTTTGACCATTACTGCATCGCACAATCCCAAACAATATGTTGGCATTAAATACACTGTTCCAAAAGTGGAAGCAATCGGGTACGATTGCGGTCCGCTGGGTGGATTAAAAAAGATAAAGGAACTTTATCACCAGAAAGATTTCAAACTGCCTGAGAAAGTGGGCGGAAATCTTACAATCCTCGAAAATCCGGTAAGCATATACATCGGTTACACTTTTAGTCTTGCCAGATTGAAAGAAGGATCATTGAACGGACTTTCAGTGGTGCTCGATACTTTTAACGGTTCGGCAGGTCCCGAAATTTATACGGCACTTGTAAAAGCTGGTGTGAAAGTCGCACCTCTCCGGCTGGTGCCGAACGGCGAATTTCCCACGGGGTCGCCCAACCCGACAAGTCAGAATAAAATGGACATGGCCACTGAACTGGCAAAAAAGCTGAATTATGACCTCACCATTGGGATTGACGGGGATGGCGACCGGATGGTTTTTGGCGATCAGACAGGAGTTTTCAGCGCCGGATTTGTAATGGTGCCGATTTTAAGGTCCATTCTTTCTGAAACAAAAAAACAAGGCACAAAAAAGATACTGTACGATCCGAAAGTTAATCCGCTGGCGCTCCTGAAATGGGCAGAACTGGATGCAGAACCTGTTCTGTTCCGCAACGGCCACTCACAAATCAAGGATTTTATGAAACAGTCGGGTGCAATTGCAGGTGCAGAGGAATCGGGGCATTTTTATCATCGTCTTCCGATGGAATCGATGGAAATTGCCGGAGAAAATTCGCTTTACACCATACTTCTGTTTCTTAAGGCAGTTTACAACGACAAATCTGTTCTCAAAGAGATAAGAAACTGGCAGGATACTATTTATACCAGCGGCGAATTCAATTTCGAATTCGAAAACGATGCTGTACGCGACCAGGCGGTGGATTCGGTTATCCGGTCCTTTAAAAATGACAATGCACGTACAATCACACATTCTGAAAACGGGGACGACCTGGAAGGAACGGTGATTTACAAGGGACTCGAAGTTCAAAACGGCAGGACTTTATTAGGCAGCGAATGGTATGCAGGCTATTTCAGGGTAGCCACCAATGAAAAAGGCGTTGTGAGAAGTTATATTTCGAGTTGTTCGGCTGAAAGAGGATTGAAATTACGAAACAAAATTGAGCGCATGTTAATGGATGACTTTAACGGTAAGGAAATTGAATAATCGGAATACAAAAGAAATGAAATTACTGATCACAGGAATAAACGGTTTTGTTGCCGGAAGCGTTGTTGCGCATGCAAAGGGGAAATGGGAAATTCATGGAATTGCCCGCTCAGAAAGTTTGATTTCCATCCCTGAAGTAATCCATCATTCAATGGATTTGCTTGATGAAGAAAAACTTGCCGTTCTTTTCAGCAACATCAGGCCCGACGCGGTGATTCACACTGCTGCCATAGCAAACATCGATATTTGTGAGAGGGAAAAAGAGATGGCAGAAAGGGTGAATGTTGAAATGACCCGGACTTTGGCAACCCTCTGTAAAAGCACTGGTTCGAAACTTGTTTTTTGTTCCACCGACGCTGTTTTCGACGGAATAAAGGGGGATTACACAGAAACGGACAGTCCGCGGGCTGTAAATTTTTATGCCGACACGAAAATCAGGGCCGAACAGATTGTTTTATCAGCTTCTGCAAAAAATGTGGTGGCACGGCTGGCGCTGGTAATGGGACTTCCGGTATTTGGAAAAGGAAATTCGTTCCTGGCCGACACTATCGAAAAACTAAAAAAAGGACAGCAGGTTCAGTTTCCTGTGAACGAAATCCGCACCCCGGTCGATGTAATTACACTTGGAAGTGCGCTTGTTGAACTCGCAGGAAACAGTTTCAGCGGGATCATTCACCTTTCAGGAAATACAAAATTAAAAAGGTACGACATGGCCCGTGAAATAGCCGGAACTTTGGGTTTTCCCGTTGAATTGATCGTTGGAGTGGATTCGAATGCCATGGCAGGCAGGGCCCCGCGGTCAAACGATGTTTCGATGGACAACTCGCTGGCAAAAAAATGTTTAAAAACGCCAATGCTTTCGCTTTCAGAAGGTTTGGCTCTGACACTGAATTTTAAAATCTAAAAATTACTTCAATGAGCAAAATTAAATTCGACCTCGAAATAAAATTCGGAACCAGTTACGGAAAGGAAGAAGAAGAAGCAGTATTAAAAGTATTGCGCAACAATGCGCCAACCAGCGGCGACGAATGTATCGCATTCGAGAAAATGTACGCCGGATATTCGGGGGCAAAACATGCGAGGGTTGTCAGCAACGGGACCAATGCACTTTTTTTATCGCTGATCGGAATCGGCATCAAACCGGGCGACAAGGTTTTGACAACTCCTGTAACCTGGATCGCAACTGCAGCAGCGCCTGTTACATTGGGGGCAAAAGTCGATTTTGTGGATATCGATCCCGAAACTTTCAATCTCGATCCAAACCAACTGGAAGAAAAACTCACGCCTGATGTAAAGGCAGTTCTTCCGGTTCATTTGTATGGTCAGGCCTGCGAAATGGACGAAATTATGGCGCTGGCAAAAAAATACAATTTCGATATTATTGAAGACGCTGCACATGCAATTGGCGCTGAATACAAAGGAAAAAAAGTGGGAACAATCGGAACCACAGGATGTTTCAGCTTCCACGAGCAAAAAAATATCTCCACTTTAGGCGAAGGCGGAATTGTGCTGACCAACGACGACAAGGTTTTTGAGCGTATTTCGCTTTACCGTTCGCATTGTACGAGGGTTCACGGTGTAAGCACAAAATATTGTACGCTTGACACTGAAAAATTTCCGGTAGGGAAAAAATTCTGGTGGCAGGATTTCGACGATTGCGGTTA
>JBBIPU010000134.1:0-1242 GCA_037442685.1 Draconibacterium sp. | reverse complement strand
ATCAAAGTCGGATTTCATTACATCCCGCTCCACTACTCCACTGCTTTCAAAAACCGTGGTTTTAAAAAAGGACAATTCCCCAATGCTGAAAAACTGGGCGATCAGCTCGTAACTCTGCCCATCAATCCGCGCCAGACGGAGGAAGCGCTTGAATACCTGGTAAACAGCATAAAAGCTGTACGTTCTTAACCATCAGATCGTTAATCAATTCAAGATGAAATTCGAAGAACAAGTCCGGTCATTAATAAAAAAAGACGGTTTTTTTTCACCTGATAAACCTGTATATATTTCAAGGTCGCCGGGAAGGCTTGATTTAATGGGCGGGAACGATGACTACACTGGTGGACTGGTTTTTGAATCCACCATCCTTGAAGCTACTTTCGCAGCCGCCCAGCAACGCGCTGACCAGATGATTATTCTCAGAAATCCGGATGCCGGAAAAGCCGGATGGCAGGAAGAAGTTAAAGTTTCTCTTCAGGATTTATCGGATGAAAATACGGTTAAGAATTTTGTGAACAGTTCAGCTTCAATCCGTTGGACCGCTTACGTTCTGGGAACTTTATTTTATCTCAGGAAGAAATTCCCTGAAAAAGTCAATATGGGAATCCAGATTTATATGGAATCGACCGTGCCGCTCAACCGCGGGGTAAGTTCTTCGGCAGCCATCGAAGTTTCGGTAATGAAAGCCGCTGCTGCTGCATGGGGAATCGATCTTGGCGGGACTGAGCTTGCTTTGGCATGTCAGTGGGTTGAAAATGTGATTGCCGGTTCTGCCTGCGGAATCATGGACCAGATCGCCGTGGTTGCCGGAAAGGAAGGATATGTTTTGCCTCTGGTTTGCCAGCCCTGTCTGCCTGAACCTTTGATCAAACTACCTGAAGAATTAATGGTCTGGGGAATCGACTCGGGAGTCAGTCACCAGGTTTCAGGAATTGAATACGAAGCCGCGCGAGCCGCTGCTTTTATGGGATACAAAATCATCTGCGACCTGGAGAATATTGAAGTTACGCCTGTAAAAGAAAACGATATTGAACGTTATTCCGATAAACTTTGGAACGGCTACCTTGCCAACATGTCGCCAGCTCTGTTTGAAGAAAAATACCTCGGTATGCTGCCAATCAACCTTACCAAAAACGAATACCTTGTAAATCATGGGTTTCACGTCGATCCTTACACGCCGCTCAAAGATGGCGTAATTTATCATGTCTGGGCCAACACGCGTTACGCCGTGGAAGAGAATTA
>JBBIPU010000133.1:8302-11379 GCA_037442685.1 Draconibacterium sp. | reverse complement strand
TTGTAAGCAAAACTTATTGTTTGACTTTGTGTGAATTTTGGTAATGATAAAATTCCATTATTAACTAAAAATTTTGATCATGAAAACACTGATTTATTTGTTTGTAGTCGCCATGTTCCTTTTTGGCGGTTGTGCAAAAGACGAAATTTTCAGCGACAACGCTGGAAATAATGAACTGAAAAAGGCCTCAGTGCCCATTCCATTCAGAGTTGAACTTTGCGGGTTTCCCGATAAGAGTTCCGAACAAAAGCTTTATCCCATACCTGGTCTTGACCCAAATAATCCTGGGAGCTACTATTATACGAGATCGTTTGTAGAAGGAATTGTTACGCACCTCGGAAAAGTGGATTCCGAAAAAAGTTTTACTGAAAACAAAACGACGGAATTTATCATCGAAAATGGGGCTCCATATCTTGTGCAAACTGGTGTTGGAAGGATGGTAGCCGCAAATGGAGATTATTATGAATTTACCTCCTGGGTTAAAACATCGTTGCAAAGTCTTACTTTCATCAGCAAAACTGAAATTATTCCGGGTAGCGGAGTAGGCAGGTTTAAAGGAATTACCGGCTACACGAACGGAAGTGGTCAGATTGATAAAGTTAACAAAACTACTTGTTGGGTAAACGAAGGATGGATGATATATGAATAGATCTGTATTTTATTCGTTGTGTGGTTCATCTCGTCCGGAACTGAACCACACAACGAAATCTGTAAAAGAACCTTTTTAACAACAATAAAATTAAAGATCATGAAAACATTTACTTCCATATTATTATTTACTGTTTTAATGATCCCTGCTCTCGCGCAATATGATTATCATAAACAAGCCTTTAAAGTCGCACGTCAAAATCAGGTTTCTATTAATCAACAGTTAAAAAGCGAAACACCAACAATTATGCTGGACAGTGTTATTTCAACAAAACACCCACCCATTTTGGCAGGAGCATTTACAAAGCCCTTTAAAAAAATTTATGAATACGACAGTAATAATCGCTTAAGTATGATTACCGAAAAAGCATGGCATCCTGGCAACAAAGTTTTTGGTATTACAGGTAAAAAGATGTTTTTTTATAATGCTGAAGGATTGGTCGATTCTATTAGTTGCAATATATATGGCTTGCCCAATAAAAATTCCTACAAATATGCTTATAACACCAAGGGAAAGTTTGAAACAGTTTACCATTATGCTTTCGTATCTGGAAAATGGTATTTATCAGAAAAGTTAGTTTATTTATATAATGACAATGGCATATTGTCTGAAATAATTTATTTCGATGGAGGCCCCGATTATTTTAGTCAATTGGGCTTTTTTAAATTCACATATAACGATGTCGGGCAATTAATTGAATTTAAACCTGTTTTATCTCATAACGGTTCATTTTGTGAACAAACTTTATATGAATGGAATTCCAATGGCAACCTGATATCTGAAGTACATAAAGATTTTGTTTACGACACTAAAGATAAAGCTGAATACTTCTATGATAATGACGGAGATAAAGTAAAATCAAAATATTATACTGATATAAATTCTGCCTGGGTTTTAAGCAGTTCCTCCAAAGAATATACATATATCGACTTAAAATATGCGGATTTGATTAACAATCAGATTCCAGGTTTAAACATGAATAATCCGAACGAATTCGGGTCGTTAGCATTTGTTACAGATATATCAAATGCAGCATTTTTTGAACCAATAGAATTAAAAGTAAACAAATTAATTTCAGAGGTTGCGTTTTACAACGGCAGCACTTTAACTGAAATGACCAAATACTACTATTCAGATATAACCAAAGGAGGAACGACCGGAGTAAATAAATTGAATATTGCTGATATTAAAGTTTACCCCAACCCGGCAACCGATAAAATCACTTTTACCTGGAATCAAAATTACGACAGGCTAAACCTGAAACTGTTCCAGGTTACTGGAGCATGTGTATTGGACAGGGAAATATCAGCGCAGGAAAATGTTTCGGTCAAGAACCTTCAAAACGGGATGTATTTATACAAGCTTACAATTGGCAATCAAACAATTAAATCGGGGAAACTGGTAAAAAAATAATCTGTCATATACCATCTACTTATTGGAATGCTTGTCAAATGCGTAATCTGACAATCACCGGAACCGTTCTTTGATTACAGAACGGTTCCTTTTATGTAATCCAGGGACGTCATCCGTCAACTGACAGATGACATCCCATTGTTTGCAAATTAATTCACTTTTATCAACTGAAACGGTTCCATCAGTCCATAATCCATCAGGAAATATTCCGAAGCAGATGGTATTTTTTCAGGTGCATTATTCCAAGAGTGCGGGCCAAAGATCCAACCATCGTTTTTCTGGTAAAAGAAGCCGAAAGTATTTTTCAGACTGCCGGTCACTCTCACTGTTATTTCATTTTCACCGTCTTTTAAAAGTGAAGTCACATCCAGTTCGTAAGGTTGCCATGCAATCAATCCGGCTGATTCACCATTCACCAGAACTTCTGCAACAGAAACATTCCATTTGTTCAGCTTAACTTTAAATGATTCATTGCCTGATCCGGAAATGTTGTATTTCTGAGAATAATCCACTTTTTGCGAGTAAAAAGGTAATCCGGATTCACGCCACGAACCCAGACTTTCAAATGCTCCGCCTGCAATTTCGAATCCTTGTTTAGCCGGTTTTACAAGAAAATCGCCTAGCAGATAAATTGGAGTAACTTCGGCCAGGATATGCATCCGCGGCGCTTTTATGGTCAGTGTATTTTTACCCGGCTTCAGGTATTCTCCAACCGCAAATTCCGGAAAACTTTTGTCAATCCAGTATTTACCTTCAATTTTCGAAACTTCGTTTCCATTGATACTGACTGTCCACAATTCCGGGCGTTCAACCACTGCCCTGATTCCTTTCATAGCTACTTCATTCAAATCAGGATTGATGTTAAAATGATAACTTGCTTCGAACCACGAATCTGCTTTGAACAAAGTGTCAAGATCGAGATAATCTTTTTTATACTGAATTTTGTGCTGCCACGGATTACCCATTTCCACGCCGTTTTCGTTAAACAGGCCAATCAGCGCATTCATAAAATAAA
>JBBIPU010000133.1:0-8202 GCA_037442685.1 Draconibacterium sp. | reverse complement strand
GGATTAAATGAAACCACCTTACCTCCATTTTCCATGAATTTCTGCAAAAGATCAAAAGTTGACTGATCAATGTTTTCCATTTCGGCAGGAATCACAACAACTGAATAATCGCGTTTTCCAACCCGGAGTTTGTCACCTGCAACACTGCCCAGAACTTTCAGCACATTTTCGGAGCCAAGGTCATATTCAAGGTGATGCTGTTCCAAGCGGTAAACAAAATTCTTGAAACCATCGCGAATTTCGGGAATTGCCGGATTCTTCACTTTCCTTGAGAAATACATCCAGGCAGTTGTATTGGGTTGAAGTACCAATGTTGAATTGACCTGCTCACCCGACGACATTGCCATGGAAATCCTCCCGATGTAATCGCCCATCAGCTTGTAATAACCCCACCAAGGTTCGTGATACGAAAACGATGGTGGATAATCGAATTTGCGGACTCCGTTCAATGAATAGTAAGAAAGGTGCTGGTTGACAAAATTCACTCCGAGTACAGTTTCCCAGTCAACCAGCCGTTTCTGGGTTTCGAAATTCATTTCCCAGCCACCGCCACCGTACGTTTCGCTTAAGGTACGGTTTCTGCCGGCCTGGTTGGCAGCGCTTCGAAGTTCGCGCACTGCACGGTCGTTTCCGAATTGTCCACCCAAACCTGCTGAATCCAGTCGGTTGCCAAGCATATCTATTCCCGGCATCTGGTGCCAGATATAAAAAGCCGGTTCATCGGAACCGTCGGTGGGTACAGGCCAGCCGTGTTCCCAGTAATGACCGGTCCATTTCAGGTTTTTATCATCGCAGTATTTACTCCAGGGTTTGGCCCAGCGATCGACAAACATTTCGAGAATGAGTTCATAGTAATCGTGCCGCACTTTTTTCCAATCCCCCGTTTCTTCGACCAATGAAGGCAGCTTCACTCTCAGATCGTAACCCCACCTTTGCTGAAATGCATCCCACAAACCGGGTGTCCAGCGCATTACCGAACCTCCCGACATCGCCGCTTCCAGGTTGGGTTCGTCGGTAAAAATGCCGGGCAAGGTTTTCCCGAATTCTGTGCTGTCTTTTTCATAACCTCTGGTCATGGTGATATCGATAAACTTCTGCGTAACCCCCGGATAAAGCAGATCAACATACGTAAAACCACCGTACCATTGCGATTTACCCGGATAAGTTTTCCGGAAAACATAATAAGTACCTTTCTGACCATTCTCCTGACCGGCTGAACCGGTAATATCGCTAAAACCATTTTCAGTTTTCTTCAAAATCACCGCGACTGTATCGTTCAACTGAATATTCAGTGTTTCCTGAACTTCCATGCTCAGTCCGGTGCCGTGTTTGTATGAATCGGGCATTTCGGCAGGGACATGACCACCGGCAAAGCCCGAAGGATAAGAGTTTTCATCGTAAATCCAGACTTTCATTCCCAGCTCTTTACCTTTCTGAACCGTGTAATCGAACAGGTGAAACCAGTCTTCCGATAGATATTCGGTAAGCAATCCCGGACGCGGATGCACAAACACACCGCCAATTCCGGCTTTTTTAAATTCGTTCATCTGGAAATCAATTCCCTCTTCCGAAATCTGTTCATTCCAGTCCCAAAGCGGCGCACTGCGATATTCCGCAGGAGGATCGGCAAAAAACTGTTTCAGTTGTTCCGAACTCTGAATTCCTTCTTTTACCTGTTTTTTGGTACAACCCCAGAAGGCTGTTAAAATGATTATCACAGCAACATTGATGAAAAAATTTTGTCTGTTCATATCTTCAGTTTTATAGGTTTTGATTTTTACTGAAACCGGTTGAAATTAGTATTTATTTGAATATTCGCATTTATACAAATAATGCAATTTTTATTAATTTGACTTACTCTCTACTGGGGTTGACCAAAAAGTAAAAAAACTGAAAATGAAACTTTCAATTTGTAAGTTATTGACCCCTCCCAACCTCCCCGAGGGGGAGGAGAAGTCCCCCTTCGGGGGATTTAGGGGGTCATTGATGGCGTACAACTTTCGATTTGTAAGTATCTCATTTTCATATCTGACTTTTTGGTCAGCCCAACGATTCGGCGGAAGACGAATCAGGGTGAGTAACATATAAATTACACATTTTCAATCTGTTAATTCAATTGTTTTAATAACTGGTTTGTCTGCTGATAAACAAAAATATTTATTGATAATAGTTAAATATCCGATTCAGTATTCTTTTATAATCTGACAAAATGGAGCTGACTTTTCCCAATATCTTTTGAAACCGCCAGCGCTATTCCACGTTGATCTTTTTCATTTACAGCACAGTAAAAATGGTAAACCACACCATTCCATTTTACAACAAACGATTTGTGCGCATATTTTGCATCAAACTCTTCCGAAGGTTCAACCAGGTTTTTTCCGGTCCAGTCGGTCCAGTGAACCAGATCGGTTGAACAGGCAAAACAGTTAAATGCGCCTTTCCTGTTTTTCCAGAACGCACCAAAATAAAACATCACCCAAAGATCGTCAATTTTCTGAATTACTGCATCGCCGGTGATCCCTTCGTGATGATCTAGTACCGGATCATTTAAATACCTTTTCCAGTGAACCATATCGCCGGAAACAGCCATACCGATACGTTCAACCCTGGCATTGTCAGGTATCAGACTGTCGCCCTTTGCATTGTAATACATCGCAAACGGGAAACCGAGTGTTTCGGATTTGTCGTAAATAACCGAGCTTTTATAAATGGTTTTGTTTTCCCACCAGCGAGCATCTTTGTCGGTTGATTTTAATACCGGAGCAGGCAAACGCTGCCATTCGCGTGGTTCCGTTGGATTTTCAGTTGTAAATGCAATTCCCACGGAGAGTGTTCCTGCCTCGTAACCGCTGCTGTTTCCGCCCAGATAACTCATCCAGTTTTTATCGGCAAAAGTCAGCCATTCGTAACTGCCTCCCCAGGTAACATCCTGTAAAGCAATGTAACCCGCTTTTTGAGTGCTGTCCCATTCATTTTTATCCGAAAATGAAATCAACCGACCGAGAATTTCCCAATCGAGAAGATTTTTGCTTTTTGCAAGCCATGTTTCGTAACCGGTGCCATCGAAAACAATGTAAGTCATATACCAAATGTCATTTTTCCGGAATACAGAAGGTGAATCAAGCATTTTCTTATTATCGTCAGGAACCAGCACCAAACCGTATTTGAAGGGTGTCTTTATTTCGTTGTAAATTTTTACCATCCGATCTTCAGGCACATTCTGACCTGAAAGTTGACCAATTAATCCAAATAAGAGAATAATCAGAAAAATGAATATGGCTGACTTTAAAAACAGTTTATCTATCATTGTTTTGTTAATTCCGGAATCATCCCGAACTCAAATATATCGCATTAAATTTCAGTATCTTACATGATTTTTTACAGTTAATAATTAAATCTTTGCATGGTTTTGACTTTACCATTTTATTATTCACTGTTCATTCGTTTAAATTCAGGAAATCAAATCAGAATAATCTTTCAAAACCATTGCAGGATCTGAATGACAGGTTTATTTTGCTTCAGTAATAACAATCTCATTTTTACCAGATAATTTCTGACTGTTCAAACTGAATACGATCCGTGTTATTGTTTTCCAGTATCTTTTCAGACCCCTGTCGGTAATTTCTGTTACCTCAATTTTTGGCGTTACATTTTTCGGATTGTAATTCATATTCAGTGTAAACCCGTCGCCTTCCAATGCTAGTATTCCGGCACCGTTGTCGGTTACTTTGCAACTGGTTACAAAGTTCAGTGTCGATGGCGTTACAAATTTCTTCAACTCATAATTATCCTGAATGACAAACCGTTTGCCACGTTCGAGGGTGTAACTTCGAATCCATTTATTCACTTCGGCCGAATCGGGGTAGGCTTTAAAAATATCAGTCGAAAAAACAGCTTTTTTTGAGTCAGCAGTAAAAGCTGAATTGGTTGCTGCAAATTCCCGCCCTTCGTGCTGATCGATGCCGTTTATTTTCGGAAGATTGTGATATTGCGACTGCATGGTCCAGATTTCGTATCGCTGACTGCTGAAAGTTTTGGCTGTGTAAGTTTCCCGTCCGATATCGACCAGACAAGGTTTTCCGTTAAAATACAAAACACAGCTTCCCAAATCGTTGTGGTTGTGGCTTTCGGCATTGTGGCCACCTTTGGCGGCAAAAAAGAAGCCTTCGGACGTACCTGCCTTGTCGCGGGCTCCGGCCACCTGTGTGTCGGGCAACCAAAAATCGCTGATCAATGCATCTTCCGCCGTTGCATTTTCAATTTCTTTCAAATGCATCAGTTGCATGATCTGTTCATCCGGTTTTCCGTTGGGAGTTTCTTTCCCCCAATTTTGTTTTTTAGCCAGAAAAGCTCCGAACTTCTGCATTACAGGGTCGCTGATATCTTTTCCATAACTGTAAATGATTTGCGGACAACTGCCGGTTGTGGCATCGGCATCGGCAAAATTGATAAAATAGGGATATTCGATGTAAGCTTTGTAAATGTAACTTCCCATATTTTTGATCAGTTGGTTGTCGTAGATATCAAACTTGCCGTTGGTGGCCCTTTTCAGCAAATCGAGGCATTGATAAAGTGAAGCCCCTGCCCTGCCCCAGTATGAAGGACCTTCATCGCAGCCGCCATCGTTTGGGTAAATGTTGATAAACTGGTCGAGAGAACGGACAACTTTTTCGACTCCTTTTACTTTTTTAGTCTGATCATCTTCAAGGATCAGAATGGCTGTCAGCATGTTATGGTTGGTCCACGGGTTCCAGTTGTTCACGGTTCGTCTTTCGTCGAGCCCCTGCCACCAGAAATCATTTCGTTCATAATAAGGAATGACTGCCTTTTTCATGATTTCATTTTTTAACCTTTTCGAAATCAGAGGATCGATTTTATCGAAATCGTCTTTAAAAAGATACCATGTCCAGGCCAGGATGTTTGTGATTTCACCGACCCCCAGATCAATAACCGGTTCATCAGCATCGGGCAAACCGCGAGATGCTTTCTGTGCCGTCAAATGCGCCGACCAGCCCCACCAGGTTTGTTCGGAGTAATACCACACACCATTCACGATCTGGTCGGTAAAACGGCCCTTCCCTTCTGCAAGCTCACCCATCACCAGTGCAACAAGCGCTGCTCTCGGTGCTTCGTAAGCTTCCTGCCGGCGGTCTCCCGAACGGACAATTTCGAGATAGTCGGTTGCTTTTACCACAGGCCAGTTGTAATCAAGATATCTTTCAGCTTCCCTGACATATTGCTTTTTAAAATCTTCAGGCAGATTGTTCCAGAATGTGCGGTCATGGTAACCGGGGAACCCTATTTCAGAGAAGTTGTTGATCAAAACCTGTGGAAGACCAATTTCACCGGCTTCTTTTTGCAGCAAATCGCGTTTTTCCCTTGCAAAACCAGCGAAAGTTAAACTGGTTATTAATAAAATAACTGCTATCTCCTTCATAATAAAATGCTTTTTTATTGATTAAAATTAGTTCGAATCACTCCTGATTTCAATTTTGTTTACACCCGGACTGAGCCTGATTGTACCATCCTTCAAATTCACCTTTTCACCGTTTAAAGTTACAACATCTCCGTCAGAAAAACCTGCATCGAATTCACCTTTCATATTGCCCGGCAATTCAATAACATATTGTTTCAAACCTGTGTTTGTCATTTTAAATCGGGCAATAATTTCACCCCTGATTGTTGGGACTTTTATTGTACTGAACTTCAAATCAGCCAACCGGGGTTTGATAGTTACCATTTCAAACGCTGGTTTTTTGGGCTGAATTCCCCACAAATAACGAGGAATGATATTTGCCGGAGCCGCTCCCCAGGCGTGGTTCCAGTCGGAATTGGGTTTGTATTTCATATCCCAGGCTTCCATCGAAATGGTTGACCCCACCCTGATCATGTTGTACCAGCTGCGGTCGCCGGTTGAAGTCATCAATTCCATTGCAAAATCAGCATCTCCCGCGTTGTAAATGGCTTCCATTAAAAACTGGGCTCCATAAACACTGCAACCCATTCCACGGGTTTTGAGGTAAGCTGCAACTTTTTGTTTGTATTCGTCAGGCACAATTCCGAAAGCTAGCTGTAACATGTTGGCATGAACTGAACCATGATTTGTACCGATTCCATCGGTATAAAAACCGCCTTCTTTGTTCAGCAGTTTTTCGTTGATTGCCTTTTTTGCTTTCTCTGCCCGTTCCCTGAAATCCTTTTCTTCATCGGTTTTTCCGAGTATTCCAGCAAACTCAGCCATTATTTCCATGTTCCTGAAATAAAAGCTGTTAATCACCGTGTTCACCGGCATAAATTCAAAACCGTCGCGTTCGCCCTGTGGCCAGTCTTTGGGCAATTTCCAGCCGGTGTCTTTCTGTGCCGGTGGCCAGTCAACAATATCGCGCACCCTTTGTGTTGTATCAGCAAAACCCAGTTTTGCCATAAATTCCCCGTTCAGTTTTGGCGATTTTGTGCTGATTAAACCCGGTTCCACTTCCAACTCCATCAGAGTTTTGTATTTCAGCTGTTCATAATATTTTTTAATCAGTTCGGTGTTGCCCGTGTACATGTAGTCCTGGTAAAACAGAAGTGCCACATGCAGTTGCCACTCGGTTGGCCAGGTGGGATGCTCCATAAAATATTCAATGGTCCTGCGCGCAATGGCATATTCATTATCCACCGAATAATGACTGAGTTGATTGAGATAAGCATCTGCTTCATACGGAATCCGTTCGCGGTCGCCGTCGATATAATAACCTGTAAAAGATGTCGCTTTTTGTGAGTATTTGCAAAGTTCCCAAACCTGGTTCAGAACAGTGTCGGAACTGGTAAACGAACTTGTTTTATTGTCGAAATAATTAAAATAAGCGATTTGGGTAAGGTCATCAGGTTTAATCTCCGGCTTCGGAAAGCCGGAATTCCGGGGAAAGCCGGAGTCCCTTTCAATTTCAACATACCGGAAAGGTGTAACTACCGGAAATGAATCGGGCAAAGCTACTGCCGACGGGCCGGTATTGCGTTTGTCGGGAACCAGTTCAATCTGATAATCAGAATTTCCAGGTGTTATATTCAGTTTTAATTCCGTAAACCGGATTGTTCCACCAGGATTGCGGTCGATTTTCCTATCCAGAAGTTTTTCGCCCAGCCTGATATTTAATGTTTCAGGTTTTGTAGCCCGATAAATTAAGTGAAGCGTGCCAAATGCATCTCTTCCAAAATCGCCAAAATAACTTCCGTTAGCAAGCTTTCTGAAAGCAACCGGTTTAATCCTTTCAATCTGAAACCAGTTGTGCGAAGTAAGTTTTTCACCAAAATCGCCTGTTTTGAATTCCTGAATTTCAGAATACTCCGAAAGTTTGTTTTTATAATCCCATATCCTTACTTTCCAGAAATATACAGAGTTCGGATTCAGCGGTTTTCCTGTCATTTCAACATTCACTGACTGGCTGCTTTCAATCCTGCCGCTGTCCCAGACGTCCCCGATGTTTTCTTTAATTTTATTTTTATCCGAAGAAACGAGTATCTGAAATGCTTTCTGAAAAACCGCACTTTGCGGCACAACCCAGCTGAATTCAGGCTGGCTGTCAACAATTTTCGTAAACTCCGGATTGCGGATGGTTTCGACTGTAAGTGTAAAAGGAGTAAATTTTGAATCTGAATCTTCTGGCTTTATTTCAGCTTTTAAACTAAATTTGGGAAAAAAGATAGTTAAAACGAATATCAAAGAAAATGTATAAAGTCCCATAATCTGAAGGTTTTGATTATCCCGTAAGATAACTAAATTTCAATTCAAAACACTCTCGTTCCAAAAACAAACCGCTGACTCCACCAGGGATTACTCAAAGCAGTTTTGGTTACACCTGCCGAAGTAGAAGTATGAATAAACATTCCGTTTCCAATATAAATACCAACATGGGTAATAAAATCGGAAGTTTTGTACGAATTTGTAAAAAACACAAGATCGCCGCGTTTTAACTCGTTCCGGTTTAAAATCAAAAATCCATAACGCGCCTGGTCCTGCGAATTGCGGGGAAACTGAATTTTGTTTTTTGTAAAGGCGAGGTAAGTCAACCCCGAGCAATCGAGGCATTTCGACGATGTACCACCCATACAATGCGGGGTTCCGATGTACTTTTCTGCGGTTTTGATTATTTTCTTTGGCTTTTTCCTGCCGGTTTTCAAATCACGCTCAATTCCTCCTTTTGCAAAAGCCTGCATTTC
>JBBIPU010000132.1:0-11442 GCA_037442685.1 Draconibacterium sp. | reverse complement strand
ATTAAAATAAGTTTAATCAGAATTTTTAAAACACTTATTCTCTTCAGGGTAAGTGTTTTTTTATTTCAGGGCATTTGCAACAAAATCATCATTCACTCATTTAAAAACCTGGATGCCAGATTGTAATAAAGCCATCTCGGAATAAGCAATGAAATCAAACGCACGATTTTATTAATATTGCCCGGAATTACAATAACCTTGTTTTTCTTTTTCAGGTTATGTATCGAAATCTCAACCACCTTTTCAGGTGTTAACCATCGGATTAAACCTTTATTTTTATAATCAGACAAACTTATTCCAGCCCTTTTATGAAAATTTGTGCGAACAAAACCCGGACAAAGTACCTGAAATTTGATGCCCTTATCCCTTAAAGTAATGTGTAGTGATTCGGTAAATCCGATATTAAACATTTTAGTAGAAGGGTACATGGCATATTGTGGAAAAGGTGTATATGCAGCAAGGGAAGACAAATTAATTATGATCCCTTTTCCATTTTTGATCATATTTGGCAGAACGGCATGAACAAAACGTACCGGTGTTTCTATGTGGACCTTAATCATCTGCACCAATTTTTCTGATTTATTATTTAGAAACGGAATTCCATCCAGATATCCTGCGTTATTGACAAGAACTTCAATTCTGTCATCATTTTTAATCAATTCATCAAGAGCAGCTAAATCCCTTTCATTTGAAAGGTCTGCCAGAATCAACTGTATTTCAGCCGAATATTTTTCAATTAGTTCGTTCAGCAAGAGATCAACTGGATCATCCGGATGGCCTGTAATGATAAGGTCATATCCTGAACTGACAAAATGCTTTGCAAAAGCAGCACCTATTCCACTGGTCGCACCGGATATAAAAGCTATTTTTTTCTCCATCGGTTAGCATTTGCTTAAAAATAATGATTTTTATAAAACCATCTTATAGAAATTCTGATAAATAATTGATTTACTCCGAATTATTGCATAACTTTCAATAAAGAAGTTCAGAATTAAAATTATCATAATTTCCCATTAATAATTAAGATTCCATGATTTCCAGAGAAAAATTATACAGATTTCCATGGTCAAAAACAGATAATCCGGGTGGATGGATTGAAGTGACCGACAAGTGTAATTTGAACTGCATGGGTTGCTATCGGCACCAGATAGAAGGACATCGCAATATTGACGAAATTAAAAAAGATATCAGCGAATTAATAAAGTTCACCAACTGCGACAGCATCTGTGTTGCAGGCGGAGAACCTCTCGGTTATCCCCGAATTGTGGAAATAATAGAATATATTTCCTCAAAAAAGATAAAACCGATGATAAGTTCAAATGGAGTAGCTCTTACACCTGAACTTGCTATTGACCTAAGAAATGCGGGATTATCGAAAATCCACTTCCACATCGACAGTACCCAGAACAGGCCGGGATGGGAAGGTAAAACCGAAACTGAGTTAAACGAATTGAGGCAATATTATGCCGATTTGTTATGGAAAACCAAAAAAATTCAGTGTGGGTATCATGTAACAATAACCAGGGATAGTATGAAATATATCCCTGAAATTGTGAAATGGGCACAGCATAACATTAATAAGGTACATCATGTTTCATTTCTCGCTTTCAGGGCAGTTGTCAACGATCCCGATTATTTCCTGGTGGCTGATGGAAAGAAAGTGGATCAGGAAAAATCTTTCAGTTATAATCCCGATCCGTATGAAGTGAATATTACCACAGAAGAATTATACGAACAGGTTCTGAAAGGAAATACAAACCTGCAAGCTTCAGCCTATCTTAACGGCACCACTGCCCACGAAACCTATAAATTCCTGATAATCGTTAATGTTGGATCAACAAGAAAACATTTCGGAGTAGTTGGTGCAAAAACCATGGAAATATCCCAGGCATTTTATCATTTGTTTAATGGGAGGTATTTTGCTTTTCTGCAAAATCCCAATCCCGGTAAAATATTATTCCTGTCATCTGTTTTCGATAAAGAGGTCAGAAAAACGTTTGCCAGTTATCTGAAAAATTCTCTGAAAAATCCGTTGCGGCTATTTGACAAAATCTACCTTCAAAGTATCCATTTACAGCAACCCAGTGAAATTATCAATGGAAGAATTAACCTTTGCGATGATTGCGTAAATATGATGGTTTATAACGGGCAGTTAATCAATGCCTGCCGGCTTGATGAGTACAGGATGTTTGGCGGACCAATGGAAGTAATCAGAAAGGGTCATTTTTTATTTCAGTAAAAGCTATGGAACCTGACAGAAAATTCATGTACAACTTTCCCTGGACCAGAACTGATAATCCGGGAGCATGGATTGAAGTGACAGATATTTGCAATTTGTCCTGTCCGGGTTGTTTCAGAAAGAACAATTTTGAAGGGCACAAACTCCTGGAAACCGTTAAGAAAGAAATCCTGCAATGTGTTAAAATGACCAATTGCAGCAGAATAAGTATTTCAGGAGGTGAACCTTTATTATACCCCCACTTAAGGGAAGTCATTCAATTTATTTCTTCATTGAAATTAAGGTCAGTCATTCTCACAAATGGTCAGCTTTTAAATCCTGAAATTATAAAAGAGCTCAGGGATGCAGGATTATTCCAGTTCTTTATTCATGTTGATAAAGCCCAGATAAGACCTGGGTGGATAAATAAAAGCGAGAACGAAATGAATCAGCTCCGCCAGTATTATGCTGATATGATTTACAAGGCAGGTGGGGTTAAATGTGGTTTTAATATGACCATCAGACATTCGAACTTCGATGAAATACCGGATATTGTCCGTTGGTTTCAGTCCAATATTCACAAAGTAAACCATCTTTCTTTGATTGTTTTCAGGGGGATTCCGGCAACATTGGCCAATGCCTTACAGGTAAACGGACAAAAAGTTGAATTGGAGTGCCTGCCAGATTTATTTGATACTCCTGAGGAACTTGATATTTCTTCCAACGACGTTATTCGGATAATCGATAAAAATTTTGAAAATATATATCCTGCAGCATACTTAAAAGGGACATTTGCAAAAGAATCGTTCAAATTGATAGCTATGGCTGTGATTGGTTCCAAAAGCAAAATTTATGGTTCTGCCGGAGCAAAAACAATGGAGAAATTTCAGCAGTTCAACCATCGTTTTCGCCACAAATATGAAGCCTCGGTATTGAACTTCGGGAAACTGGCTTTTTTAATGGCATTTTTCGATAATATCATGTGTAAAACACTCGGGAGTTATTTAAAATCAGTTATTAAGAATCCATCAAAGCTTTTCGAAAAGATATACCTGCAATCGCTTATCATTCAACAACCATTTGAAATTATAAACGGTGAAGTTAACTTATGCGACGGATGTATGAATCTCATGCCTTACAACGGTGAAATGATCAATTCATGCAGATACGACGAATACAGACTACTCGGAGGTCCGATCGACTATCATGGCATTGCCGGAAAAAATATAAAAAGGTAGAAATTCTTTACTTAATGGAAGATATTATTATTCAACAGGTATCGGGGAGAAGAGAGTTAAAGGAATTTATTTATTTCCCACAAATATTACACAAAAATCATCTCAACTGGGTACCCCCGCTTTACAGTGAAGAAAAGAGATATTTTGACCAGAGTAAAAATCATGGTTTCAAATACTGTTCTACCGTTGAGGTTCTGGCACGAATCAATGGTCAGGTTGCCGGAAGGATAATGGGAATAATTAATCATCGTTACAATGAAGCCCGAAATGAAAGTATCGCACGTTTCTCACAATTCGATTGTGTTAATGACTCAAAAGTGTCTTCCAAACTTCTTGATTTTGTTGAAAAATGGGCTGTGGAAAGGGGAATGGATAAAATTATCGGTCCGATGGGAATGTATTACCATAATCCTATTGGATTCCTGATTGAAGGATTTAATGAAAAACCTTCTTTTGATGCCAATTTCAATTTTGATTATATCATTCCTTTGGTTGAATCGGCCGGGTATTGCTCAGAAGCAGATTTAGTAGTTTATCAGGTAAGAATTCCCAAAGAGTTCCCTGATTACTATCTGCAGATCAAAGAAAGAGCCTTGAGAAATAGTAAACTCCGGATCGCCGGAATCGCTTCAAGAAAGCAGATTAGGCAATATATTTCACCGGTTTTAAACCTGATGAACGAAACTTACAAAGATATTCTGGGGTACTCACAACTTGATGAAGAAGAAATGCAGGAAATTGCCAGCCAGTTTATACCTCTTTTAGACCCAAGGTTTCTGGTAATTGCCACTTATAAAAATGAAATTGTGGGATTTATTATTGCCATACCAAGTTTAAATGACGGTTTAATTGCAGCAAAAGGAAGGCTTTTCCCTTTTGGTTTTCTGAAAATAATGAAAGCAGCAAAACGAACCACGCAGCTCGATTTACTGCTCGGCGCAATAAAACCGGGTTTTCAGGGCAAAGGCATTGACGCAGTCATGGGTGTACATTTAATGGAAACTGCAAGAAAACTGGGTTTTCAAACACTTGACAGTCACCTTGAACTGGAATCAAATCTGAAAGTCAGGGCCGAAATGGAAAAGATGGGTGGTACCATTCTGAAAAAATACCGTATTTATAAAAAAGAGCTTAACAAATTCTGAAAATACTTTTTTGTTACACGAATAATAAGGGAATATGAATCTTCACTTTTATGAAAAAGATTATTTTTTATGCCTGTTTTTTAATAATAACTCTTGTTATCGAAATATTTAACTGGCTCGGTTTTTTGTGCGATGAATTATTCTTTTGGAATTATAAAAAAACCGACATCAAAGAACCGTTATTTATCATTGGAATGCCACGTTCAGCAACTACGTTTCTGTTTAACACCCTGAAAGAAGATGAAAACAGGTTTACCGAAATGAAACTCTGGGAGATTATTCTTGCTCCATCGGTCACACAAAAAAAAATCCTTGTTTTCATTTCCGGAATCGATAGAAAATTAAACTGGTTTTTATCGCGCACTTTAAAAAAATGGGAAAAGAAACTTTTTGACAGGTTTGAAAACATTCACTCAATAAGTTTATTCAATGTTGAAGAAGATGAATATATTCTCCTGCATATTTTATCCTGCGCACTGATGGTTTTTATATTTCCCCAGTGGAAAAATATTCATTCCCTTATCAGATTTGATATTGAAGTTTCCGGAAAAAGGAAGCAAAGAATACTGACCTATTACAAAAATTGTATCCGGAAACACAAATATGTTTTTGGTCCGGATAAAACATATCTATCAAAAAGTCCTTCCCACACTTCAAAAATTGAATCGCTAAAAAAAACATTCCCCGACTGTAAATTGATTTACCTGCTGAGGTTTCCCGAACAAACCATTTCATCGGCAATTGGTATGTATAAAGTTTATAACCGAATATTTTTTACCGGTGTCGGATTGCAGGTTCTGGCTGAACAAACTATGAATTTTGCCGATATTTGGTTCGCCAACCTTGAAAAACTGGAAACTTGGACAGATGAATCAACAGTAATAATAAAATTTGAAGACATGGTAAGAAATCCTTACCATGTTATAAATTCAGTCTATCAACGATTTGGTTATCAGATAAATAATGAATTCGAAAACAGGTTAAAATTAATTACCCGCCAATCGGCTTCCTATTCCAGCCCACACCGGCATTCACCTGAAGAACAAGGCCTGAATCCTTTGGAAATCAGAGAGAGGTACAGAAAAGTTTATGAAAAATACTATTCCGACAAAATTTAAAATTCCAGGGATTTGAGTCAAAAACTTAAATTTTTTGACCCGTACTATTGCATTTTCAGTTTTCAATATTAACTTTGTATTTCAAAGTACTTTTTAAATGAAAACAAATTCAACTAATCCCACTGAGGATCTTCATGCCATTCGGGATATAATGGAACGATCAACAAGGTTCCTTTCACTAAGCGGTCTTTCGGGCATATTTGCCGGAGTGTTTGCCTTAATTGGGGCTGCAATCGCCTGGCTTTTTATTCTTGATCAGGGAAATATTCAATATAATGAATTTATCAGTAATCCGGCAGGATATTCAGCTTCGGAAACCGGTCTTTATCTTGCGCTCGATGCCTTGCTGGTTCTGATACTTGCATTTTCGGGAGCTGTATATTTTTCACAACGAACTGCCAGAAAAGCAGGGCAGAAATTATGGACAAATTCAACCAGGCAGTTGCTTTTTCACTTAATGATACCGCTGGTTTCAGGTGGAATTATCATACTCATTCTGATATTCCGGAATAAATCCGACCTGATTATCCCGTTTATGCTTGTTTTCTACGGATTATCGCTGGTAAGTGCCGGAAAGTTTACTTTCAGTGAAATCCATTATCTTGGTTTGACAGAAATTGTAATGGGAATTCTTGCAGGCATTTTCATCAATTACAGTTTACTTTTTTGGACAATCGGTTTTGGGTTAATGCACATCATTTATGGAACGGTAATGTATTACAGGCACGAACGGTAATTACAGGGAGCAGGGAGCATGGGGCATTGAGCAGATGAGAGAATAAAAACACCGGTGGAAAACCAAAAACATGAATTAGAAAATTTAAATAGAATCAGGTGAAAAATCCGATTTCAAATATTCAGAAGGTATTCGAAAGCCGTATCAGGCTTGGAATCATGTCTGCGCTCATGGTGAACGACACAATCGATTTCAATACCCTGAAGGAATTGCTTGAACTGACCGATGGAAATCTTGCCAGCCACATGAAAGCCCTGGAACAGCAGGAAATTGTGGCTGTTGCAAAACAATTTGTCGGCCGGAAACCCAGTACTACTTACCAGGCAACTGAAAATGGCAAAGAACTGTTTCGTCAGCATCTGGCGGCACTGGAAGAATTAATAAACAATCAATAAATTTTTTAATAATATGCTTTGTAATTCAAAGTACTTTTAACATCAAGAATTATGGAAACAAAAGGTATTCAGCAGTTTTTAAACAGCTACAGCGTTAAAATGATCATTGTGACCGGATTGGCTTTGGTATTGTTAATCCCGTCATTTCTGATCCAGGAAATTATAAACGAAAGGATTACCCTGAGCGAAAAAGTTAAAAAAGAACTTTACATGCAGTGGGGTGGGAAACAGGTGGTTGCCGGTCCGGTTTTAAACGTGCCTTTTACAGTGACGGAAACTTCTGAAAATAATCAGGTTGCGAATAACCGGTCGGGAGTGGCACATTTCCTTCCCGAAGCATTAAAAACCGATGGAGTTCTTTATCCTGAAACCAGAAAACGGGGAATTTACAAGGTTGTGGTTTATGAGGGAAAACTTAAAATGAAAGGTTCATTTACTCAACCCGATGTATCGCAGTTTGATCTTCAAAATGCCCGGTATAACTGGGATGCAGCCTATTTTACAATCGGTGTTTCGGACATGCGCGGAATAAAAAACCTTCCTGAACTGGTGATTAATGGTCAGAAATGCAAAGTTGAACCGGGTGTTGCTGATACCGATTTATTCTCTTCGGGAATTACTGTAAGGGCTGGTACGGTTGATTTCAACCAGCCATTGAATTTCGAAATCGAACTGGTTTTGAATGGTTCGGAAGATCTTTCGGTTGAAGCTCTGGGCAAAACTTCGGAAGTTGTAATGAAATCGGACTGGGGCCAGCCAAGTTTTACAGGTGGATTTCTACCTGCCAACCGTCAGGTCACGGCAAAAGGATTTACAGCCGACTGGGTGGTCACCCATCTTAACCGCAACTTTCCGCAACAATGGATCGGCAGCAAATACAACACGCACGAAGCCAAACTGGGTGTTGAACTGCTCATTCCGGTCGATCATTACCAGAAATCGATGCGCTCTGTAAAATATGCCATCCTATTTATTGCACTGAATTTCATTATCTTTATTTTTATCGAAATAAAAAGCAAAACCAGGATTCACCCATTTCAGTACTCGCTTGTGGCATTTGCACTTCTGATTTTTTATGCACTGCTTACTTCCATTGGCGAACAAACAGGTTTTAACTGGGCTTACCTGATCTCGGCGGCGGCAGTTACCATGCTTATTTCGTGGTATGTTTTTTCTATTCTGAAAAATTATCGGATGACTATTTGGGTAACTTTTTTACAAACCGGTTTGTATCTGTTCCTGTTTACCATTTTACAACTTCAGGATTACGCACTGCTTGCTGGAAGTATCGGGCTGTTTGTGATTCTTGCAGTTTTAATGCGTGCTTCGGGGCAGATTAAATGGTATTCTGAAAATTAAATCCGGATTCATGCAAAAAAGAGGTCGAAATTATATTTCATTTTTAATCGAACAGCAGATTAATAAATGGTTGAATTAAATGGAATGGCCTCTTTTTTTTGCATTTAGAAAGCAGAAAATTGCATCCTGCATCAGAAAAGAGTGTTAATTCCTTTAAATGAATTCTAATTGCTCAATTTTGAAAATAACCCACAGGTTTATACAAAAACTTTAAACTTCTTGTTTTCAATACTCTGCATTCAATCCGACATTATAAGATTGAAAATGGATGCTTTTAAGAATGTACAAAAATGCAGATTTATTGTAGTTTTACTATTCAATTCCATACATGTAACCGGATGAGAAAACACAAAACGTACATAATTCTGTTGGTAATTTTTTATAGCCTGATGACAGGTTGTGAGAAGTGGAGCGAAAAAGACATTTATAAAAGACCCGACTGGCTTCCCGGAAAATTATATACGACTGTGTGTGTTCAGGAAAATCTTACCATGTTTGCCGAGTGCATCCGGCTTACCGGATTAGACAAGATTCTGGATGTTTCGGGATGCTGGAGTGTTTTCGCACCGACAGATGAAGCTATTAAATTATATCTGGATGAAAACCATTATGCCAGTGTCTCAGATATTCCTTTAGATAAACTTGAAAGAATAACAGAATTCCATATTATCCAGAATCCATGGTCGCTCGAGCAGTTAAAGAGTCTCGGCGCCTACGGATGGAGAGCAGATAATAATACAAATTCTGACTCATACGCTTTTAAACGCGAGACAATATTGAAAAATCCGATTGAAAAATACTGGATCAAAAAAGAACGGAATAAGGAAAAGATAGTGACAGATTCAACAATTGCTGACACTTACAAAAGAGTGTTTGTTCAATCGAGAAAATATGTACCCATATTTTATGATGATTACTTAAATATCAATGGTCTTACTTCTGAAGATTTCAGTTTTTATTTTGACCGGAAATTTGAACCGGGAAATGTTTATTATGCGGGAGCCAGGATTATAAAAGCAGATATTTTAGCTGAAAATGGTTTTGTGCATGTTGTTGACAAGGTTGTGGATCCAATGCTTAACGCAAAGGAACTGCTTGAAAAAGAAAGACCTGGTGAAACTTACAAACTTTTCCTTGAAATGGTTTACTGGTATTACCCTGATTTTGAGCCAAACAATACTGCAACATTTAATCAACCCGATGTAATACTTGGAGGAATAGTTGATACTTTGTGGGATTTAAATTATTCCAGACTCGCGTTTAACCTTCAAAGTGAACGAATTGAAAATATTAATCAAACCCTGGTAAGGCATAATGGCTTGTTTGCTCCAACTGATGACGCTTTCAGAAAATTTATTGATGGCACTTTGACCATAAAATCAGGATTTCCACACTGGACTAATTATAAATCTCTGCCATGGGATATTATTGAAATCATCGTTTCGAATAATTTCAGGTCTTCCCCTATATATCCTTCAACAAATCAATACAGGGAGATTTTTAACAAGGCGAACAGATATCATCAGAATGAAAAAGATATAATCAGAAAGGAGTTTGGCAGCAACTGTACATTTATCGGATTAAACAATTATATCCCCGACCGTGTATTTACCAGTGTTTCCGGACCTGTGTTCTGCCGCCCGTCCTACTCCATATTCCGGCAGGCAATGATATATTCAGGCGCCCACGATGTCATTGCTAACTACAACGGTGAATTGTATTTTTTCCCGATTCCGGATTATGCACTTATGGGTGATTCTTCGTTGATTGTCAACTGGATAAATAAAGATGAAAACAGTTACAATTTCAGGGTATTAAACAAGTTATCACGCCAGGTTGAATCGGTTGGGAGAAATACCTTAAAAAACTGGATTCTGAACCAGGTTGGAACTTTAACCACTGATGGAAGTGCTGATAAAGCAATTATCAGGACACTGGGGGGCAAATTCATAACATGGAATTATTCAGAAAATACAATTCAAGGTACGCTGCCCTGCACAAAAGGATACAAATCAAACATTAATGTGACCTGCTCACCTTTCCCGCTGGATGAACCTGCCGATAATGGCAGAACCTTTAGTGTCGGGTATTGGTTCAATTTTAAGAACTGAAAAAAGAACCGTTTTCAAAGTTCACATGATCTGATTGTAAAGTGTAACAAAAGGATCAGGAATTGTAAAGAAACTTTTATATTCAGGTGCCTGGCACAAATATTTTGAAATCAAGTTTTATTCGTCACTGATTACGTGGTAAAGGTTCGTAAAAAAGCATATCCGAAATTGAATGCACAGGGCCGGTATTTGTTATAATATTACAATTCTCCCAAATCGGGCTTATATAGTCTATTGCCGTGGTGTCTCCTTTTCCCGAAAGAATAATTTTATATATATCAACACCAGGATTTATCTTGATTTCCTGTCCTGTAGTAATTATTAATGGCTTACCGGCCAGGGTTGTGTATTGCTTGTTTCCCCAGTATAAATCATTCAGGTAAAACTCCCCACCCACAAAATGAAATGCAGCGAATAAATAAAAGGAATTATTTTTATTAGTGACTGGCATTCCGGGTGTTGCAATCCTTTCAATGAGGTCTTCCACATTATTAATACCGTTCCTGTGATAAATACTGTCGTGTTCGGCAAAAACTGTGTATTTGTTCCACCATAATCTGCTTTTGATCCCCGAAAGTTTGACAGCCTGCGCTAATATTGAATAATCATTGTTATTTTGAAGCCAGTCATATCCCGAAATTTGTGCCCGCTGAAGCACCTCGGAAATAACATGGATATAACCATTAGTCATTTTAATGTCCGGTTTAATAATTGTTGCTGAATTATTTACCTCAATAAGCTGGTTATTTCCGATTGTGTGAAAACCAGTTACCAGTCTGTCTCCTGTAAGTGTTAGATCATTTAATGCTCCATCCGGAAATTCATCGGTACGAACTTTTCTGTTCAAAGTATGGTACCGGGTGAGCATTTTTATAAATCCGGTATCATTTTCCAACTCCTCAAAGTTTCCATAATCCTGATTCCGTGCGATGAAATTATCAATGGCTTCATCGGTTGGTAAAAAAAGTGTATAATTATCTCCGTAAGGATTGTAGGCGTACAACGTGTTTAACATTTTCCCTCCGACTAATAACCTGTAAAATTTTGAATATTCCTCCCGATTTTTTTCAAGATATTGACTTATGGTTAAATTATCACCGTCAACCCAATTTGCCTCATCCC
>JBBIPU010000131.1:5296-11717 GCA_037442685.1 Draconibacterium sp. | reverse complement strand
GCAAGTGAAAAACAGGTAAAAGAAAGAGACATGATTAAAATTAAAGTAAATTTTTTCATAGGTTTTAATTTTAAGTTGTGATTGCTTTTTTAACCTAAATTTCGGACAAATCACAAAGCAAAACCTATCAATTTTGTCGCAAAAACTATAAAAATTGTAGAAAAACTATCAATTTTGTCGCACGACTATAAAAATTGTCGCATAATCGATTTTCAGAGTAAAAAAAACAACAGCCTGTCAGAAGCTGTCACCTTATTTTAAAAACAAGATCTTGTTGGGTATTCAACAAAGCAAAAAGGAAAATTCAGGTTGGTTTTTTCAGGCTTTAAACACCGGTTCCGGGGACGGATTAAATTCACCTTCCCACCGGGCAACAACTGCAGTTGCGAGGCAGTTGCCCAGCACATTCACCGAAGTGCGTGCCATGTCCATCAGTTCATCGATTCCAAGAATAATAAATATCGGCCACGTGGGCAACCCGAAACTTGCCGCAGTCCCTAAAAGGATTACAAGCGATGCCCTGGGTACACCGGCAACTCCTTTACTTGTAAGCATCAGAGTAAATACAATTAGGAGTTGTTTATCAAGTGGTAAATGAATTCCTGAGATCTGTGCAACAAAAATGGTGGCAAGCGAAAGATAAAGCGTAGTGCCGTCAAGATTGAAACTGTAGCCGGTTGGCATTACAAAAGCCACAATTTTACGCGGAACGCCAAACTCTTCCATGCGTTCCATGGCAATGGGCAGCGCCGATTCGGAACTGGTTGTTGCAAAAGCAATTACCACCGGTTCCGAAACTGCTTTGATAAACCTGCGTACCGGTATTTTAAACAGCAATGCAACCGGAAACAACACAACCAACAGAAAGATAATCAGCGAAACATAAAGTGTGGCAAGCAGTTTAAACAGGTTGAACAGAATGTCGAGCCCCATGTGGCCGATGCTGTAAGCAATTGCTGCAAACACCGCAAATGGTGCAAAATACATGATCAGTTGCGTAAACTTAAACATGGTTTCGGCGAGCGATTCTGTAAAACGGAGCATCGGGTTTTTGTACTTTTCATTGATCATGGCAACCGCAATTCCGAAAATAATGCTGAACACGACGATTTGTAAAACCTGTCCTTCGTAAATCGATTTGGCAATGTTTTCGGGGAAAATATGAAGGATCAGATCGGAACCTTTGGTAACAGTTGTTGCCGGAACTTCGGCCTGGTTGATTTTTTCAGGAACACTCACCCCGATTCCGGCCTTGCTGAAATTGATTGCAAACAAGCCAATGAAAAGTGCAATGGTTGAAACAATTTCAAAGTAAACCAGCGATTTCCAACCCATTCTTCCCACCTGTTTCAAGTTTGAATGTCCTGCAATTCCAACCACGAGAGTGGCAAAAATCAGGGGAGCAATAATAGTTTTAATCAACCTGAGAAAAATCATGCTTACCACCTGCAGATTTACAGCTAATTGCGGAAAATCGTAGCCAAATTCGGCCCCCACGATCATGCTTATCAATATCCATGTTGTGAGAGACTTTTTGTAAAGTGCATAACCGAAAATGGAAACTATTGTCACCCACCTCAAAACAGTTAAAAGAGACTTATTTACAACGAAAATTGCGTAATGATCAGCAACAGTCAGCAATGAAACCACGAAAATGGAAACAAATAATAAGAGTAAATAAAACCGGGGTATTTTCGTGTTTTTCCTGTTATTGCTTTTCAAACCCGCAGCCGGCGGGGGTGTCATGTTCATAAAGAATGTTATTTCCTACTTGTACGCAAACATAATTAAATAAGCCGAATAGCAGATTCAGGATTCAGATTAAAATTAATCCACTACTTCAAGGTTCACCGCTTCCACTCTTTTCATGTCCTTTTCGTAGTGACGCGATGCCAGAAAAAACAACACCGAAGCTAACAAAAGCGAAATCGGAAGAAACGTGAATGCAGTCTGAATATTGGTTGCATCCGAAATTGCGCCCATTACAATTGGTCCGGGAGTTGATCCCAGAAGGTTTTGAACAACTACAGCAACTGCATACGAAATAGCCCGGAGCCCGGGGTGAACCACATCCTGTGTAACAGCAGCCGCTGCGGCAATAAAGGCAGTTATTGAAATCCCCACCGACAGCAAAATCAGGTATTGCATTTGTCCATCGAAAACGCTGAATGCAAAAAACATTAAAATGGCCGATAACAAAGAAGTCAATGAAGGCACAAGTAATCTTGCATTCAACTGTTTCCTTCTCCATCGGTCGGCAATATATCCTCCAAGAGGCGCTCCGATAATTGCCAGTAACATAACCACACTGGCTTTCATACCGGCAGGTCCTATTTCCATTCCCTGTACCCGGTTAAAATATGACGGGAGCCAGACAATCAGAGAGTTTGTTGCAAATACCACCCCTGCCATTGCAAAATAGGTCAATATCAAAGAAGGTTTTGAAAAAAATTCCTTCAGCATATCTTTAACCGACATTCTTACTTTGTGCTTCGCATCTGAAACTTTGTTGTCATTTATCGATTTTTGTAATTCGATGGTTTTATAGTCCTTTATAAAAAAGAACAGAATCGCAATTATTAAACCCGGAATTGCCACAATTCCCAATGCATGCCTCCATCCCCAATGCGTGGCGATCACTCCTCCGATTGCCACACCGATGGCGCTTCCCAGCGGAATGGAAGCATTCCATAAACCCATCATCAATGCCCTTTTTTCAACCGGATAAAGGGCCGACATCATTGCTGAACCTCCCGGTGCATAACCTGCTTCGCCAATGCCGATAATTGTACGTGTTGCAAATAATTGTTTGAAAGATCGGGTAAAAGCTCCCAGCCCGGTGGCAATTCCCCAGATCACAGCCATCAGACCTATGGTTTTTTTACGGCTCCAGCGGTCAACCAGAAACGATATCGGAAATGTGAAAATCACGATGGATATATATACCACTGAAACAAGCGCTCCACACTCTTTGTCTGTCAGGTTCCAGTCGGCCTTCAGAAAAGGGAAAAGCGAAGAAATCACCATACGGTCGATGTAATCGAACATGTACAGCAGAAAAAGCAAAGAAAAAATGAAGTTGGTATAACCTTTTGAGAACAGGTAGCCTGGTTCAATCCTGGATTCTTTCATATTCAAGTTTTTAAAAATGAAGAAAAACAGAGTTAAGTTTGGTATAAAAGTAAAATTAAATATGAAACCTGAGTATCTGATCACTTTCTATTTATTGGTAATGGATATTACAATTTATTTCTTTAGTGAATTTTTGTTTTATTGATTCGATTCTTTAACCGGATTACTGAGTTTTGAATTCCAAAATCAACTACTGTTCCCGATGTTAAATGTAAACAGCAGCAGTTAAGGAAGATGAATATTCAATTGAAGCAATGGATATTATTGTTTAATTTTGCATAGATATAATTCTGTGTTAAAAGTAAATTCTCTTTTAAATGGAAAAATTTTCGGCATTAGTGGTAAAAAGCAGGTGGTGGGTAATTGTTCTGGTCCTGGTGGTCAGTGTTTTGCTTGGTCTTGAAATCAGAAAGGTTAAAATCAATTCCGATGTTGTAAGTTCGCTTCCTGCCGATGATAAAGATGCGGTTTTATTGAAACGTATCGGTGAGAAATTTGGTGGTAACCGCATTGGGATGGTTATTATCGATTGCGATGATGTTTTTACAACTGAAATTTTACAGGAAGTTAAACTGATTACCGATTCGCTTTCGCAGATCAAAGGCATTTCATCGGTGACAAGTCTTACAAATGCCATCGACATTAAAGAAAGTGAAGATGGGATGCAGATCGGCAAACTGATTGACGATGCCAACCTTCCCGATTCGCCCGAAGAACTGCTAAAATTGAAGGAACGCGTTCTTGCCAACGAAATGTACAAAGGGTCTGTGGTTTCTGAGGACGGATCTGCCACAATCGTGCTTTTTACGTTATTCGATGATGCTGATATTCAGACTGTGGCAAAAGAAGTCAAGATAAAAACCGGATCGCTGCATTCCACCGGTCATATTTATTACGCCGGTTCGCCAATGCTGATTACTTCAATCGCCCAACTTATATCAGCCGATTTGAAACTGTTGTTTCCGATTGCACTGGTTGTGATTGCTTTTGTGCTTTTTGCCAGTTTCCGCTCCAAACGGGGTGTGATAATGCCGCTGCTCGTTTGCATAATCAGCATCGACTGGGTGATCGGGCTGATGGGATTCGGGGGCTACGAAATGTCGATGGTTTCAAATAATATCCCGATTGTTTTACTGGCTGTGGGCAGCGCTTATGCAATTCATGTAATACACCGGATCGGACAGATAAAAAATACTGAACCCAAAAAAGCAGTGATTATTGCACTGGCCAGTGTTGCTATTCCGGTTATTTTGGCTGCAGTGACAACCATGGCTGGATTTCTTTCTTTTATTTTTGGATCGTACCTGAAAATGATCCGCGACTTCGGAGTTTTTACCGCGTTGGGGACCCTGTTTGCAGTCTTCCTTTCTTTGGTTTTTGTTCCTGCTGTCATTTCGTTTTTTCCGGTAAAAACCAAAACAATTTCGCAACAAACTGTGATCCCGAAATCGCGGCTGACCAAATATGTTTTACTTCCGCTGCAAAAACTTCTGCATGCTTATCCGAAACAAATTGTCTGGTTCTGGCTTATTTTCATGCTGGTTGCGGTTTCCGGAATTACCATGATCCAGCGCAACGTGGATATCAGGAATTATTTCAAAAAAAACAATCCAACCCGGATTGCCGAAGATATTATGACACAAAAATTCGGAGGAACAAAACCAGTGTTTGTGCATTTTAAAGGAGATATTCTCAGCCCGGAAGTGCTGAATACGATGCTCCGGATGGAAGAATACATGAAGAAAAGCCCCGATATTAAATCCACACAATCGGTGGCAGACCTTGTGCTCGAAATCAACGCTGCATTTGGTGAGGGGCGAAAAATACCTGAAACAAAAGAGACTGTCGAACAACTCTGGTTTATGCTCGACGGGAACGAAAACATCAAAAAGTTCATTACTCCCGATCTTAACGAAGCTGTTATTATTTCGAAGTTTATCTCTTCGGAAAATGAAACAAAAAAAGAATTTGCAGCTTATATGCAGAAATTCATCGACAAAAATTCGAACGAAGGCTGCACCATTCAACTTACAGGAATGCCATTTATCGACGTTACCATGGACAGAAGCCTGATTCAAAGCCAGATCGGGAGTGTATTAATTGCAATCCTGTTTGTTATTATTATTGTCGGTTTGATACTTCGTTCGGCTGTATCAGGCATTTTTGCAGCAATTCCAACGGTTGCGGCAATTGTGATCCTGTTTGGTTTTATGGGTTTCACCGGAATTCCGCTGAACATTGCCACAGTGCTTGTTGCCAGTATCGCCGTCGGAATAGGGATCGACTATTCGATTCATGTTATTTCGCATTTTAATCATGCCATAAAATCAGGAGCCGGGTTGTCTGCTGCGTTAAGCGAAACCATTGAAATCAGCGGGAAAGCGATTATCATCAACGTACTTTCCGTGTCGGCAGGATTTCTGGTTTTGCTGTTTTCGGAAATGGTGCCGCTTGAATATTTCGGATTGCTGATTTCTCTGAGTATGTTTGGCTCGGGATTTGGCGCCCTGACTTTGTTGCCTGCCATTTTAATACTTTCAAAACGTAAAAAGTTACCTTTGTAAAAAATAATATTGCCATGAAAAACATTCTTTTAACAGCAGTTTTATTCTTTTCTGTTTTACCTGTATTTGCGCAGGATGCAGAAACCATACTGGCCAACATGGACAAAATCATGTTTTCGCCAAAAGATAAAACCGGAACTATCCAGATTATTTTAATAGAAAAAGATGGAAGCGAGAAAGTGAGGGAAGCTGCCATGTTTCAGAAAGGACCCGATAAAAAACTTTACCGTTACACCAAACCCGAATCGCAGGCCGGCATTGCCACACTTTCACTGCCGGGAGATGTAATGTGGCTTTACATGCCCGCTTTTCAGAATCCGAAAAAAATATCGCTTCTCTCCAGAAGCCAGGCTTTTACCGGAACTGATTTCTCGTACGAAGATATGGCCACCACTCCTTATTCTGACCGGTTCACACCAAAAATTCAAAGCACCGGCGCCAACGATTATGTTTTGGAACTGATCCCGAAATCGGATAAATCGATTTACTCAAAAATTCTTGTCAGGGTGAATAAAACCGATGGTTACCCGATCTGGATGAAATACTACAACGTGCAGGGAAGGATGTTCAAGGAAGCCACTTACACCTACGAAAAAATAGGAAAATACTGGAACGCGGCGGAAGTGCTGATGAAAGACCTCGAAAAAAACCACAGTACCAAAATCAGACTGACCAATGTGAAATTTGACCAGGGAATTTCGGACGATATTTTCAAAGTTGAAAAC
>JBBIPU010000131.1:0-5196 GCA_037442685.1 Draconibacterium sp. | reverse complement strand
TTTAAAATAGTTTTGGAAACAAAGCCGGTACTTGTTTAATGTAATCCTGGTAACCGAGTTTTCGTTCGATATTTCTTTTTTCCATCAATGGAATACTGATAAATTTGAAAAGCACCACCATCGAAATTAATCCAATTACTGTCCAGTGACCGGCTGAAATTTTTAATCCCGAACCAGAAACCACAAACAGAAACATTCCACCCCAGAAACTGATTTCCCCCAGATAATTGGGGTGCCGCGAAAATGCCCACAAACCTGTTTGAATAAAATTTCCCTGCCGATTATTTTTTCTGAATTTTATCAGTTGTTCATCCGCAATCCATTCAATCAGTATTGCAGAAAAGGTGAAAAGAGCAGCAATAAAATCGAAAATGTTGAAAGCTCTGCCACTTTGCAAAGAATAAAACAAAGGCATACAACCAAGAAAAACAAAAACAGTGGGCATAAAATGAATGCCCAGAAAACTTACCGGCCAGTAGAATTTTCCTGTTTTTCCGGCAATTGAGGTGTATCGCCAGTCCTGGTGGTTTAATCCCTGCCAGCCGCGCCACCAGTTAACGGTTAACCTTACACTCCAGAATAAGACCAGCAAAAACACAATCCACTGCCTGATTTCATTTCCGTCAGGGAAAAGCTGAATGAGGTAAATAACAATAACCGGTGGCGCTACACTCCAGTACGGATCGTAAACGCTTGAATTATTGAATATAACACTGAAAGCAAAGACGATTACAGTGGCAATAATATCGGCAATTAAAACATTCAGCATCGGATGTGAAAACGACAAACGGGGAAAAAGAAAATAAATTGCTGAAAATGCCAGCAGATAAATAACCGTAATTATAAAGGATGATATTATCTTTGATTCACGTTTAATCATCGGAACTTGTACTTTGGTTTGAAAACAACTTTTCTCCGTAAAAATAAATGAAATCTGACACTCAGCATGGACGAAATCAAAATACCGCCTGTATCTACATTAATTGGCTCAACCATCGGAAATTTTTTTAAAATACTTGTCCAGGGCCGGATTCAACCCAGATTTTATTTTAAAATTTTCCTGACGCTGCTGATTGTACTGATTGCCACCCCGTTTCATCTTTGGGAAAGATTTGTCTTTAATAAAAAACTGAAGAATTTCGAATTTAAAAAGCCACCGCTGTTTATTCTCGGGCACTGGCGCAGTGGAACAACACTGCTGCACAATATGCTTACAAAAGATCCTTCAGCAGGTTACATGAGCACTTACCACGCTCTGTTCCCCAATAACCTGACCAGCAAATGGCTTTTCAGAACATTTATGAAAACCTACATGCCCAAAAAACGATGGTCGGACGGAGTTGCCATGAATGTCAATTTTCCGCAGGAAGATGAGTTCGCTTTCAGTAACTGCCAGTGGAATGCTTACTACAATTTTTTTTACTTTCCCGAAAAATACCGGGAGTTTTATGAAAAAGCGGTGCATCACAAAAAGCTGGGTTCAAAAGAGATTGACCTTTGGTACAATTCGTACGACAAGCTGGTTAAAAAGGCTTTGATCGATACCAAAGGAGAACGGGTGATTCTTAAAAACCCGGTGAATACAGGACGAATCGATAAAATCCTCAAACTTTACCCCGATGCAAAATTCCTTTACATTTACCGGAATCCGGTCACTGTTTTTTACTCCACCCGGCGCTTTTTTCAGCAACTTTATCCAACGCTCTGGTTTCATAAAGTTGACCATGATTTTATTGACAAAATGATTTTCGATGTGTACAGCTGGTTACTCGATGATTATTTAAAATATAAAACGTTGATCCCGCCTGAAAACCTGATGGAACTGAGGTTTGAAGAATTTGAGAAAAATCCTGTGCTGGAATCGGGAAAAATTTATGACCAGCTTTTAAAGGAAGATTTTTCAAAGATAAAGCACCATTTCTCGGCATATTTTCAAACACAGAAAAGTCATAAAAAAAACAAATACACAGTTGATGCTGCCGAAATTGAAACTATTCGCAGAAACTGGGGCAAATACATCGAAATGTATAAATATGAACTTCCTGAGGATGTTACTATTCAAACGAATTCAGTAAATTAACTTTAAAACTGAATAATTAATTGTCATGACAAAATTTATTGTTTTCATTTTTGGCATCCTGTTTCTTTTCCCCAACAAGGATTGGGAACTTAAAAAAGACAAATCAGGAATCAGGGTTTACACCCGCGATTTTGAAGGATCTGACTTTGATGAATTTAAGGCAGTTACAACAATCCAGAACTGTTCGCTGATTGAAGTAATGAATGTAATTTTCGATGTTCAGAATTACCCGTTTCTTTTCCCCGATTGCATTAATCCAAAGATTTTAAAAAAAGAAGGCGACTGGTACGATATTCATTACATTCAGACAAAAGGGCCTTTCCCGGTTAAAGACAGGGACAGTGTTTTTGAACAAAAAGCAGAAATCGCCCAGAATAAAAAATCTGCCCGGATAACATTGAATCCTTTACCCGATTACATTCCTGAAAATAAGGATATTGTCAGGGTGAGGGAAGGCACAGGTTTCTGGGAACTTGAACAGGATGTTGCAAACAATGTAGCAGTAACATACCAGTTTCATGGCGAGCCCGGGGGTGAAATACCTGCCTGGCTGGCTAACAGTTTTGTAGTCTCGCACCCTTTTAAAACCCTTGAAAACCTCAAAGAGAGATTGAAAAAGTAAATTTTAAGACAAACAGGTATTAAATAAAAAATGTTAGATTTGAGAATTATTTAAAAGCATATTAACCAAATTTGATAAGAACATGAAAAAGTTGAAATTTTTGTCTGTTTTAGTTGCATCGGTTATATTTTTTGCCGGGTGTAAAGACAATACTGAAGAAGAAGTATCGCCGTTTATTGGCAATTTTGTCATCAGCAAAGCAACACTTGCCGAGGGATTTTCTATTCCGACCAACGAACTTGGAACTATTTCAATAACGGCAGGAACTGATATCACAGAGCCTATTCAGACCGCGTTGCTGAGTGCGGTAAACTGCTCTTCGGCTGATAAATCGTGGGTTGAACTGAGAAAGGATAATTCGATGTACATGAGCTGCGAAGGAGCAAATGCATTGAATGCAGGCACATGGGAAGAAGTTTCGGCAACTGAGCTGAAACTGAACATGAACAGTGCAGCAATTCCAAGCTCACCTACCGGTTTTGTTTTAAATGTAACCAACATTGTTCAGTCGGGCAACACGATGAGTGGCAAAACCAGTGTTCCGCTTCCAAAAGAAATGGTCGCAGCCATGATCGCACCGATGTCATTGGCATCAAGTGCCCCGGCTATGTTCATGATCACCTTTACGCTTGAATTTGAAAAGAAATCATAGATAACAAATAACCTGAATAAATTAACGAAAAACCACTGATCGCAAATCGGTGGTTTTTTTGTGATCATTTCTTCCGGAATTTTTTTAAAAATAAAACTAATTTTAGGTTGAATCTTAAAACTTTTTCGGTGGCAAAAGAATCAAAACTGTTTACACCATTTTCAATCGGGCCGGTCAGACTAAGGAACCGGACAATCCGTTCTGCCGCTTTTGAAGGCATGTGCCCGGAAAACAATCCTTCAGAAATGCTTACGGATTACCATCGTTCGGTTGCTGCCGGGGGAATTGGAATGACAACTGTTGCTTACGCAGCGGTTTGCCGCAGCGGCCTTTCGTTTCCTCATCAGCTCTGGTTAAGAAAAGAAGCAATTCCCGGCCTGAAAAAACTTACCGAAGCGGTTCATAACGAAGGGGCAGCAGCATCAATTCAACTGGGTCATTGCGGAAACATGTCGAAAAAAAGGTTCACCGGCAGTCTCCCGCTTTCACCATCCGGAGGTTTGAATATTTATTCGCCAACCTGGTCGAAAAAAATGACAAAAACCGACATTGATTCGGCGGTGAAGTCGTTTGCCGGAGCTGTGGAAATTGCCCGCGAAGCAGGATTCGATGCAGTTGAAGTACATGCTGGCCACGGCTACTTAATCAGCCAGTTTTTATCGCCCTACACAAATTACAGAAAAGATGAATTCGGAGGTTCGTTTGAAAACCGAACCCGCTTTATGTTAATGGCGATCCGGGCCGTAATGCAGGCTGCAGGCAACGACATGGCAGTTATCGTAAAAATGAACATGCGCGATGGATTTAAAGGAGGAATGGAAATAGAAGAAGCCTTGCAGGTCGCCCGCCTGCTCGAACAGGAAGGTTGTCATGCACTTGTGCTGAGCGGAGGTTTTGTGAGTAAAGCGCCGATGTACGTGATGAGGGGCGCAATGCCGGTGAACTCGTTGACTTATTATATGAAAAACCGTTTACTGAAACTGGGTGTTAAATTTGTTGGGAAATTCCTGATTCCCGCGGTTCCGTTCAAAGAGGCTTACTTTCTTGAAGACGCATTGAAATTCAGACAGGCGGTAAAATTACCGCTCATTTATGTTGGCGGACTGATTTCTGGAGAAAAAATAAATGAGGTGCTCGATTCAGGTTTTGAGTTTGTTTCGATGGCCAGGGCGCTGATTAACGAACCCGGTTTCGTAAATCGCCTTAAAAATGAGACTGATTCAAAAAATCAGTGCACAACCAGTAATTACTGCATTGCACGGATGTACTCAAGGGAAATGGCCTGTCATCAGCATGTCTCAGATTTACCGGCATGTATTAAAAAGGAAATCAGTAAAAAATAAATCATATTAACCAGACGATGAAAACTTCGGAAAATGCCGGAACAGCGCTGATCACCGGCGGAAGTTCGGGAATCGGATATGCCATTGCCAAAGAACTTGCAGGCAAAGGATACAACCTTGTTCTGGCAAGCAACCAGGAAAAACTGCTGGAAGAAGTCTGTATTGATTTTATATCGGAATATCATGTAAAAGCATGGCCGGTTTTTATTGATCTGGCAGAACAGGAAGCCGCAAACAAACTATTTGAGTGGTGCCGGATTAACAGCATTCAGATCGATATTCTTGTAAATAATGCGGGCATCTTCTTTTTTGGCGAGGTAGTTGAAACCGACATTGAAAAAGCCAGCCAAATGATGACATTGCACACTTTCACACCGGCTTTGCTTTGCACTCTTTTCGGGCATGAAATGAAAAAACGGCGAAGCGGTCATATTTTGAATATTTCTTCATTGTCAGCATATTTACCTTATCCGGGAATTGCTTTTTACAGTTCAACTAA
>JBBIPU010000130.1:8122-11718 GCA_037442685.1 Draconibacterium sp. | reverse complement strand
TTTTTCAGGTCAATAGCCACCAACGATTGTAATCTCCGGTTAAAAAACAATAAATCAACATAATACTCCTGTTCTTCAACTACAATCCGATACTGGTTGCCAATAAAAGCAAAACCATTACCCAGGGCAAGAATAAACTTTCTGATATTTCTTACAATTTCCTGTTCAATACCATTTTCATCATCTTCTTCCGGATTTTCAATTTTTATAAAATCAAGCAAATACTCGTCTTTAAATACCCGTATTGCATTCTTTCTAAGGTTCTCAGAAAGAGTATTTTCAAAATTATTCTGAAGTTTTCCTTCACTCAAAAATAAGTCTGAATTAAGCTGGTATTCCAATTGACGGTAAGACCAAATTTCAGAGCAGGATTTGTTGACGTAGAAAATTGCTTCTTCAATTGATTTTGAGCGGGAGACAATCAAAAAGTGATTTGAAAAACTTACAGAATAAAAATTCGTTATAAATTGGTTCGACACTGCTGAACCAATTTCAAAACCAATGAATTGTTGTTCAGTATTTTCTGTATTATATAACTTGTTTTCAACGTCATACATTTGGTTCGACACTGTCGAACTAAATACACCCGATTTATACCAGAAATTAAAAAAAAGCGACATTTTTTTCAGGTTTGAAGAAGAAAATCCTTTTAATCCGGGTAATTCCTGTTGTAATTGGTTAGAAACCTGTTCAAGTACCTTACTTCCCCATGCTTCCTGAAGAGTTTTTTGATTTATTTTTGCTCCAATTTTCAAATATAACATCAATAATTCTTTATTGACAAGGCGAGCTGCCTGATACCGACTTTTTAAGATTGCCTGTTTTAAATCCTCTATAAAATATTTTTCAATCATTTTCTGAGTTTTAATTACAATTAATGCATCTTATATTTTGAACCTGAACGGCTTATAACTACAATAAAAACAAGTCCGCCGGCAAAGCCGGTGATTACGCCAATCGGCAGTTCGTTGGGGGCAATTACCGTTCGTGCCAAAGTATCGGACAACACCAGGAAAATGGCGCCACCCAGAAACGAACCCAACAGTAAAACCCTGTAATCGTTACCGATTATCAGCCTGATGAGATGCGGAATTACCAGTCCCACAAAACCAATCACACCGGCAACCGAAACAGCAATTCCGGTTAAAACCGACGACAAAACAAACAGCAGCTTGATGGTGGTTCCGGTGTCGATTCCCAAATGCCGGGCTTTTACCTCGCCCAAACGCAGGGCATTCAGCGGACGCGCAAAGAAAATGCTGATGATTAAACCGGCAACCGCAGACCAAAAAGCAATTTTGATTAACACCGGATTAGGTTCATCCAGCGAACCCATCACCCAGAAAACAATGTTCTGAATATTGTCGGCAGTGGTGAGCGACATCAGGAACATCATGGCCGACGAAGCCACAAAACTCACCATCACCCCGATAAGCAGCATACTATTCATGCTTAAACCTGCCCGGCGTACACTTAACGAATAGACCAGAAACAATGTAACCAGCGCACCTGCAAAACCAAAAAACGGCAGGATAAAATAGTTCTGTAATTGAATACCGGCCACCATCACAATGGCAACGCCCAAAGCAGCGCCACCCGATATCCCCAGCGTGTAAGGTTCAACCAGAGGATTGCGGTAAATCCCCTGTAAAATAGCGCCCGAAAGACTCAATGCACCGCCAACGGCAATGGCCAGCACAATCCTCGGAAACCGGATTTTGGTCAGCACTGTGTATTCAATGCTGTCTTTTGCAGCAAAAATTTCTGCCAGTTTACCGGCAGAAATTTTCACCTCACCTGCCGAGAGCGAAACAAGAATGGCTACCGCCAATAAAACCAGCAAAACAATAATAAATATGAGCCATTGCAGGTATTTTTTTTGCATAAACTACCGGTTCAGATTGTTAATAACATCAGCAAAAGCTTTTGCAAAATTATCGGGAGTCGGGCTGCACGAAGTCTCTGAATCAATCAGAAAAACCTTCTTGGTTTCAGCCGCTTTGAGTCCTTTGTAACTTTCCCACACTTTCCTTTCCGCTTCGCCAAATCCGCCCATGGTGGCAATAAAAATCACATCCGGATTTTTCGACAGCACACTTTCTCGGGTAATAATGCCGGTTTTCATGCCGTTGGCAATATTTTCGGTGTTGCTGAATAGGAGAAAATCGTTCATAAAAGTATTCGGCAAAACTGTAAAAACCGGGTTGGCGCCCAACTGGAAAAAGACTTTCCGGCGGGGTTTGTCTTTCATTTGATTCTTCAGATTTTCAACCTGTTGGCGGGCAGAACTGACAACCTGTTCAGCTGTTTTTTCATTTCCGGTTAAACGGGCAATCTGCAAAGTCTGATCACAGATTTCCTTAAAATTTTTTGGGGACGACAAAATTTCAACCCTGATACCCAGTTTCCGCAAGGCTTCTACATCCTGTGATTTTGTCATCAACATGGTTAAAACCAGGTCGGGTTTGAGCGAAAGTATTTTTTCGATATTCACGTCGATAGTTGAACCGATTTGCTGAACACCGTCATTAACGGCCTGAGTACAGTAACTTGTACAACCCACAAGTTTATCCCTGGCTCCAATCAGATACAGGTTTTCGGTAATGGATGGCGCCAGCGAAACAATTCGTTTTATCGGCTGGGAAAATCCTTTGAATTGCCAGATTACCAAAGCAAAAAACAAAACCAGTTTTAAATTCCGGGTTATTTTCATCAAAAAAAGTAAAACGGAGAAAAGCACTGAATCAAGCTTTTGATTCACTGAACTTTATCCCCGAAGTTCGTTTATCATTTTATTTGGTTGGCAGGTTTTCTGACTTTCCCGATTTTTAATACCTTCCCATTGATTTTAAATCTGACAGTGGCTTCTGTTAAAAATACTTTCCGCAAAAATGCGAAACGGGATTACAGCTGCGGGCACAGTTCCGGACTTTCACCGGGTTCCCTTAAAGCGAAATTGTTCGCAACCAAACCAGTGACAAATGTACTTTTAAAACCGAAACGAGGAAGATAAAAAAATGACAAAAATGATACTGGATAAAGAAAGATTCCGGATAATGAGATTGATGGTGATTGATAGTGATTGATTGGAATTGATGGTGATTGATGGTGATTGATGGATATTGATTGAGATTGACACAAAGTTGTCGATACTGTAAAATTCAAGCATTGTGCCATTCATGTATTCACGCATTCAAGCATTCCTGCATTCACGCATTGTATTCAATATCAACCAGAAAAAGCCCCTGCGGGGGCACCGAAGTTCCGGCTTCTCCCCTGTCCTTTTGTTCGATAATTTCAACAAAATCATTTACTGAAATTTTTCCCTTTCCCACTTCAATTAAAGTACCCACAATAGCACGAACCATATTGCGCAGAAACCTGTCGGCTTTGATAGTGAAAACCAGCTGGTCACCCTGTTTCTCCCATTCGGCCTGGTAAATCTTGCAATTATTGGTTTTTACATCTGCATGAAGTTTTGAGAAACTGGTAAAATCGGTGAATTCAAAAAGCATTTTGGCGGCTTCATTCATCAAATCAACATTCAGCGGAACGGTGTATTGAAAGCTGGTATCGGTGTTAAACGGATTTTTTAC
>JBBIPU010000130.1:0-8022 GCA_037442685.1 Draconibacterium sp. | reverse complement strand
TGCCAGCCAAAATACCGGCCACCGTTATAACTGAGCTGAAGGATGTATCTTTTCAAAACCTATTATTTTATTGCCAAAAATATGAGAAAATGGATTCAAATCACAGAAGAATGCCATTTCGTTAAGCATTTAACTGACAAAAAAGTCAGTCTTTTAATCATAATTTTCTAAATTTAGCCCCAAATTATAAACCCTTTATTATGAAACGTATTCTCCTGTCGTTGATCCTTTTTGCCAGCATTGTTGCGTCAGCACAAAACACCATGTATTTTATGGACCGGTTACCTCAAAACATTGCATTTAATCCGGCGATTATGCCAAAAATGAAATTTTATTTTGGATTGCCTGCGGTCGGTGGGATAAACGCACAGATTTACAACAGCGGATTTACTTACAACCAGATGGAGGATTTCACCAACAACCTCAACAATCCTAATTACAATCCTGACGATTTTGTTAAATCGATTGGTGATTACAACAAATTTACAGGCGAGGCAAGTATGAACCTGATGTCGTTCGGATTCAGAATAAAAGAGAAAAATTATCTGTCGTTTTCAGTTGTATTGAACAGCCTGATCATCAACAAGGCAGCTTCTGATATTGCATATATTGTTGCCGATCTCGATAATCTTTATCCTGAAGATTTTCCGATAATTGTTGACGATATTTATCTGAAAGGCAATGCTTATATGAATTTTGGCGTCACTTATTCGCGTATTATCAACGAGCATCTTACTCTTGGCATCACACCGCGGATCAGTTTTAACCAGGCCGGATTAAACACTTCAGGCTTGTATTACAAGGTGGATTACACAGAGCCTGAACCGGGTGTTACTGAATATAAACAAACTTTTGTCGGCGAAATGCAGGTCGGTTTGCCAACACCCATAAATCCAGATGCAGTGGACAATGGCGAATTTGTTCCTGATGCAGGATTGCTGCCCGAAAACTGGCAGGAAGATATCACTTTAAACAGAATATTGAAAGATAAAAGTATGATGGTTGATATTGGAGCAACTTACCAACTCGATAAATGGAATTTCTCGGCCAGTTTGCTGAATCTTGGATCGACAGTCTTCAGCACTGATGCGTATTTGTTAAACGGTGACAACGAAAAAGTTTTAGTTAAAAGTACAGATAAAATAAAGATTGGAATTCCTGTCAAACTTTATGTTGGCGCAATGAGGCAGTTTTCACCCAAATGGAATTATGCCCTTTTGTTTAACAACAACTTTTACAACACCGGATCTGTTGCATCTGCTACTGCTTCATTAAACGGATATATTGGCAATCTTCTTTCAGCTTCAGTCAGTTACACTGCAGGTTATAAATACGATAACCTTGGAATTGGACTCAGGCTGAGATTCCTGCCCGAAACCGATCTTTACTTTGTTACCGACAACATCATTCAGGCATTTAATTATAAAAATGCTTATCGTCTGACTGCCGCTGTAGGTATTAATATTGCAATCGGGGTAAAAATGGAAGAGAAAACTCCGGAAAATTTGCCACCTGATCAGGAAATAAAATAGAATCAAAAAAATCAAACCGGGTTAAAAAAGTTTGTTTTTAAATTCCCCTGAAATTCTGTCAGTCTCTTAATTTTCTGAATTACAAAAAGTTTTTCGAATCAACATCTGTTCATACTGACGTCCAGACATTTATAATGTTAATTTTGACAGATTTTTCTCTCTGGTATTTAATTTGAATGGTGAACCCGTGAAAATTATTTGTTTAACCATTTAAAGTATTAGGAGGGAAAAGTCATGTTAGCAAAAAGAAACGAAAACTATCTTCCATCATTCATCGACAGGTTTTTTAACAACGATTTGATGGATTGGGGACTCTCGAATTTTTCGAGTACAAATACTTCTTTACCGATGGTAAATGTAAAGGAAACCAACGATGAGTTTGTAATTGAGCTTGCTGCCCCGGGTATGAACAAAGAAGATTTCAAAATCAGTTTCAAAAACAATGTGATCACCATTTCTTCTGAAAAAGAAAACAACAAAGAAGAAAAGAAAGAAAATTATACCCGCAGGGAGTTCAGTTATCAGTCGTTCCAGCGCTCGTTTACAGTGCCTGAAAATGCAGTAAAAAGCGACAAAATCGCGGCAAATTACAAAAATGGAATTCTTGAAATTACCTTACCAAAACGTGAAGAAGTAAAACCGCAACCCGAAAGGGAAATTAAAATTTCATAGTTATTAAGCCGTCACCCGACATGAAGTCGGGTGATGACTTTTTTTAGCCATTGTTAATATCTCATTCAACTTAATATAATTTAACAGATTTGTACTTTCATATTCTTTTCAAAAAATTAAATTCGCACCTTCAAAAAAAAGAATCAATAAACAAGTTATTATATGAATCAGGCAGTTGATATCAGAGAATTAAACGAAAGAATACAACGCGAGAGTTCGTTCGTTGATATGGTCACCATGGAAATGAACAAAGTGATAATCGGGCAGAAACATCTTGTGGAAAGCCTGCTTATCGGGTTATTGTCAAACGGGCATATTTTATTGGAAGGTGTTCCGGGACTGGCCAAAACGCTTGCCATCAAATCTTTGGCAAATACGATAAGTGCAAAATTCGCAAGAATTCAGTTCACACCCGACCTGCTTCCTGCCGACTTGCTGGGAACAATGATTTACAGCCAGAAAAAGGAAGAATTCACTATTAAAAAAGGGCCGATCTTTGCCAACTTCATTCTGGCCGACGAAATCAACCGTGCCCCCGCAAAAGTTCAGTCGGCGTTGCTTGAAGCCATGCAGGAACGGCAGATCACCATTGGCGACAATACTTTCAAATTAGACGAACCCTTCCTTGTGATGGCAACACAAAATCCGATCGAACAGGAGGGCACTTACCCACTCCCTGAAGCTCAGGTTGACCGTTTTATGCTGAAAGTGGTTATCAACTACCCGAAAAAAGATGAAGAGAAACAGATCATCAACCAGAATTTGTTAAAACAGTTTCCCGAAACATCAACCATCCTGAAACCTGCCGACATCATTAAAGCACGCGATGTGGTAAAAGATGTTTACATGGACGAAAAGATCCAGAAATATATTGTTGATATTGTTTTCGCCACCCGCGAACCCGAGGAATACAAGCTTGGCAAATACAAAGATATGATTTCGTACGGCGCTTCACCCAGGGCTGGAATCAGCCTGGCACAGGCATCAAAGGCATTCGCTTTTATCAAACGCCGCGGGTATGTAATTCCTGAAGATGTGCGTGCTGTTTGTGCCGATGTTATGCGTCATCGAATTGGATTGAGTTACGAAGCTGAGGCCAACAATATTACTTCAGAAGAGATTATTACCGATATTCTGAATACGGTTGAAGTACCTTAGCCCCTCCTGACCTCCCCGAGGGGGAGGGAAAAGAAACAGATTAATTAAATTAACAAACAGAAGTTTTGAGAAAAGCTGAAACATGTTCAATTTCAATAAAATAGTAATGAACCTGATTTTAGTTCTCCCCATTGGGGGAGTCAGAGAGGGCTTTCTATGGAAACCGGCGAATTATTAAAAAGGGTACGTAAAATTGAAATAAAAACACGTGGTCTGTCGCGGAACATCTTCGCAGGAGAATACCACAGTGCTTTTAAAGGTCGCGGTATGGCATTTTCCGAAGTGCGCGAATACCAGTTTGGCGACGACATCCGAAGCATCGACTGGAATGTGACTGCCCGCTGCAACCACCCGTTTGTAAAGGTATTTGAGGAAGAACGAGAATTAACCGTGATGCTGCTGATCGATGTCAGCGGATCGCGTGAATTCGGAACAGCAGAAAAGCTCAAAAAAAATGTCATTACTGAAATAGCAGCTATTCTGGCCTTTTCTGCAATGCAGAACAACGACAAAATCGGGGTGATTTTCTTCTCAGGTAGAATCGAAAAATTCATTCCTCCAAAAAAAGGTACAAGCCATATTCTGCGCATCATCAGCGAATTGATCGATTTTCAACCAAAGGAAAGGGGTACAAATATTTCAGAAACTTTACGCTACCTGACCAACGCAATTAAAAAGAGATGCACCGCATTTGTTATTTCCGATTTTATGGATGATCATGCCGATCTCGAAATGGCTCTCTCCATCGCAAACAACAAACACGATGTGGTTGCACTGAAAATTTACGATGAACGGGAAAGAGAACTTCCTCCTATCGGGCTGATAAAAATGAAAGATGCTGAAACAGGCCAGTACATTGTTGTTGACAGCAGTTCGCAACGAACAAGAAGACTTTACAACGAATGGTGGTTGAAACACATTGCCAGGCTTGATTTGATGTTTAAGAAATGTGGCGTTGATAATGCGAATATCAACACAAAGGAAGATTATGTAAGGTCGCTGATGAACCTGTTCAGAATGAGGGCCTTAAAACAATGAGCGAATGAAATTGAAACAAAATATATATTCCGGCAACAGGAACGATGAGCAAATCTGCGATCATCAGTGTAGAATTCAGACTGATCGGGACCAGAGTTTTCTGACTCGCCGGTTTAAGTTTTTATTTATTCTGATCTTTTTATTCTCTGCAGTCGCAGGACAGGCACAGCAAATAAAGGCAACTGCCCGTTTGGATTCAACAAATATTTTAATTGGCGACCAGGTAAAACTTTTCCTTGAAATCGACCATCCCAAATCGGCAACCGTTGAATTTCCTCAGGTTCCCGATTCGCTTGCAGGTTTAATCGAGGTGCTCGGAAAAACAAAGATCGACACTATCACTCCTGAAAACAACAGCGACCTGCTGAAACAGATCAGGGCTTACACGATTACCTGTTTCGACAGCGGAAGTTACCGGATTCCGCCACAATGGTTCAAAATAAATGTTAACGGAGCTATCGATTCGGTGCCCACAAACGGCGTCACGCTCAATGTGCATACAATGGCAATCGACACCACACGCGGACTTACCGATATAAAAATGCCTTATGCAGCGCCGGTTACGTTAAAGGAGGTCACACCATACATTATCGGGGTCATGTTAATCGGTGCAATCCTTTTCCTGGTTCTTTATTCAATAAAAAGAAAGAAAAAGAACAAGCCATTGTTCTCTTTGCCTGTAAAACCAAAAGAACCGGCGCATATTATTGCTCTGCGTGAACTCGACAGGATAAAGAATGAAAAAATCTGGCAACAGGAAAAAATCAAACAATATTACAGCGAAGTTACCGATGTGCTCAGGATTTATATCGAAGACAGGTTCGAAATACGTGCAATGGAGCAAACAACCGATGAGATAATGGGCAGCTTTAAATACAGAAAAGACCTGGTCAGCGATAAATCTTTCCAGTATCTGAGCCAGATTCTGACATTGGCCGACCTGGTTAAATTTGCTAAATACAATCCGCTTCCCGACGACAATAACCTTACTCTTGTGAATTCTTACTTTTTTGTTAACGATACCAAAAAGGAGGAAATAAAAAAAGCTGAACCTGAAAAAACTGAAAATAACAGTTCGGAGGTAAATTCTAATACAGAAAAGGATGTTTGAAGGACTTACATTTAAAAACCCGGAATTATTTTACCTGCTGCTGGTAATTATACCAATGGTGGCCTGGTATATTTTCAGGCAGAAAAGAAATACTGCAAGCATTCAGGTTTCATCGACAGCGGCGGTATTTAAAGCGCCTAAAACGATAAGGCACTACCTGAGGCATCTCATTTTTGTTGCACAAATTCTTGCACTTGCGTTTTTCGTGGTCGTGCTTGCCCGGCCACAGTCGTCGAGCAGTTGGGAAAATGTCACCACCGAAGGGATTGATATTGTAATCGCACTTGATATTTCGAGCAGTATGCTTGCCCGCGACTTTCAACCCGACAGGCTTGAAGCCGCAAAAAATGTGGCAATGGAATTTATTTCAGGCCGCCAGCACGACAGAATGGGACTGGTGGTTTTTGCAGGCGAAGCATTTACTCAGTGTCCGCTTTCCACCGACAGGGCAGTTTTACTGAATCTCTTTAAAGATATTAAAAGCGGATTGATCGAAGATGGAACTGCCATCGGGAACGGTTTGGCCACTGCAGTGAGCCGGATAAAAGACAGTGAAGCTGTCAGCCGTGTGATTATCCTGCTGACCGACGGTGAAAATAACCGCGGTGAAATTGCACCGATGACAGCCGCTGAAATTGCAAAAACTTTTGGAATAAGGGTTTACACAATCGGGGTTGGTACTGTCGGCACAGCTCCTTATCCGGTTCAGACTCCTTTCGGTATTGAACTTCGCGACATGGAAGTAAAAATCGATGAAAATCTGCTGACTCAGATTGCTCAGGTTACCGGAGGACAATATTTCAGGGCCACAAGCAATAAAAAACTGGAGGAAATTTACAAAGAGATAGATGCACTTGAAAAATCAAAGATCGATGTTCAGCAATTCAGCAGGAAGTCAGAAGAATTTCTGCCTTTTGCCATCATTGGTCTTTTGTTCTTCATTGCTTCAGTAATTCTTCGTACAACTGTTTTCAGAAACATTCCTTAAAAGCAAAAGAAATGGAAATGCTAAGATTTGCAAATAGTGGATTTTTGTGGGGATTGCTTATCATTCCTGTGCTTTTACTTTTATTTGTCTGGTCGCGGATTGCCCGGAAAAGGGCGTTGCGCCTTTTTGGAAACGAAGAAATCCTTGCCTTTCTGATGCCTTTTGCCTCAAAATCAAGGCCGGTCTTCAAATTCCTGATCCTGATGATTGCACTTGCCTTTATTATTTTTGGAATGGCAAGGCCTCAATATGGTTCAAAACTGAAAAAAGTAAAACGCGAAGGAGTTGAACTGGTGATTGCGCTCGATGTATCGAACAGTATGATGGCGGAAGATATTCAGCCCAACCGGCTCGATCGGGCAAAACTGGCTATTTCGCGCCTCATCGACAAGTTGAAAAACGATAAAATCGGCCTCATCGTTTTTGCCGGAGATGCTTACACACAATTGCCAATCACCACCGATTACAATTCAGCAAAACTTTTTCTGAATGCAATAAATACGCAGATTGTTCCGAAACAGGGAACTGCAATCGGGGCTGCAATTAATCTTGCTGTACATTCGTTTACCCCCGACAGCAAGGCAAATAAGGCAATAATTGTGATTACCGATGGCGAAAACCACGAGGATGATGCGGTTGCTGCTGCCAAATCTGCTGTCGAAAACGGGATTGTTGTTCATACTATCGGGATGGGCCTGCCACAAGGATCGCCTATTCCTGTTCTGCGCGACGGACAAAAGGAATATTTAAAAGATAACCAGGGAAATGTGGTGATCACAAAACTCGATGAAAAAACACTCGAACAGGTCGCTGCCGCAGGAAATGGTGTTTACGTCCGCGCCAACAATGCACAGGTCGGGCTGAATACTCTTTTCGACGAAATAAATAAATTGCAGAAAACAGAGATGGAATCGCTGGTTTATTCCGATTACGAAGACCAGTTTCAGTATTTTTTCGCAATTGGAATGTTTTTGATATTGCTTGAATTTGTTATTCTTGAAAGAAAAAACAGGTATTTGAAAAACATTAAACTGTTTTCGGTTAAATGATTTGATGATGAAAAGTTTGATATTTATATTAGTTACTTTCCTGATTTCGGTTTCTGTTTTTGGTCAGAACGAACGGAAATACATCAGAAGCGGCAATAAACTGTTTTATGATGCCGTAAAGGATACAACTAAAATTGATACTGTAAAATTCAGCAATGCGGAAACAGAATACAGAAAAGCCCTCAACAAAAAACCCAACGATGAAAAATGGAATTTCAATCTTGCCGATGCCATTTATAAACAGAAGCGGTTTGATGAAGCTGCAGGAAAATTCTCGGATCTGGCTGAAAAAATGACAACTCCGGTTGAAAAGGCAGGTGCATACCACAACATGGGAAACAGCGAACTGATGAATTCGAAAATCGATGAAAGTATCGCAACATATAAAAAAGCGTTACGACTGAATCCCGACGATCTGGATACAAAATACAACCTGGCTTACGCTCAGCTCCTGAAAAAGAAACAACAGCAGCA
>JBBIPU010000129.1:0-12125 GCA_037442685.1 Draconibacterium sp. | reverse complement strand
ATTTTAATCCATAATTTTTTTACAAATACTGGCAACTTATATTACAGTTGCCTTGAAAACAATATCGTTTCTTTTTTTGTAAGTTATTTCTTTTGTTTGCCAAATCAGCAACTTTCATTAGCTTTGTCGGAGCAGTACAAACCAGAACAGTACAGCAAAAAAACCAATATAAAAGTCAGACTTATGAATAATTCAGCGCAGAAAGTTTCGTTATTCGAGAAAATAGGATACAGTCTCGGAGACCTTGCGGCCAATCTGGTATTTCAGACCTTAATCACCTACCTCGCTTTTTTTTACACCGATATTTACGGACTGAAAAACAACGATGCCTCGGTAATTATGTTGTCGGTCGGATTGATTGCGGCATTCCTTTTCAACCCGATCATCGGAGCACTGGCAGACCGCACAAAATCGAGATGGGGAAAATTCAGACCCTGGATACTTTTCACTGCCGTTCCGCTTGGAGTTGTTGCTTTGCTGGCATTCAGCACGCCCAACTTTTCATACAAGGGAAAACTGATTTATGCCGCGGTTACCTACACACTTTTATTGCTGATGTATGCTTCTAACAACCTGCCTTATTCAGCGCTGAGCGGCGTGCTTACCGGCGATATGGCTGAACGAAACAGTATCTCTTCCATCAGGTTTGTGGCAGTAATGTTTGCACAGTTTTTTGTCCAGGTTTTCATGCTTCCGATTATTGAATATGCTGGCGGTGGCGACAAGGCAGCCGGAATAGAAGCAGTAATGACCTGGCTGGCCATTTTCGGCACAATCATGTTACTGATCGCATTCTTTTCAACAAGAGAACGGATCATTCCCACTGAACAACAAAAATCAACTTTAAAAGAAGACCTTTCCGATCTGGTAAAAAACAAACCCTGGATAATCATGCTGGTTTCAACTATCCTCGTATTCATCACACTTTCGATGAAAGGAGGTTCGTATGTTTACTATTTTAACAATTATGTCGATAAGGCAGCGCTGACAAGTTTTATCCAACCGATCACCGATGCTCTTTCTTCGGTCGGAATCAATTTTTTTGGCTCCGATCCCGTCTCAGCAGGTTTCGGATTATTTAATGCCGGTGGTATTATTTTTATGTTGGTCGGAATATCGTTATCGAAAAAGTTGGCCGACAAGTACGGAAAAAGAGATGTATTTTCCTCAGCGCTTTTTGTTTCTACGCTTTTCATTCTCTTTTTCGTTTTTTACAAACCGGAAAGTGTAATCGTGATGTTTGCTTCACAAATTCTTCACGGATTCTTTTACGGGATAACCATTCCATTGCTTTGGGCGATGATTGCGGATGTTGCCGATTATTCGGAATGGAAAACCAACCGGCGTGCTACGGCAATTATATTTTCGGCGATGATGGTCGGGCTGAAAACCGGATTGTCGGTAGGCGGAGCGCTGCTTACCTGGATATTAGGCCAATACGGATACATCAACAAAGAAATGGCAGCCGCAGGCCAGGAAATTGTTCAGCCCGAAACCGTTGCAACAGGCGCAAGGATGCTCATAAGCGTTTACGCATCAATCCCGTTTTTTATGGTGGTGGCTCTTTTATTTTTTTATGAAATAAACAAGAAAAAAGAGGTCCAGATTGAAAAAGAACTGAGCGAACGTCGTAAAATACAAAAATAAAATTTTAAAGAAGCCTCCCTCCGGGGAGGTTTGGAGGGGCTTTAATGAAACCACGTTATCTTACACCCGGGATTTACACTGCCGATCCGTCGGCACATATTTTTAACGGACGGATTTTCATTTACCCGTCTCACGACATTGAATCGGGCATCCCTGAAAACGATCTGGGCGACCATTTCGATATGCGCGATTACCATGTATTTTCGATGGATGATGTCAACGGGCACGTAACCGACCATGGTGTTGTGCTCCATGTGAAGAACATTCCCTGGGCTGGCCGCCAATTGTGGGCGCCAGATGTTGCGCACAATAACGGGAAATATTATCTCTATTTTCCTCTGAAAGATAAAAACGACATTTTCAGAATTGGTGTGGCGGTAAGTGATAAACCAGAAGGCCCGTTTATCCCGCAATCCGACCCGCTAAAAGGCAGTTACAGCATCGATCCTGCTGTATTGGAAAATAACGACGGCAATTATTATATATATTTTGGCGGTTTGTGGGGTGGACAATTACAGTGGTACCGCAACAACAAAGCCATCGAATGCGGTCACGAACCGGCTGATGACGAACCAGCGCTTTCGCCAAAAGTTGCAAAACTGGCTGAAAATATGCTCGAGTTTGCCGAAGAACCACGCAACGCTGTGATACTTGATGAAAATGGTAATCCTTTAAAGGCTGGCGACCACGATCGTCGTTATTTCGAAGGACCATGGATGCACAAATACAGCGGAAAATATTACCTCTCTTACTCCACCGGAAATACACACAGGTTATGTTATGCCACCGGCGATTCACCATACGGGCCATTTACCTACAAAGGTGTGATTCTGACCCCGGTGGTAGGCTGGACAACCCATCATTCCATCTGTGAATTCAAAGGGAAATGGTACCTGTTTTACCACGACAGTGTTCCATCGGGCGGAAAAACCTGGCTGCGCAGTATAAAAGTCAGGGAGCTTTTTTACAATCCCGACGGGACAATTGTTACCATGGGTGGAATGGACTGATGAATGTTGATTAACGCCCCGAAATTTCTGTGGAAAGATTAACGATTTCCAAATTTTATCAGGAATATTTTGGTTTCCAGATTTTGTATTTTCCGCTGCAATGCAGAAAACTCATTAAATAAAGCGTTCCATCATAATAACGTTCACCGTGGGATTCGGGAATCGGGGTGTTCCAGAATTCCTCAACAAAATCCATGGCAACGTTGTGACCGGCAGCCAGACTTGCAACTGCAGCCGTGCTGACCAGTCCTTTCCGGTGTGATGCATTCAGCACTTTTCCATCGGGAGTGAACATGTGTCCGAATTCCTTTACTCCGAATGATGCAAAAAAGGATTGAATCCTGTCCGAAAGTTCCACTTCCTTTTTGTCTTTTTGCCACCACGACCAGTCGAAAGACCAGTTGGAACAAGTGCGCCACGAATCGTAGGCAAACAGGTTCGATCTTTTGTTCCAGGGCGTTTCCACCGGCTGACCGTCGAAATGTGCATAATCGGTGCATAATCCGGTTTTCCGATTTGCATGTCTGTATAAGAAAGCACGGCTTGAATCGGCAGCTTCGGCCCAGAACTGCCGGTCTTTTTCAGGGCCCCAGCGTGCCCAGAGTTCATAAAATCCGGGTAAATGGTATGAAGGATCGGTATAATTATTTCTACCGGCGTCGGGTACAAACAAAATCATTTTATGTTCTTCGTTTACCATCGGGCCAATTGTGCGTGGGCCAAATTTAGTTTGCCCGGTAAGCATCGGATGATGCCGGATGTCAGTCAGAATAGTGTCGGCGTATGCTTTATAATTGAAAATCCCTTTGCCGTTTCCCCAGCGGTTGGCAGCGAAATAAAGTGCCATAACAAAGTATTCCTCGCCGTCGGGGGCAGGTGTTTCTGCCCGGGGTGTGCCGTCAAAATTCATCGACCACGAGAAATAACCTTTGTCAGGATGACCTTCGCGCTTTTCGTACATAAAAGAATATGCCCAGTTCCAAAGCGCATCGAACTCAGCTTTTTTGTCCATCTGCACGCATATCATCATTCCGTACGACATGCCTTCACTCCTGACATCGTTGCTGTTGATATCGGCAATGTAAGCATGCGGACCGTTTTCGTTTTTACCCTTTTCAAAATATATCACCTGTGCGCTGTCGCCATGAAAAAGCTGCTGAAAAATCTTTTCCACCCTTGCATCAATTTCAGCGTCGGAGTGCCCGGTTTCTTTAAAAAGATTGCGGTACTTTCCTGTTGAATATGCACCTGAACCGTCACTCAGGTTTTGGGCCAGACAGAAATTCAGGTTAATTACCGCAACAAAGATCAGCAGGAAAACAGGGACATTCATCAAAAAATGACTTTTTGTTATTTCAGGATATTCAGGTTTCGACGGTTCCATAATTTTCAATTTAGTAATCACTAATTTAAAGATTTTTGAGCTGATACTTCTTTTTAATAATTATTTTTAACAGACTGATGTTTCACTTTAATTACAAAATCAATGAAACCAAGAGAAAACGTGCGTATCGGATTATTTGGAATTGGACTCGACACTTACTGGAATCAGTTTGACGGACTTCATGACAGACTGAAAAAATACCAGGAACAGATCAGGGAAAAGATTGAAAGTTTCGGGGCAGAAGTAACCGATGCCGGAATGGTTGATAACCGGGAGAAAGCGGATGAGGCAGCAATTCTTTTAAAAAACTCTGATGTTGAACTGGTATTCCTGTTTATTTCCACTTACGCACTGTCGTCAACGGTTCTGCCGGTTGCACAAAAAATAAAGGTGCCTGTTGTTTTATTGAATATTCAACCGGTGGCCCAGATCGATTACGAAAATTTCAATTCATTGGGCGACCGTGGAAAAATGACTGGTGTCTGGCTTGAACACTGTCAGGCCTGTTCTGTACCCGAAATTGCAGGCGTTTTTAACCGTTCCGGAATTCTGTATGACATCGTAACCGGACATTTACATGACATGGAAACCTGGGGAGAAATTAAAAAATGGATCGATGCAGCTCGTGTTTCTGTTGCAATGAAAAATAACCGGATGGGAATTCTCGGTCATTACTACGGCGGAATGCTTGATGTTTACACCGATCTGACCCGTTTGAGCGCAGTATTCGGGACTCATTTCGAAATGCTTGAAATGTGCGAATTGAAAAAAATGAGAGACGATGTAACAGATGAACAGGCAGAAACCAAATTTGAGGAATTCCGAACCTCTTTTGATGTGGCGCCTGAATGTGAACAGGATGAAATTGAGCGGGCTGCCCGGACTTCTTTTGCCCTCGACAAACTGGCCGCAGCGCACAATCTTGGATCACTTGCATATTATTACGAAGGTCAGCCGGGAAACGAATACGAAAATATTGTGACATCTGTAATTGCAGGTAACACGCTGCTTACCGGGAAAAATATACCTGTTGCAGGCGAATGCGAGGTTAAAAATGCACACGCGATGAAAATCATGGCTGAATTTGGCGCAGGTGGTTCATTTTCAGAATTTTATTTAATGGATTTTAAGGACGATGTAGTTTACCTTGGTCACGACGGGCCTGCCCATTTTGCCATCGCCGAAGGTCGGGTAAAACTTGTACCGCTGCCTATTTACCATGGCAAACCGGGGAAGGGTCTTTCGATTCAAATGACGGTTAAACATGGTCCGGTTACACTTTTATCCGTAGTTGAAGGCAAAGACAATGTTTTTCTTCTGGTTGCAGAAGGTGAATCAGTGCCCGGACCTGTTCTTCACATCGGAAATACAAACAGCCGGTACCGGTTCCCGATCTCTGCCAGGGATTTTATCGACCGCTGGTCGAAGATGGGCCCCGCTCACCATTGTGCAATCGGCACAGGACACATTGCCGGAAAAATTGAAAAACTGGGGATGATTTTAAATCTTACAGTGGTAAAAATTTGCTGAAAATTAACAAGTTACTTTTAATATTAAAGAAGATAAAAATTAAATTATATAATGGATGAAAAATCAAATTATTGGTTATCTGATCCTGTTAATCTTCGGTGGTTGCGCTATGAAAAATAATCAGGATACAGCAATTAAAGTCGATGCTTCCGCAATTATCCACACAATGAAAGGTGGAATGGGTGCTTCGTGGCATGCAATGCAAAAGGAAATTCAGTTACAAAACGAAAAGTACAAATATCCGGTTCGTGAAGTTTGTCCGCGTGGCAGCGCTTACGGTGGAAATCCCCTGGTCAGCGATACTTCGGCATGGAACCAGATTTATGATCATGCCGCCTGGCTGGGTCTGAACTTTGTCAGAGTTGAAATCAGCCAGCGGATGTATGAACCCGAACAAAAACTTTTCGACTGGGAAAATGAAGAAATGCTGGCACTGTACAACATACTCGATTATTGCCAGAATAACGGTGTGGACGTTTTCCTCCAGCAAATGTGGGGAGATGTTGAATGGAATGCTTATCCGGGAGTGCATCCGTTATTAAGCGCCCCAAGAAATCTCGGCGACTTTGCCGATGGAATAGCGACTTTAATCGAATTCCTTACCAACAGCAAAGGATATTCGTGTATAAAATATTTCTGCATGACGAACGAACCGCCGGGAGGTCCGTGGGGATACTGGTGGGATTACGGTGACGAAACCGGTTCGATAAACGATGCATGGAAAAGATTAAAAGAGGAGTTTGATACACGTGGAATTACAATACCGGTTTCAGGCCCCGACTGGACCAGTATGCCTCCTTTTGAAGAAGACAAACTTACTTTTGCACCTTACCTTGGAAGTTTTGATATTCATTCATACGACGGGGTGACTGGAGAGGGTGAGGCAAACCTTAAAAAATGGGCCGACTGGGCACATGCTCAGAACAAACCTTTTTTCATGACCGAATTCGGGAACATGAAACTGGGCTGGGGAACCGACAACCCGGCGCCAAAATCATTCGAAGCCGCCCTTTCAGATGCAAACGATGTGATGCGTGCTTTCCGCGCAGGAGTTGATGGTGTCAACCGCTGGAGTTTCACCAACCGCGGCGATCTTGATGGTCAGTGGCAACTGATTCAGACCTTCGACAGGGAAACAAAAACTTATCTGAACAAAATAAAACCTGAAAATGAAGCTTATTATGGATTTGGAATCATTTCCCGTTTCCTGTCTAAATATTCATCAGTGGTTTCGTGCACAACCAATCAGCCCGACAGCATTTTGATGGCGGTGGCATTGCTGAGTCCTACCGGCGAACTGAGTGTTGTTATTCTGAATAATGACGAAAAAGAACACATTGTTAAGTTAAGCATCAGTAAACTGCCTGAAAAAATATTGCATCTGTACCAGGTCACAAAAGAATTAGTTATAAAACCAGGATTCGAATTAAATGAAATTCAAAGCTTCAGTTCATCAGACAGCAGGGAAGTGGTAATTCCACCGCGCAGTTTGTCAACAATTTCAAGTTATTCGTTAATAAACAGCGACAAAGGAATAATTATCCGCTGAATCATTTTTTGAACGGAAAATATTTGAACAGGCAAAAACTGAACCTGAAACGTTTTTAATCTACTGTAAAAGCTGTTGGTGTTTTCGGTTCAGGATTCAATTTAAAAAGTTTAAAAACACCGATTCAGAATTACCGTTCTTCCCTGAAAACTATAAAGAAATTTGTATTTTCGGGGAAAACTAAATCTGCAAAATTCATGAAAGTCAACTTTCGGTATTTACTTACCATCTCGCTTGTAACAGCGCTTGGAGGACTGCTTTTCGGATTCGATATTTCGGTTATTTCCGGTACGATACCATTTATCCAGAAGGTTTTTAACCTTAACGAAGCGATGAAAGGCTGGGTGGTAAGCAGCGCACTGATTGGGTGTATTTTAGGAGCAAGTTATGCAGGCAGGTTTGGTGATAAATACGGGCGGAAAAAAGTTTTGCTGGTAACTGCCGTTTTGTTTGCCATTACGGCAATTGGCTGCGGACTGGCAAATTCGCTACCATCTTTCATTTTTTACCGGATTGTTGGAGGAGTCGGCGTTGGCGGGGCTTCTGTTCTGGCGCCAATGTACATTGCCGAGGTTTCTCCTGCCAATGTCCGCGGAAGAATGGTTTCCATCAACCAGCTTACCATTGTAATCGGTATTTCGCTGGCATATTATTCCAATTACTTTCTTCTTCAGGTTGGCGAAAATGCATGGCGCTGGATGTTGGCTGCCGAAGCGTTTCCGGCTGCTTTGTTCTTTTTCGCATTGTTTATTGTACCTGAAAGCCCGCGTTGGCTGGTTGCCCGAAACAATCCTGAAAAAGCGCATGATGTACTTCGGAAAGTGGCAGGACAGGATTTTGCTGAATTTGAATTAGGCGAAATAAAAGCTTCACTTCAGGGAAATGAAAAGCGGGGAACGCTGAAACATCTTTTTAAAAAGAAATACTCGCTGATACTTTTCCTGGGAATATTTCTTGCGGTATTCCAGCAGTGGTCGGGAATAAATGTTATCTTTTTTTATGCACCCGATATTTTTGCCAAAGCCAGGCTCGGGGTGGATGCCGCATTATTTCAGACTACCCTGATCGGGGTAATGAACGTTGTATTTACCATTCTGGCAATGCGTGTTATCGACAAAATGGGAAGAAAATTGCTGATGCTGATTGGCGCTGCAGGAATGGCGGTTTGTTATCTTATTATTGGTTTTCTTTTTCACACCGGAAGAACTGATGACTGGCTTTTACTGACCTTCATTATTGTCACACCTGCGTTTTTTGCATTTGGACTGGGTCCGACAGTGTGGGTGGTTTTATCCGAGATATTTCCCAATAAAATCAGGGGTGCAGCAATGTCGGTGGCCACTTTTTCGCTGTGGGTTGCCTGTTATTTGCTAACATTGACTTTCCCTATTTTTGTGGAGATATTCAACGCAGCAAATACATTCTGGATTTATGCAGTTATCTGCGTTATTGGTTTTGTTGTTATTTTTAAATATCTTCCTGAAACAAAAGAAATCTCGCTGGAAAAACTGGAAAAGATGCTGGTAAAGCTCCCTTCCTGATTTTCCCTTAAAGAGTGAAGAAGACAGGCTGAAATTTTGCGGGTGATTGTTTTAAATTAAACAAAATCTCTGAAAGATTGAATATAACTGACATCCTGATTTATCAGAAGGATTAAGAGAAACATAAGAATCTGGTGCATCAGAAAATAGTCAAAAAGAGGAACCGGACAATCATGCACCGTAAATGGAAAAACAGATTGAAAAAGAATAAATAATAAACCTGAAAATGAAAAAATATCAGCTTTTTACGTTTATCCTTATGATAACTTTATCGGTTTCAGCAAAGGAATATCACGTGTCAAAAACCGGAAATGACAAAAATCCGGGCACAGCGGAAAAACCATTTTTAACTATTCAGTCGGCGGCCGATATTGCCCAGCCTGGCGATATTATCACTATTCACGGAGGAACCTACCGCGAATGGATTAAACCTCCGCGTGGTGGAATATCTGACTCAGAAAGAATTACTTATCAGGCTGCTAAAGGCGAAAAAGTGGAAATCAAAGGATCGGAAGTAATAACCGGCTGGCAAAAAACTTCCGGAACAGTTTGGAAAGTAATTATTCCGAACTCATTATTTGGAGATTACAATCCTTATAAAGACAAAATTCATGGCGACTGGTTCAACGATCTGGGGCGCATCCATCACACAGGCGATGTTTACCTGAATGGCAAATCGCTTTGGGAAGTTGAAACACTGGAAAAAGTGAAGAATCCGGTTCGGGTGGATGATAATTTTGATCCGGAAGGTTCAACTTACACCTGGTATTGCGAGAGTGACGATGAAAAAACCACCATTTACGCCAATTTTCATGAAGCTGATCCAAATAAGCAACTGGTTGAGATCAATGTCCGAAAAGCCTGTTTTTATCCTGAAAAGAACAATATCAATTTCATTACTGTCAGCGGATTCCGGATGAGTCATGCTGCCACACAGTGGGCGCCGCCAACCGCTGAACAGATCGGGCTGATCGGCACCAACTGGAGCAAAGGATGGATCATTGAAAACAATGTAATCAGCGACTCAAGATGTTCGGGGATCACACTTGGAAAACATGGCGACGAATTTGACAACACTTCAGAAAATTCAGCAGAAGGATATGTGGAAACGATTCACCGGGCTGAAAAAAGAGGTTGGAGCGGAGAAAACATCGGTCACCATGTTATCCGCAACAACACCATTTTCAATTGCGAACAAACCGGCATTTGCGGCAGTCTGGGAGCAATATTCAGCACTATTGAAAATAACAACATTTACAATATTCATTTCAAACGCCAGTTTACCGGGGCCGAAATGGCAGGAGTTAAAATCCATGCTGCCATCGATATGCTCATAAAAAACAACCGTATTGCCAATTGTAACCGCGGAATCTGGCTCGACTGGATGGCACAGGGCACGCACGTTACATGCAATATTTTCTACAAAAACAGCAGCGAAGATATTTTTGTGGAGGTCGATCATGGTCCGTTTTTGATTGACAACAATATTATGTTGTCAAAAAGATCTGTTCTCGACTGCTCAGAAGGTGGCGCTTACATACATAACCTCATTGCAGGAAACATAGAGGTACATCCTCAGGATCGTTTTACTCCTTACCACCTGCCGCACTCAACTGAAATTGCGGGATTGAAACAAACACAATGTGGCGATGACAGATTTTACAACAATATTTTTGTTGGCGGGGCCCCCGGAAATAAAGAAAGCAAATCGGGTCTCGGAATTTATGTGAATGCTAAATTACCGATGTTTGTTGATGAAAATATTTACCTCAACAACGCCGAAATATTTACCGGAGAGAAAAATCTGCTCGAAATTAAAATTGATCCTGAAATTAAAATAGAAGAAAAGGAAGACGCGATTTACCTCTCGATGATATTCGATCCTAAAATAAAGGAAATGAAGAATCAACTGGTTACTTCTGCTCTTTTAGGAAAAGCGCTGGTCCCGGATTTGCCTTTCGAAAACCGCGATGGTTCTCTGGTTGTGCTGGATTACGATTATTCAGGAAAGAAAAGAAATCAGAAAAACCCGACAGCCGGCCCTTTTGAAAATCCGGGAAACGGAAATATCAGAATCAAAGTCTGGCCGAAATAGTAAATACAGAAACGGTAAATCTGTAAAAGATTCTATACAAATTTGCGCATATTTGTAAAGGAATATTTACAAGATTGCAGGTTGTTAAAATGCATTGCTTAAATAATTTTCAGAATTAATAAGAACATTCAGATATGAACTCAAGGGAACAATTTATAAAAACAGTGAATCACCGTCAGCCCGACCGGATAGTTTTCGACATGGGTTCGACTGCCGTAACGGGAATTCATGTACAGGCCCTTTCAAAACTGCGTCGTTATTTCGGACTGCAGCGAAAACCGATCCGTGTGATCGAACCTTTTCAGATGCTCGGAGAAGTGGATTGGGAAATGGTTGATTCGCTTGGAATCGATGTGGTCGGGGCCTGGGGAAGAAACAACATGTTCGGATTCCACAACCATTCACCTTACAAAGAATGGAAAACAAACTGGGGTCAGCGGGTGATGGTTCCGCTGAATTTCAACGTAACAACCGATAGTAAAGGCGACATTCTGATGTATCCTGAAGGCGACACTTCTGTTCCGCCTTGTGCAAGAATGCCGAAAACAGGGTATTTTTTCGATGCCATCATCAGGCAGCAACCGATCGTTGAAGAAGAACTGAATGTTGAGGATAATCTCGAAGAATTTGGCCTGATCAGCGATAAAGATCTGGAACACTGGAAAATTGAAGTTGACAAGGCATACTTTTCAGGAAAAGCCGTGATTGCCGGTTTTGGTGGAACAGCGCTTGGCGATATTGCGCTTGTTCCAGGTTTGAACCTGAAAAAACCAAAAGGCATCCGCGATGTTGCCGAATGGTACATGAGCACTGTGATGCGCCCCGATTACATTAAAAATATTTACGAAAGGCAATCGGAAATTGCAATTGAAAACCTACGACGTATATACAATGTTGTGGGGAACAAAGTGAATGCAGTTTTTATGTGTGGCACCGATTTCGGCACACAGAGTTCAACTTTCTGTTCACCGGAACAATTCGACGAAATGTGGCTGCCTTATTACAAACGAATGAACGACTGGATACACGAAAACACGCAATGGAAAACATTCAAACACTCGTGCGGAGCTGTTGAAACTTTGATGGACAACTTTATCCGTGCCGGTTTCGATATAATAAATCCTGTACAAATAAATGCAGCCGGAATGGATCCGAAAAAACTAAAGGAAAGATATGGAAGCGACCTTGTTTTCTGGGGAGGAGGAGTCGATACTCAGCAAATGCTGGCATTCGGCAAGCCGGAGGAAGTTCGTGAACAGGTTCTCCGTACTTGTGAAATTTTCAATAAAAACGGAGGATTTGTTTTCAATACAGTGCATAATATTCAGGCTAATGTTCCGGTTGAAAATATTGTTGCCATGCTCGAGGC
>JBBIPU010000128.1:0-12212 GCA_037442685.1 Draconibacterium sp. | reverse complement strand
ACTTATTTATATGTATTAACTTTTAGAGTTTAGTAACGTATATTTAGCATAATTCTGTTTAAAATATTTTTAATTTATAGAGTATTAATTATCATCAATTTAAAAAATTTAAATCATGAAAAAAGCGTTTTTACTTTTGGTATTGGGGTTGTTTGGAATAACCCTGTTCGCTCAAAACCAGTTCGAGGTAAGTTTCAAGGATCTGCCAAAGGACGTTCAAAAGTACGTTACAAAGAATTATGCTGGATTTAATATCGATAAGGCCATACAGCAAGATTCTAAAAAAGGCAAAGTGGATTATTATGATGTATATGTATCAAAAGGAACCGATAAGTCGATACTCACGTTTGATAAAAAGGACAACTTTGTGAAGGCAACTCCTGTTGCTGCTGCCCCTGCCGCCGTTGCAGCACCAGCAACCGTTGCTCCTCCGGTTGTTGTTCCTCCTATTCCTGTTGATACTACGAAAAAGAAATAAATTTCGGTTAATTATATATCCTATAATTTTTAAAGTATAAAACTATGAGAAAATTAATATTCCTATTACTAATTGTTGTTTTTGCATCTCAGCTTTATGGTAAAGATAAAAAAGATACAAAGGATTTAAAAATCGATTCGTTGACTACGGCAAATACCTTACTTAAACATCAGTTGGATTCTGTTACAAGAAATTACGAAGCATATGTTATGGTTTATATTGTTGTAAGAGACTCGATAATCAAACATGATTTTGATCCTTCAACAACAGCTGTATTAATTGATTCGCTCAAAACAAGCAGAAATTCAGCCTTTGCTAAAGTTGAGGCTTTAACAGCGTCGCTAAAAGATTCAATATCCATTTTATTGGTTGACAATAAAAAACTTCAGACCACAATCGATAGTTTGTCGGTAAAAAAAGAGGTTGATATTACCAAAATGGCTAATGATCTTAAAATGCTAAAGGAATTGCTTGATAGTAAAACCCTTACCCAGGAAGAATTTGACAAGCAAAAGGCTATCATTATGAAAAAGTATGAGTAGTTGAACAGATTGTAAAATTAACAGATGGTTTAGTTTTGTTAGATTTTTAAAGAGGTTGTCCGCCAATTGACGGACAACCTCTTTTTTTCTCTGAATTATGCCGCCACTTATGTAGATTTCGAATCCTGAAATTGATTTTGAGGTAAAATATTTGCTGTAATTTGATTATTTTGAAAGCAAAAACAATATGGAAAATTCGCCACCGTTCTGATTCGAACCTTTTCACACGATTCGGTTTTCTCAACAATAAAAAAACCTGAGTTCCGGTGATGTAACTCAGGTCATTTTATCAAATTAAATAAAAATCAGTTTGATGATTTACTTCTGTTCTTTCGGCTCTTTTGGCGCTGCTCCAATCGGAATTTTTACAAAAAAGTAAAATGCTGAGTTTTTAATTTTGTAGTCAGGATTCAGACTTACATCCACAAGCCCGTAATAGTAGTTAAAACCTATACTTGTACTCTTTATTGCTTTACCGAATTTGTAACCTAATCCCGCTGCAAGACCGGCATCAATATGTTTGTACTGGTCTTTCACATCGAGTTTAAATTCCAGATCGCCACCTAATTTTTCAGCCTTGAAAATATCGACCTCTTTGTATAATAATCCCAACTGGGGACCAGCTTCAACGTACCACTTTTGTTTAATCCGCTGATGAAAAAGGATTGGCACATAAAATCCCGGGATTTTTTTGGTCAGTGTTCCATCCTTATATATGGCGTCAAAATCAGGGTCATTCATCGAATAAACTGGCATACCGGTAGCCCCGACGTTTGATTTTACTTTTACCCCGGTACTCAGGTACGAATTATTCTTCATAAGAATATGAAAATAGAATCCCAAATCAAAATTGTTTATAGGATCGGTGCTGCTGATACTGTTAATATACGACCGGCTCATTCCTCCCTCGAGTCCAAACTCAATCTTTGGAGTATTTAAAGCATCTCCTAATAACAATGATATCAGTACCTGTGCATTTACTGTTGCCGAGAACATGAGCAACAGTGAGAGCGGAATGATTTTTTTGAATTTTTTCATTTAATAATTTTTCATTTAATAATTTTTATAAGATTATCAACGCGAGCCGCCTACCCCAAGTGAATCGGCAAATGCAGCGTTTGCCCGATCTTCGGAGTGATAAAAATCGTGTTCAACGCTACGATTGAGAATTTCGAGTTCAGCACGCAGCGCCATTGCTCTTTGTGTTGGAACAATATTTATAAGGTTTTCAAGTAAAGCCCTCAGCCGACGTACAATCTGAATACTGTCATTACCATAATGCCGTATTTCTGTAAGCCCAAGATTAACGAAATTCTCCCAGTTGGGTGTGCGGTAAATAAGTCGCAATTGACCTGTTTTGTCGAAAACCTGACCCGTATTTAATTGCTGACGGGCTACCACTCGAAGCAAACGTTGTATCTGATCGAGTGCCAGCACACCAGTGGTTGGGTCGTTAATTGCCTTGGATAGTGCTTTTGTCGCAATATCGACAATGATGCGAAATGCAAATCCAGGATCTTGCTGCATTGTTCGTTCCTGTCCGATGGCAACGGCCCGTTGTAACCGACGATCGGTGATGTTTTCACCACCATGATACAATTTAAAAAGCGGATCGCCAACAGTAATAAAATCTCCAACCTGCGGAATAAACTCGATAAGGCAGTTGCTGCGACTTGCCAACTCTGTGATTCCCCTAACATCGATTTCAAGAATTACTCCGGTACGTCTGGTTTCAACAGTTCGAAACGCAACCTGCTCCAAAACATTAGAGGCTTTGGTTTCGGTATCTTCGGTTTCGGTAAAAGGGTGCGGATATACGTCTAAAATCACCTTCTGCCCATGGTTTCCAATGAGGTTCATTAGTCTGATGGGGCGCAGCGATTTTCCAACATGGTCGATCATATAGAGAAAAATACCGATACATGCCATACTGCTGTACATTGCTATAAACAACGACATTAGCGGTACCTGATCGGCAAGTCGAAAAAGTACTGCCAGCGTAAAGGAGAATGTAAAAACAAAAACTGTAAGCGAAAATTTCAGAACCGGATTGCGATAAAAGAAAACAATGATACGCGGTGTAAGCTGGGCGCTCGCCAATTGCACCGACAGGAGCAGGATAGAAAAAACAAAGACAAAGAAAGTAAACATTGACGCCGAAAATGTAGTAAGCAATGTTCGTGTACCTTCTAAACTAACCGGAGCATACCATCCCCGGCTCAAATCGATAGCCCGTACCAACCGGTGAATTGGTATTGCCACCAACATGCCAACCAGCGGCGGAAACCAGACTGAGTTTCGGAGAAAACTCCTGATGCGAATTCGAAAAAGCCAAATCATAGTTTTATGGTTTTTAATTATTTCATAGAATCCGTATCAGGCCTTAATCCAATATCATAGATATAGCGTTCAAAATCAGTTTTATTGCGCTACTCCGGGCAAAACCATCACAAATCCAAGTTGTCTCATCACATCGGCTTCGTTATAAAAAGTGATGCTCCTTTTTATTTTCCCGTTTTCGATGAGATAGTTGGTGTTGGCCAAAATATTTGCTGACCCGATGCTATCTTTGAATACAATATTTAACACGGCCCAAGTACCTACCCATTCGCCTTTGTTATCGCCATCGGGGATGGTTTCTGCTACAAACCTTGAGTGGTTATATTTAATTTTTTCGTACAGGTTTTCAACACACCATTTCCAGTTTTCAACGGCTTCCATTTTACCGATTGAATCGCCGAAAGAAGGTCCGATTCCAAGGTAGTTTACATCGAGGTAATTACCCATGGCTTCATAGTCGAGGTTTTCAACTGCGGCAACATAGTTTTTAACCAGTTCCACATTTTCGGCATGTTTTTTTGCATTGTTCGGTGCACATGCAAAAAGCGTAAAAGCCATTGCAGCAAGTATGATTAAATTTTTCATTTTCTTCAATTTTTAATTTTTAATTTCCAATTTTTAATTTCCATTTATTTAATCGTGTAACCTTTGCCTTCAATACAAACCGAGAATGCTTTAATAAAAGTTTCCTTTTTCTGGGCATCGGTAGCAGCAGCCTGTGCCTGAGCCTGCTGGCTTTGCTGAGCCTTTTTCTGTTGTCCTCTGGCTAATCCGCCCATACCGCCTGCCGCCGCGCCAATGGCTGCGCCTTTACCGGCATCGCCGGCAATAGCGCCAATGGCTGCGCCTGCTGCTGCGCCTTTTGCTGCGCCTTTAACAGCGCTGCCATCAGGCCCTGTATTCACCGGGGCTGCCTGCGTTTTGGGTGTGTTTAACGGGTCGATTCCCGATTGTTCCATGGCCCAAACGTAACATTCGTACTCGTCTTTCTTTTGCTGCTGCTGACTTTGTCCCTTGGCAGGATAAACAAATAGCCCGGCAGTTTTCGAAATCTGGTTGTACGTCATTTTCGACGAATCGGGCATTTGCGTGGTTACCGGAACCGGTGTGTTCTGTGCAAAAACGTTTTGCGAAACCGCAATAAATAAAACCGGAAGCAAAATTCCGGCAATGATTTTGATTACTTCTTTTCTTTTCATTTTACTAAATTTTTGTGTTAAATATACAAATTGTTTTAATTGTTAAAGTAGAAGGCCTGCAAGCATTTTTAAAATTTCAACCACCGGAATCTGAAGGGCAAAAACCAACAAAAGAGGGAGCAGTGCAATTACCACGGTAATTAACATTGTCTTGATGTTGAAAGGGAAAATAGACATATCTTTAACCGACTCATAAACCATTTGAATATCGGCTGAAGAAGAAGCATCAGGACTGCCAAGAATTTCATCACTGTTCTCTTTCCGGTTGGTTATCCATTTATTTTCAAAATTCAGGTGATGTTCGGCAACCAGCGCATGATAATCATTAATTCCTTTGGAACGTGCCGCGCTTAAAGGTTTTATAAAAGTTAAAAGAGGCACCACATTAATTAACAGGCAAATTACTACGAATGTTCCTATTAAGGCATAATGCTCCTGCAAATTAAAGTTTTGAAACAAAACCCGCTCGGCAAGCATGGCTGAAAAAATAATACTGAGTGCAAAAGTAAAAATACTGAATGGGAGAGGTGATTCACCCAAAAAACCCAACCCACCCGATTTGTCGGGATGCTGAGGTACGATGCGCAGGCCAATATTTGAAATCATAGACAAAAGCCTTTGCCAGATCAACCATCTCCAAAACCAACGGAATATCAGAAACTGAAAAACCGGGAAACTGATAAATGCGGCCCAGTAACCGGCATACGAAAGCGCTGAAGGATCGCTTTTTTCAGGAAACATCCAGAGGGTAAGATCGAACGTATTTGTTGATATCCGAAACAGCACGTTGGCCAATATAATAACTAAAATTATGGTTTCTGCGAGATAAGAATTACTCATCCTGTCAGCCTTTTGTTTGGCTGCTTCAAATTTCAGCCGGGTATTTTCTGTAAGTAAACCCGAACGGTAAAACTGGCCCAATGAATTATTGACATGGCTGTCAACCACTACTTCTGCCAATACAAACAAAGGAACTGCAACAAGCAGCCTGATATGCGTGGCAAACTCCTTCAGGAAAGGCAAGTCAATGGAAGATCCCCATAACAAACCTTCATACGCCGACAATGCTAAAAGCGGTATCCATGTAATGGAGATATAAAAAATAATCTTACGAAGCGTAGAATTCTGACCAACTTTTAACACACCTGTTAAAATCAGAAAGCGATCAAGCAATCCCCCCCGGACGATTGAAAATTCAGAATCTGATACTGTTTTACTCATAATGTATAATTTATTATTCCACTTCCACCACCAGTTTTGGAATGCTTCCTTTGAAATTTGATTTGGTTTCAGTCCCAATTCTATTAGCCTCATTCATTTTGTTCCACCATTTCGGCTTTTACCTGATGTAAAGTAATAACCTACAAAGAACATAGTTGATTCTGCAAGCAGCGCAGGGGGCTTCTATATTCGCAGCATCTGCACATTGTTTATCTCCGGTTTTCTAATATCAATCATGTTTAAATTGACTTTCTAAAAATTAAATCCAAATCGTACAACGGCCCCATAAGTGTCAATATCATATAAGAAACGGTCAACTCCTTCACCTTTATCATAATTAATTCCAATGTAACGATAACCAATGGTGGTTTGAAATAATTTGGAGAATTTATATCCTATGTTAGCCTGTGCCTGCCAGGTGAAATCAGAGCCGGCGCCAAATCCGCCAACATCGCCACGCAACTGAATGAGCCATTTGTTATGAATCACATGATTCGACCGCAGAATAATGATCGGATCAACCCACAATTTAGAAGCTGAACCACTTTTATTTTCATTGATGGTTTGTATATCAAGTGCTACATCCAGGTCAATCAACCGGAAACCAATACCTCCATCGAGCCAGGGTGTGATGCGTTTAAAACCGGCAAGTTCCCATGCATATTCTTTCATGGTGGCATCGCCGCCTTCAATTAATTTTCGATCAGCCACCACACTCTCACCAAGTTTCATGTAAATGAAATCGGTGGTAACTGACCAGTTATTATTGGTTGCTTCTGCATAAAGCATAGCTCCCATTTTAAGATGACCAAATATGTCGCCAACATTTGCATCAACACCCACTTCGGGAAGATTAGCAACAGTGGTTTGCCCGGTCATGTTGGGAAACATCATGTAGGGTTCAACATTGTAATGCCACTTTTGCTGCAGTGTATCCTGGGCAAACGAAGCAGTTACAGTAAGTAAATTGATTACTATAATTACGATAAGTGATTTTTTCATAAATGTAATTTGCTTAATTATGTATTTTAATTTTATGTGAATTAATTGCTGAATTCATGTTGCTAATGAAACTTAAAAAAAAGCCTTTATCAAATTCATCTTATTTTGGAAAAACAAAAGCCAACTCAGCCCTTATGCCAAAAACAGCCCCATTTTTATCCGGTGATGCAACCTGGAAACGCGGACCAATATTAATTCTAATTATTTGCGTTCCCAACCTGGTAATTCCCGAAACATTAGGAATAATATAGGCGGTGGTGCTATTGTCACCCACCCAGTTCTCCGTTACTTCAGCCGATATTCCAACGCCAGCGCCACTTTTCCAGTTGTAAGTAAAAAACGGTTGAAGGTAAAATGTGTTCACATCTATTCTGCCTTCAGCATTGGCAACCGACCACATCTGCCTTACCGTGGCACCTATTGTCATGCCATGTGTTTGTATTAAAGCCAAAGCCGTGGGTCCGATACTGAAATTTTTCGTACCCAAAAATTCATTGGTGGCAGTGGGCAAAAGAAAAACCGGACCCACACCCCAAACAAAGCCTTTCTTTGCTTCTACGGGCGAAAAGAATGTGATTATTGACATATCGCCAAGCCCGGTCTGACTGGTTCCTTCTCCGGTAATGTTTTTTTGGGAAACAACGGGAATAATACTCCTTGTAATAAGGTTGAGCTTTTCAGAAAGCTTAATTGGAATTAAAGGCTGAACATTCAGTATATTTATATATCCGTCATGATCTTCGCCAACCCCCACATCGGTATTGTTTTGAAAGGGCACACTGATAAGTGAGGCAATCGGGTTTGCCAGCTTCCTGGCGAGTTCAGCAGGATCTTGATTCGGATGTATTTTCACTGTAAGTGAATCCTGTGCAGCCTCCTGTGCCAATATTAAAGTTGTCAGGCAAAGGGAAAAAAACATGGTTGCGGTTACATGTTGGAATAATATTTTCAATATTAACATTTTACCAAAATAATTGCTTTTACTTTAGTTTTTAGGATAAATATTCCTAAGGATAGAAGGTTTTTAACATAAGCAGAAATCCCTTATAAATACCTTCATCATTTCAATTTTGCTTATTTGTTCATTGAAGTCCTTTTTCATAGTGACAACTGATATTAAAGATATTTATTCAATACCTCTCTAACTGGCCATCTACTGGGGAATAGTTTAACCGAAGGTTCTGCAAATGAACAGAAGAGTGTACCAAGTTTTTCGAAGGTAATTTCAATTTTAGCACCAGGATCTAAAAAATCATCGTGATCACAACCCGTGCAGTCCGGAATAGTACCAAAACCTACTACTGTACCTGGTTTCAATGTAGATATAAACCCAAGCCAATTAAAAACATCTTGGGTTTTATGACTAATCTCAGAGGTAGAACCTTTAAATTTAACTTCACCATTAACGACGACAATAACATTAAGATTGAAAGGATCTCCAACCTCGTCGGATGTTACAAGGTACGGACCAAGCTGATTACCATTTGCCATATCTTTTGTAAGGCAGAAACCTCCCACAAATTCCAATGCTTGAACATCGCGTGCTGAAACATCGTTAAATATACAATACCCTGCAATAGGTTGATTTTCATTACCATATATAACAGCAAGCTCTGGCTCAATATCTAAACGCGATGTGTATGCAGGCCAAGGCACTATCTCATCATTTCCAACAATAGTATTTAAATTTCCTTTGTAGTACGATAAGGCTTCTGGTTGACCAACCGGAGGTTTAGGTTTAGGAGCCATTACTGCTTTTGCAAACGCTTGTAACAACATGGAGGTTTGAGGATTGTCTTTTTCATACTTTCCTATAACATCAGCTGAATTTTTCATGTGTCTTGGCGTTAAACCAAAGTCGAATAGAGCGGAAACCTCAACTGGCTCAAGTAATTTAACTGATTTGAGTAAAAATTTCTCGTCATTACCGAGTTCGTTGATATGCTGTTCTCCCCAAGCATGTAAATCCTTTGCCGCTAGCTCACTTGCAGGCAGAGCTGCTAGGTACACTTTGCTGTTGGATAAAAAAATGTTTGGTTTATCAGTTTTGTTTGTGAGCGTAGCAAAAGATACTGCGAAATCATTGATCACAACCCCAAAATGAGGTTGTGAGTTATTTGGTGATGTGAATCGAATGAGTTTCATAGATGCTAATTATTTTAATGTTCGATACCAATATTAAAACTCTTGTTTTACACCTTTAGCCTTTGCAAGCTTGTAAATTGCATCGAAGGTTGCAGGTTTATTCCAAGGCTCATCGGGCGATGCATTTCGGAATTCGCGGTATGCCCTTTCAACATTCATATATAAACGAGCAGGGGCTTTCCATTCAGAAGAGGGACCAAAATCGATTTTCTTTGCAGCTTCTAATGAAGATAAGCCATTGTTAAAGTGAATTTTTGATTCGTTACGAACATATTGTAAATAGTCTTTCATCTCCTTAACCCCTTCTAAACCGCAAAGAGGGCCATGACCTGGAACAATAACATTTGGTCTAAGTTCTGTTATAAGGTCAAATGCTTTAAAGAACTTATCGTACGAACCGGTCCAACCCATAGGAGTGCAGTTTCTGAAAATTATATCTCCAGCAAAAATAACTCCTTCACTAGGAACGTGAACAATAACATCGCCAACCTGATGGCATGGACCAACATAAATTAATTGTACCTCGGTGCCATCTAAGTCAATTGTATATCTGTCATCGAAAAGTGTTGTCGGGAATACTAGTTCTATACCATCAAAATCGTAATCTTCAAGTAGTTGCTTGCCAGCAGTAGCAATGCCAGGGTGAATTAATTTAAGAATATGTTTTTTTAAGAAGTGGCTGGCTCCATGAAGTAGCTCCTGGCTCTCTTTAGGTTCAGCAACTTTTTTCATTTGCTCTGGCACAGAGCGATGAGCAATAATTTCGGCTCCTGTAAATAATTGATTGCCCCAAACGTGGTCTCCATCTTCGTGGGTTAAAACTACACGCTTTGGCATGCCCGTCCAAACGGTACCAAATAACCTAATCATCTCTTTTGCATGCACCAAATCAGATTGGGTATCTATTACAACTCCTCCACCTAAATTAATTAAGCCTGAATTGGCATCGCATACGCGGTTTTTCTCGTTAAGAACTGCGTAACAGTTCTTGCTTACTTGTTTTAATTCCATAATTACTTTTTTTAAGAGTTTCTAATTTATTTAATAGAACAAATATTATTATGATGTGTAATACCGTTTAATTTAACTATATAATTTTTACACTTGCTGCCAACGGTCGCGGCTATGAGTAGTGCGGGACTTCGGAGCTGCGTCTGTATCACCCGATACAAAACTTGCCAGCGAGAACTGCACTTGCATACCCACTAAATCCCGCATTGCTTATGAGCCGTTGTTGGCGGTTCGTTGTTTTTTTGTTTCTGTATATTTTGTCAGTTTTTCATATTCCAATTTCTTGATGTAATTTTCCATATAATTATAGTCAGGTTGACCTTTTTTATCTACTGGTAAAAGCACTTTCTCACGCTGAATACGGTTGTCATTTATCTCACGATTAAAACTATATTTTTCACTTAGTCTTGACGTAATACTAGCTATGAATAAATAAATAAACTCATTAAAGTATTCATTTTCTAATTTTGTTATGTGGTCACTTGCTACAAAAGAATATGAGTGATAAAATGTCGCACCAACACTTCCACTATTTGCAAGAGATAAACATTTCTTATAAATTCTAACCTTTTCTTTGTTACTAACATAACCATCAATACCGTTATTCATTGCAGACGAGGATATGTAAGGCATATTCCCTTTTTTATGGTCGCCTTTTTTTAATCGTTTACCACGTTGTATTTTTGGAAAAATATCTTTAAGGAAAAATTCGCTCCATTCTTTTTGATTTAGCTGTTCTACTTTCTTGTAGTTTTTAAGAATGTTAATCCGTTGTAAAATATAATCCTGATATTCCTTATGCTTTTTTTGTTCTGTCAACCTAATATAGTTTCGCATAAATTCAAAATCAGGCTGCATTTTAGAATCTATTGGAAGAAGTATTTTTAATTTGTCAATTCCACCAGTAGCATTATTACCATATGAAAACTTTACTGATTGCTTATTAATTAATGGACAAATGAATTGAAGTAAATCTTTATTGCAGTTTTCAAATTTTGCTTCTAATGCCTTTACTCTAGTTCCTATGTAGAAGTCAACCTTTTGAGTGTAGGCATAAAAATTTCCTCTGTCAGCGAGGCTTATGGTTTTTGAACTATCAAATAATTTTTGACCAGTAATAGGGCTTGTCCAGTCAGCTACACCGTTATTTAGAATAGAATGACTAATTATTGGAATATTACCTTTGGTAATTCTTGAAATAATTAAATCGCCACCAGTGTATATATTGAACAGTTCTTCTAGTTCAAATTCACGCCATTGAATATTTTGCAAGTCAATTTTCATAGATTTATTTATTTTCAAATAAATTTTCTTTTCCTTGCATAATCATATTGAACTCAAAAGTTAAATAGTCAGAAATGGTTTTTTCAAAGTCTTCTTCTTTTGGTACTTCATCATTAAAATAGTAAAATGAGTGTAGCCATTCATCATCTGCTTCTATTGTAGTATTTACACAAAACTTTGTTTCAGCTTCAATTCTATCAAACCAAACATCAAGTAAATGTTGTTTTTTATCTTTTGCTTCAATTGTTTCAACTAACCCTTTATGTTTCTGCACCTCAAATCCATCATTTTCAAAGTTTATAAATTTTACCTTTTTATCTTTATAATGAGGAACCCCAGCTGTAAAAATTGCAATACAAGGAATAGTACCAACTCTATAAAAAGTATTTTTGTTAAGTGAAATAACTCCGTCTAATGAGTGTTTTTTTAATATATTTTGCTTTATTGCTTGTTCTTCTTTTGTTTTCCCAGTCATTGAAGATTGAGGAACAATTACAATAACTTTTCCATCCTTAACGATTGAATCAAGTAAGTGTTCAGTAAAATTGATTTCCGATAAATGAGCTGTATCTTTTCCTTTTGCCTGCGAATAAGGCGGATTCATCATTCCAACTGTGCAACCTTTAAGCTGTAATTGTGCTGGATTTTGTTTTAAAAAATCTTCCTGTTCCAAATTGCTTTTACCATCTCCACGCAAAATCATATTTGTCGTGGCGATTGTAAACATATACGGTTGCATTTCTAAACCGTGCAACTGATTTTTTCTGATGTCTTGTTGTTTCTTTGGGCTGTCAGTTTTTTGCAACATATCGTGCATTGCAGCAATCAAAAAACCTGCTGTTCCGCAACACGGGTCAAAAACAACGTCAGTTGTTTTTAGGTCAATCAACTCACAAAATAATTCCGTAATGTGTTTTGGTGTCAGCACAATTCCTAACGATTGTCCGTCCCCACCAGAGTAAGACATAAATTCACCATAAAACCGCCCTA
>JBBIPU010000127.1:1422-12241 GCA_037442685.1 Draconibacterium sp. | reverse complement strand
TATGAATTTCAGAATCAGAGTGAATGCATTTTAAGCAAATGTATCAGCCATCAGGTTTTTGAACCATTTGAGCATATCTTCATAATTTTCTGAATTATAGCCATTCGATTCGGTAATACCGTTTCCGGTCGGGAGCATTGTTTTCGATGCAGGATCGTACCGGTAAATCGCTGTCAGCCACGAAGCTGTTGTTTTAGTGATAGGTGTAAAACATGAAGAATTTGTCATTGGCCCGGCGTTAATTGTTCCGCCCTGCAGTTGCTGAATTATTGCATCGGCACAAACTTTGGCTTCGGCATTGGCAATGTGGCCGGCCTTTGGCTGAGTTGTTGCAGAAGAATCACCGATTATATGAATTCCCGACAGGACAGGATTAGTGGATTCGTACGAAAGTACGTTTACAGCGGCCCATTTCCCGTCGGCGCTGTTGTTCAGTCCGATCCCTGATTGTGTGATCAGGTTGCCGGCCTTATGAACCGGAATGGCATTGATAACTTTTCCCTTGAAAGTTCCGGCGTTGGAAACAACTGTCATTGTATCGGCATTAATACTGGTAAGTTGTGCATTTGGAACATAAGTAATTGTTCCTTTGTGAGTTGTAGTGAAAGCAGTGTTGAAATTTTGCGCCTCAGCCTGGATTTTTGGATTTGCATCGAGAACAATTACTTTTCCGCCACCTTTAGTACGTTTCAGATAATCGGCCACAACACATGCACGTTCGTACGGTCCGGGGGGACAGCGGTAGGGCGTTGGCGGGATGGTTAAAATAAAGGTGTCGCTTTTGGTCATAGCTTTTATCTGGTTTTGCAACGACGTGGTTTGCGTACCAGCCTTCCATGCATGAACAATTTTTGCTTTATTAGCCGATGTCCCCGATAATGGAAGTGGTTCAAAATCAATTCCGGGTGCAAGAACAAGATGGTCGTAAGCCAGGATTGTCCCGTTTGAAAGTTTGACATTTTTACCAACCGGATCGATACTCGTTACAGAATAATTCTGAACATTAACCCCGTGTTTACTTTTCAGGATTGAATAATTATAGGTAAGCTGACTTAAAGTTCTTTCGCCAGTAAGCACCATATTGCTGAAAATATTTGAAATGTACGAAACATTGGGTTCCACCAAAGTAACATTCACTCCTGTACCTCCCCAAAACCTGAGGTATTTGGCCACTGTTGTTCCGGCCATTCCTCCGCCTACAACCACAACACGTCCGGTAGCAGCGGCATTGGCCATCAATGATAATCCAAATGACGATGAATTTAGCATAGAAATACCTGCTGCAGTTAATCCCAGGCTTTGCAAAAATTTTCTTCTTTCCATTATTTTAAGTTTTTACTGGTTCGAAATGTAATTGGCAATTATTTTAATCTCTTCGGTTGTGTATGCCATTGCATGGGCATTCATGATGTTTTTTTGCGGGTTTTTTGCTTTCATTTCGTTAAGTTCCGAAATAATTTCAGATGCATTTTCCCCTGCAAGTTCCTCATAACCATAACCATTTGTTCCGTGACATTGAAAACAATTTGACGCCAGGACTCTTCCGGGTAAATCGATGGCTGCAGCTTTTGTCTGCAGTTCTGAGTTTACACCTTCATTAACCGGTTTTTCTGGTGGTTCAAGGTTGTCTTTACAGGCTGATAAAGACATAGTTACAAGAAAAACTGTTCCAATTGAAACTGCCTTAAATGATTTGAATCTCATACAGTTAAATTTTTAATTGTTAATATTTAGTAGAACTAATCATTCTTACTTTCAGTGGGATATTGTGAAATCCTAAGTTTAAAGTCACATAAAAAACTGTCAGATTTTCTTACGATCTGTTTTTTTAAAGCGGGTTGTATAAATCAAAATCCATACTAATAACTCTGTAAATCTTTAAATTGTTCATAAACAATTATATAAATTGATGATTTTATGAACCGGAGCTATCAAAACGACTTGTTTTTATCATTTTGATAATTTTATCTGAGGATAGCATTAACTTTGACAGCAAAGTATTTCATAAAAAGTTCTGACAGAGCAGTTAATTTTTGATGTTGGTTAAAACCTGGTAAATGCACGAATTTTGCGGTGTTTGATGCGCAGACATTTTATTAAAATTGCCGGGATTTGAGGAAGTCAGGCATTTCTGGCTGCATTGCAAATCAGGTTTGAGAATTAAAACATCGCTGACAAACAGATGAACAGCAACATTAAGTTATTATTTCTGTTAGATTGATAAATGTTTCATTGAACTGAAATGACAAAATTTAAAATTGAAATCCCGATATCAATCCTTGCCACAATTATCGGAATTGTTGTCGTTACAATGGGATATTTCTCTTATCAAAGCCTTTCCGATATTGTTTATTCGATAAACAAGGGAACCCGTCCCGACAGTAAAATTTTTGTAATTAAGGATTTGGCTTCCGATCTGACAACTCTTGAAAATGCAGTCCGATTGTATTCATTGACCAACAACAGAGTCGATCTTGATGCTTTTTATGCGCTGGAAGATAAAATTATTCAAAAGGTAAAAGATCTGAATGATTTAAAGGCAGATGATGTTAACGAAATCGCTCTGATCGATTCAGTTTCGAAATATTCACAGGAAAAGCTTGACTTGTGGAATGAAATCTTAAAGATTCACCTTTCGAAAAAGGGTATTTTCCCTGCGTTTTCTGAGTTTTACACCAATCTCGACTCACCTGCTGTTGATTCGGTCCGGGTTGATACTGCAAAAAATGAACTTCCTGGAACAGTTGTCGCCGGTCAGATAACTGCGTCAGATTCGGTTTCATCTGAAAAGCAGAATGAAAAAAAAGAGATCAGAAAAAACATACAGAAACTTGAATGGGATATTTATCAAAGCAGAAAAAAGAGAGACGTGCGGGAATCGAAGCTGATTGAACAAAACCTGGTAATTGTTGAAAAAATCAATCGGTTAATTAACGAAGCTGAAAACAATGAAACACAAAGGCTGATTGAAAAAACCGTGGAAGCCGACCAATTGGCCAATGAGACATATAAAAAGCTTGCAATTTTTACAGGTTCGGCAGTTTTTCTGTTGTTTCTTGCACTTCTTGTACTTTTCATTTATCTCCGAAAATCCCGGTCGGTGCAGCGTGCTTTGACAGATGCAAGAGAAAAGGCTGAAACTCTCGCTCATGCCAAGGAACAGTTTGCCGCAAATGTAAGTCACGAACTGCGTACCCCGGTGAATGCCATTTTCGGACTTTCGGAACAGGTTCTCCGGAAAAAGCTGGACAGCGACGTTTCAGAAATGGTTTCGATCATTTTCAAATCAGCCGGCCACCTGAGAAATATTGTTAACGACACGCTTGATTATTCCAAAATACTGTCGGGTAACCTGGTTTTTGAAGCTGTTGAATTTTCTCCTTCCGATGTATTTAATGAGGTTTATTTGCTGTTTAAAAACGAAGCCGAAAATAAAGGAATAAGTTTAAAATATTGGTGGGAATGCGAAAAACCTGATTCACTGGTTGGCGATCCGCTCCGGTTGAAACAAATTGTTATCAATCTGACCGGGAATGCAATTAAATTCACAGAAAAAGGTGAGGTGGCGATTCGTGTAAACGGCATCAGACAAAATGAAAACGATTTCGAATTGGAATTCGGGATAAAGGATACGGGAATCGGAATTGCAAAAGATAAACTGAATCAGGTTTTCGACGAATATGTTCAGATTGAGAATCATACAGGGAAAAAGTTTGCAGGAACAGGCCTCGGGCTCGCGATCGTGAAGAAACTGGTGGAATTGCAGGATGGAAAAATTAATATTGAAAGTGAGCCGGAGAAAGGAACAACTGTAACCGTAAAAATCAATTATCAGTTCGGAAAGTCAATCATTGAAAAAGAGGAAAAAAACAATATTCTTTCGATTCCTGAAAAATTTGGGCACATTTCGGTACTGATCGCGGATGACGAAGAGTTTAACAGGTTTTTATTGAAAAATATATTGCAAAAATGGGGAATCAGGTTTAAAGAGGCAGTAAACGGGAATGAAGCAATAAAAGCCTGTTGCGATGGGCATTTCGATATTGTTCTGATGGATATAAATATGCCCGAACTGAACGGAATTGAAGCAGCCCGTGAGATTTTTAATTGTAATCCTGAAACTAAAATAGTTGCAGTAACTGCTGTTACCGATGGTCTGGACAAGGAAACATGCATCAGGGCCGGAATGAAGAACTTTCTTTTTAAACCTTTTACTGAAAAAGAGCTTTTTGATCTGACTGATGCATTAACAGGTGAGAAATCAGATCGTGTAATGAAGGAGCTTGAAAATCAGAAACTTGAACTTGCTGAACTGAGGCATCTGGCAGGTGGCGATGAAAAGTTTCTTGCCGAAATGATCAGTCTGTTTATTAAATCGATGGAAACCGGGATTTCGGGAATTGAAGATGCAGTTGTTGACGAAAACTGGAATCTGGTTTATGAAAATGCCCACAAAATGGCTGCTCCTGTTAAACATATCGGGGATTCGAAATTATTTGAAAAAATAAAAAATCTTGAGAAAATGGCAAAGGAACCTGTTTCGATTGTCAGGATTTCAGCGGTTTTTCACGATATTAAGGAAGAAATCGGGAAACTGAATTTATTGCTGAAATCGTATCTTGAGAAAACAGTTGAGCAATAAGAATATATCTCCGGAAGTTAAATAACAGGTTATTTTTGCCGGAATTGATTACGAGAAGTTGATTAAAAGGAAAAACTATGGATGATAAACCATTTAAAATATTTGTTGTTGAAGACGACGAATGGTACAGACGGTTGCTCGTACACAACCTTTCGTTGAATCCCGATTATGAAATCGAATCGTTTTCGAACGGAAAGGATTGTCTGGGCAACCTGAATAAAAAACCTGATGTTGTTACGCTCGATTACCGTCTCCCCGACATGCAGGGCCTTGAAGTTTTAAAAGCTATTAAAGCAGAAAACGAGGAAATTCAGGTAATTCTGATTTCAGAACAGGATGAAATCAATGTGGTGGTTGAACTTTTGAAATTCGGCGCCTACGATTACATCGTTAAATCAAAAGACATCAGGGAAAGGCTTTTAAATACGGTTCAGAACATTCGAAACGGCATCAGTCTTAAAAAAGAGATTGTAACTTTAAGGAGTGAAGTCAGGAAAAAATACAGTTACCAGAATACGATTTTTGGGAACAGTAACGCCACAAAAAAAATATTTTCTGCAATTGAAAAAGCGACACGGACAAATATTACAGTGACTATTACCGGTGAAACAGGTACAGGTAAAGAACTGGTGGCAAAGGCAATTCATTATAATTCGCCAAGGGCAGCGAAACCGTTTGTTGCGGTGAACATGGCGGCAATTCCGAAAGATCTGATTGAAAGCGAACTTTTTGGTCACGAAAAAGGAGCATTTACAGGTGCAAATTACCGGCGTATCGGGAAATTTGAGGAAGCACACGGCGGTACTCTTTTCCTTGACGAAATTACCGAAATGGACATTTCAGTTCAGGCCAAATTGTTAAGGGCTTTGCAGGAAAGGGAAATTGTGCGGGTGGGAAGCAATAAACCCGTTAAAACCGACTGCCGCATTATTGTAGCCACAAACAAAAACCTGCAGGAATCGGTGGTGAAAGGTGTTTTCAGGCAGGATTTGTATTATCGTTTGTATGGTTTTCCTGTTGAACTGCCTCCTCTTCGCGAAAGAGGAAATGATGTAATCATTCTTTCCAAACATTTTATCAGCGATTTCTGTAAGGAAAATAATCTTCCGCAAAAAACCCTTTCAAAACCTGCCGCCGAAAAATTGCTGGCCCATTCTTTTCCCGGAAATATCAGGGAATTGAAATCGGTGATCGAACTGGCAATCACGCTTTCCGATAGCGAGGAAATAACCGATGATAATATTCTGTTCGGAACAAGCGCCCTGATTGAAGAAACCATCGATAAAGAATTAAGTCTGAGGGAATATAATGTGAGAATTGTGAAAAGATATCTTGAAAAGTACAGCAACAATATTAAGCTCGTTGCTGAAAAACTCGATATCGGGGTTGCCACCATTTACCGCATGTTAAAAGAAGAAAACGATAACTGATCTGAAATCTCAGTTTATTCCACCTCCATTGTTATAAAATTGATAATAAATAATCATTTTGAAATTGATTTTCCCCGATTAGATGACATAAGAGTCATAATTTCAATGAGTTAACATTTACTGCTTCAATGGTACATAAATTGCCTTCCGTTTAACGAAACAGAAAATTTATAAACTAAAAAAGAAGGAAGTTATGGAAATTGAAAGGAAATCGGTCGGTTATGGAATTATGGTCGCTTTACTGCTTTTGGTAGTGATTGTTGCCGGAATCGTAATTATCAGTAAAACAGATCGGATTGAACAACTGACCCTGCAGAATTCGAATCTCAACACCACCATTGAAACAAGGGATTCGCTTGTAAACGAACTTACAGGCACATTCGATCAGATTGAAGAGAACCTGACCTTTGTGCGGAACAAAAGAAACCAGCTTACCGTTGCATCGCAGGAAGGTTATAAAAACCGGAAAGAAACAATGGTCTCCGACATTAAACTTATGAATGAAATGCTTGAAGAAAGCAGCAAAAAGATTGACGAACTTGAAAAGAAGCTGAAATCATCGGGAATTGAAATTAAATCGTTTAAAAACAAAATCGTCCAGCTTAATAAAACCATTCAGGAACAGGATGAAAATATCAGGCAATTGAAGGCTGAAATTGAACAACGCGATTATAAAATTGCGGAAAAGGATGCTCAAATGGCAAATTTACAGAGAGATATCTCCGTAAAAGAAGACAGTATTCTTTCAAAATCGAAAATAATCGCAGACAAATCGCAAACCATTGTTGAAAAGGAAAACGAAATAAACAAGGCATATTTTGCATCGGGTTCTCATAAAGATCTGATTAAAAATGGCATTCTGACCAAAGAAGGTTTTTTGGGAATCGGGAAAAATGCATCAGTAAAAGAAGATTTAAATGAAGGTTATTTCACACAGCTTGACATCAGAAAAGAAAACCAGTTTCCGTTAAATGCAAAAAAGGTCAAACTGATTTCAAAACATCCGTACAATTCGTACCGGCTGGTGGAGGAGAATGATAAAATAGCGTACCTGGAAATCGAAAATCCGCAGGAATTCTGGAAACTTACGAGATATGCAATAGTGGAAACAAAAAACTGATACGGATTGAAATATTTACAGCCCCAAAAGCGTGCTTTTTTATTTGTGGGGATTAATAATGATGACAATGTTTAGGGACAGGCTGTTGATTTTCAACCTGATGAGGGGGGCAAATTTTGCTCCCCTCTGTTAATTGAATATCTCTGTTTGAATAGGGATTTTTCATTCAGGTTTCGATTTTATTTTCAGCTAATTTTTTTCTGAACCAATCGAGATCCTTTTTCATCAGACCGTATATTTTTTCACGATCCATTGTTATTTCACGTTTCCCGGCTTCCGCACCACCCAGATCATATTCAAAGTGCATGCTGATGGGAGCTTCAACATTTAGCGAGGCATATTCTTTCAGAAATTCATCGAATTTTACCATCCCTTCGCCAAGCGGAACGTTTTCGTGTTCCCACTCACCTTTGGCGTTTTTCCCCCAGATAAAATCTTTTATGCAGATGGTTCTGATCCACGGTTCAATCCTTTTCATCCCGAGCATCCACGAATAACCCGCTTCGGTTGTTGCATGCCTGATATCGTACTGAACACCAAGATATTTTGGATTGACATCCTTTAAAAGATCGTACAAATCCCAGACCGGGGCTCCGACGTGCAATCCTGAATGATTCTGATATCCGCCGTGGATTCCAAGTTTTTCATTCAGTTTCGCCAGCTTTTCGATCTGACTTTTATAAATGTCGATATTTTTCTGCATGGTTTTCGAAAAGTCGTAGGCAAGCCAACCCATCCTGTAGTATTTAATTCCCGAATCGGCGGCAGTTTTAAGTGTTTCAACCGATATTTTGTCATTAGCATCGATTACGGAAGTTACCATCATCGGAATTCCGACACCCGATTTTTCAAGGATTTTCACCGCTTGCGGCAACTGTTTTTTCACATTTTCAGGTTCAATTTGTCCGTCAGGTCGCACGGTAATATCAGCGCCATCGAATCCGGTCCGGGCAAGAACTTCTGCAATTTGTTCAAAGTTTAAAAACTGAAGGCATTTTGTAAATGCGCAAACCGGCCTTTTCTGCGATTTTGATACAAAAGAAGAACCGGCAACTGCGCTTCCTGCCAGACTTATTCCGGAAACTGAAAGGCCGGTGGTTTTAAGCGCTGATGAAAATGCATTGAATCCCACTGAAATTCCGGCTGTTGTAATGGAAGTTTTTGCGATGAATTCCCTCCGGTTTTGGTGAAATTTATTTTCCATAGATTTGGTTTTACAGGTTTAATATGGCCGGTTTAAATTACTAAAAATTATATTCCATTGACTTTCCGGGAAGTTTCAAATCATTGTTTTGAAATTAAAGATTTACTTCTGAAATATTCCTTTAAAAAGAGAACAATAAACATTTTATCAATTTGATTCACAGTTCAAAATAATCTTTCCTGTTTTATCTTCTTGAATAAATAATGTACGCCACAAGAAATGTAAGTTGGTTTGATCAGCCATTTTTGCTAAAATAATACTTCCAAACGTTTAAATCGTACAAACAACAAAAGCAAAAGAATTTTAACTTGCAGGGTTCAAAACTGAATTTGTAAAACGAATCCGGATCAACTAAAACTGAAATGAAAAAGATTTTACTGTTGCTTTTGCTTCTGTTTTCAATTTTCATTATCCGCGGGGCAATTAAATTACCCGTCATTTTTGGCAATGGAATCGTTTTGCAGCGTGATGTAAAACTGAATATCTCAGGCTGGGCTGATCCGGGTGAAAAGGTAACACTGATTTTCAACGCGAAAAAGTACAGCGCGAAAAGCGGGAAGGAAGGCAAATGGAGCATTGAACTACCTCCTCAAAAAGCCGGTGGCCCGTTTGAAATGGTTTTCAAAGGACAAAACGAAATCAGGGTAAACAACATTCTTTTTGGCGATGTCTGGCTTTGTGCAGGTCAGTCGAACATGGTTCTTCCCATGGAACGGGTGAAGGAAAAATACCCTGAAGAAATTGCCGGGGCGAACTTCCCTGAAATCAGGAACTTCTTTATTCCAACCAAAACAAATCTTGAAGGACCTGCAGTTGATTTACCTCCGGGAACTTGGAAAGAGGCAAATCCGAGAGATATTCTGACTTTCGGTGCGGTTTCTTATTTTTTTGCCAAAAAGATTTATTTAAAATACAAAGTCCCCATCGGACTGATCAATGCCAGTGTTGGCGGAACTCCTATCGAAGCCTGGATCAGCGAGGCAGGACTGGCAGGTTTTCCTGAACTTGAGAAAACAATTGCACAAAACAAGGACACAAATTATGTTGCGTTACAGAAAAGTTTGCGTGATTCTTTCAGGCCGTCACAACCTAAAGACAGAGGAATGCTGGAAAGTCCGAAATGGTTTGAAGAATCGTATATCCCCAAAGGCTGGCACACAATCAACATTCCCGGTTACTGGGAGGATCAGGGCGTTCGCGATTTAAATGGAGTGGTCTGGTACCGGAGGGAAATCGATGTTCCGGAGTTAATGACAGGAATTCCGGCCAAATTATTTGTGGGTCGGATAGTGGATGCTGATTTTGTTTACATCAACGGAAAACAGGTGGGAAATATCACATACCAATACCCGCCACGCAGGTACGAAATACCTGCAGGTACTCTGAAACCGGGGAAAAATATCATCGTAATCAGGGTGATCAACAACCTCGGAAAAGGGGGTTTTGTTCCCGATAAACCGTATTTTCTGACCGCTGGAAATCAGGAAATTGATTTGAAGGGAACCTGGCAGTATAAAATCGGGGAAGTTTATTCTCCTGAAAAACCTGGTGCAGTTCCGTTATTTTCAGCGCAAAACCAGCCGGCAGCCTTGTATAACGCAATGGTGGCACCTCTTATTAATCAGAAAATCAAGGGAATTCTCTGGTACCAGGGAGAATCAAATGTTGACGATCCCAAACCATATTACCGGTTATTACCAGCCCTGATCCGCGATTGGCGGAATAAATGGCATGATGAAAATCTGCCGTTCCTCTATGTTCAGTTAGCCAATTTTCAGGATGTGGATTATTTACCCACCGAAAGCAACTGGGCCGAAATCAGAGACGCACAGTTAAAAGCTTTGACTGTTCCGAATACGGCGATGACTGTTACCATCGATCTGGGTGAATGGAACGATATTCACCCGCTTAATAAAAAGGATGTAGGGGAAAGACTGGCGCTGGGTGCAATGAAACTTGCTTATAACGAAAATGTTGTTTATTCAGGTCCGATATTTGATTCATATAAAATTGAAGGAAATAAAGTGATAATTACTTTTAAGGAAACCGGAAGCGGTTTGATTTCGAATGATGGCGAAGAATTGCGCAGGTTTGAGATTGCAGGAACAGATGGAAGATTTATCTGGGCAAATGCCAAAATCGTTGGCGATAAAGTTGAAGTGTGGAGTGAAGTTGTTGAAAATCCTGTAAAAGTGCGTTACGCCTGGTGCGACAATCCACGCGATGCGAATTTGTACAACAACGAAGGATTGCCAGCTTCGCCGTTTGAAACCGACTTCCCGAATTTCCCTTTAAATAGGAAAGATTTTTAAACAACTTAAGCATTAAAATTATGTATGCAGAAACTATTTTGCGGAGTTCTCACCTTACAAGGGGAGATGCCGACAGGCAGAGGGGTACGGAAAATATCTTTATACCCTTTT
>JBBIPU010000127.1:0-1322 GCA_037442685.1 Draconibacterium sp. | reverse complement strand
ATGATTGTAGTTTTATTTCAGAACTTTCACCACTAGTGAGGTGAGATGCCGGTAGAGGGTGAAAAAAAAAATCTTCAAAACAAAAGAGTAGGTTAAATTAAATCTTAAAGAATATTTATATTGACTCACCCTGATTCACCAGCTGGCGGATTGTTCCTCTCTGCCTGTAGAGAGGAAAAAGAGGGAGAATTATAATTTGTAAAGCTGAAATTATAAAATTGATAAACAAAAATATAGCTTATGAAAAAACTAATCTTGCTTACTTTGGTTTTAAGTATTTCAATTCTTCTTAAAGCCCAGAAAACCGACATTGATATTAATAAGTATCCAACTCTTGTAACTTTTACTGCTGAGCAGGATCACCAGAATATGATGGACCAATTGGGAGTGAAAGTTTTGCGGCCAGGGCCGAGTGGAAATGAAAATGCACCAAACCATGCCAATTACGACGAATCTGTGGCAAATCCATGTCCACTATTGCCCGAAATTCTGGTGACAAAAGAAGGTAATAAAGTGACCACCCCTGAAATGTGGTGGAACCAGCGCCGCTCGGAGATTGTGGAAGACATGGAAAGAGAAGTTTATGGTCGTCTTCCTGAAAACATCCCGGCTGTAAAATGGGAAGTTGAGATTACTGATAATGAATTTGTTGGCTGGACACCTGTAGTTGCCAAAAAACTGGTAGGGCACGTCGATAATTCAACTTACCCGCTGATCGATGTGAAAATCGATATGATGCTGGTTGTCCCCCGAAATGTAAAGGGACCCGTTCCAGTACTGATGATGTTCGGACGTCCTTCGTTTCCATCGCCTGCCCAACCTTCGGAGGAAGATATGAAAATGATCAACAAGGCATTCAAAGAATCGCTCATTAAAGAAAATCCTGAACTAAAAGGAGTATTTGATAAGTATCCTGCTTACGAACCCTTAAAATGGGAAAATCCTTTTGTGGCAATGATGCAGCGTCGCGGACAGGAACCATCTCCCACCGAAAAACTGCTGGCTGCGGGCTGGGGGTATGCGACAATCGATCCGAACAGCATTCAGGCTGATAACGGTGCCGGAATAACAAGAGGGATTATCGGACTCGTAAATAAAGGTCAACCCCGCAAACCGGATGACTGGGGGGCGCTTCGTGCCTGGGCCTGGGGAGCCGCCCGCGGACTGGATTACTTCGAAACCGATTCGCTGGTGGATGCTAAAAAAGTGGGTATCGAAGGTGTTTCGCGATACGGAAAAGCTGCACTTGTAACACTCGCTTTTGAATCCCGTTTTGCAGTCGGGTTGATCGGATCATCTGGAAAAGGAGGAGCCACACTTCA
>JBBIPU010000126.1:0-12271 GCA_037442685.1 Draconibacterium sp. | reverse complement strand
TTAAAGAGCCTTTAATATTATTACAAACATTCTGACATTAAGCAATGTTTACCAATTGATAAATTTGATTTTATTATTGTCTTAAAGTCGGATACATTTTTGTTTTTTATTGAAGCTTTGTCCATTCCGGCTCAAATGATATCTTTGTTTCAAACCAATTAAACTAATAAAATGGAACGACGGAATTTTATCAAATCAACCGGACTTGTTACTGCCGGTATCGGATTGGCCGGAAATCTGGCTTATTCAAATTCTTTAGCACAAGTTGCAAATAAGCTTCCAAGATGGAAGGGTTTCAACCTGCTCGATTATTTTAATCCCTTTCCAGGCAGGGGAGGAAGGGAAATGACAACTGAGGAAGATTTTAAATGGATGGCTGACTGGGGCTTCGATTTTGTGCGCATTCCAATGGCATATCCGCGATACATCAATTTCGACCGGTCGAAAAATATCACACCTGCCGATGTGTTTAACATCAACGAAAAAGAGGTGGACAATATTGAGGCGCTGGTAAATCTGGCCAACAAATATAAATTGCATGTTAGCCTCGATCTGCACCGGGCGCCAGGATTTTGTGTAAATGCAGGTTTTAACGAACCTTACAATTTGTGGAAAGACAAGGAAGCGCAGGAAGCATTCTATTTTCACTGGGGAATGTGGGCAAAACGTTTTGCCGGGAAAACTCCCGACCTAATCAGTTTCGATCTGGTAAACGAACCTTGCACACGCGAGGATATGAACGACCAGTTTTCAGCCCGCGGGCCGGTTCCCGGAGAACTTTACCGCGAGGTTGTTAAAAAATCGTTGGAAACAATCCGGCGTTTTAATCCAAATCATCGCGTGGTTGCCGACGGTAATGATGTGGGAAGTAAAGTAATTCCTGAAATTTTTGATTTGCCGGTGGGGCAAAGTTGTCGTGGATATTTTCCGCATTACATTTCGCATTACCGTGCCCCGTGGGTGTTTAAAAATCCCGACGATGCACCGATGCCGGTCTGGCCTGGCACAATTGATGGTCAGGAATTTGGACGAAAAAACATCGAAGAGTTTTATGCCCCGTGGATCGATGCTGTTAAAAAGGGAGTTGGCGTGCATTGCGGCGAATGTGGCTGCTGGAAAGAAACCCCTCACGATGTTTTTCTTGCCTGGTTCAACGATGTGATTTCTGTTCTCACCGAAAACGGGATCGGTTACGCTCTCTGGAATTTCAGAGGCGATTTCGGAGTTATGGATTCAGGAAGAAAGGATGTGGATTACGAAGACTGGCATGGCCACAAACTCGACAGAAAAATGCTGGATTTGCTAATGAAATATTAGTATATAGCCAATAACTATTAACTTTTCCAAAGTTTCAAACTTTGGAAAAGTATAGGTCAAATCAATGCCTCATACAACACTTCCACCGGGTGTTTTGCTTGTTTTCCTGTACCATCTTTAATCTGGTGGCGGCAGGACGTTCCGGGCGCTGAAATAATCACTTTTTCATCTGCCTGGCGAACTGTTGGGAAAAGCACCATTTCTCCGATTTTCATCGATAAATCGTAATGCTCTTTTTCGTAACCAAATGAGCCGGCCATTCCACAACAACCTGAAGGAATCTCTTTTACCGAGTAATTTTTTGGCAGCGATAACATTTTTTTTGTCGGTTCAGTAGAGGCTACTGCTTTTTGCTGACAGTGTCCGTGCAACAGAATCTGTTTTTCTTCTTCGGTAAACTGTAAAGCGGTAATATTTCCTTTTTCAATTTCTGCTGAAATAAATTCCTCAAAAAGCATCGTATTCTTAGCTAATGCGGTGGCTGACAATTGCAAATCTTTTTCAACAAGTTCAGGGTACTCATCGCGAAAAGCAAGTATAGCAGAGGGTTCAATACCGATCAGCGGTGTTTCTTCTGAAATAATATCTTTTAAAAGAATTATGTTTTCTGTGGCAACTTTTTGTGCTGTTTTAACCAGTCCTTTCGACAAAAAAGTTCGTCCGCTTTCCTTGTGAACCGGGATTTTTACTTCGTAGCCAAGTTTTGTTAAAAGTAAAATGGCTTTTATTCCGATTTCGCTTTCGTTGAAGTTGGTAAACTCGTCGTTGAAAAGATAAACTTTCCCTTTTATTTCGGTTTGCGGAAGCGGGATTCCATTTCCTGTCCAGCGGTTGAGTGTAATTTTCGAGAGTTTCGGAACTTCGCGTTTTGGCGAAAATCCGATTGCTTTTTTCAACAGCGAAGTATTCATCATAAAATTCGAAACCGGACGCAACAAAACCGCAAGTTGATTTAAGCGTGGTAAATAACCAACCATTTTCGAGCGCATCGGAACTCCGTGAATATCGTAATAATGTTGAAGAAATTCGGCTTTCAGTTTAGCCATGTCCACATTCGACGGGCACTCGGCTTTGCAGGCTTTGCACAAAATGCAAAGATCGAGGATATTGTAAATTTCCTGGTGGTCGAAAGAATTTTCCTTTTCATTGTGATATAAGAATTCGCGCAAAATGTTGGCACGTGCGCGGGTCGATTTGTCTTCATCACGGGTGGCCATAAAAGTAGGGCACATTGTTCCGCCGACCAGCTCACTTTTGCGGCAATCAGCCGAACCGTTGCATTTTTCAATGCTTCTGAAATATCCCCGGTGGTTTGAAAAATTAAAGTTTGTATCGTATTCCGGTGTGGCTTTTCCGGGAATTACCCGCAGACTTTCCGTTATCGGCGGGGTGTCCACAATTTTTCCGGGATTGAAAATATTATCCGGGTCCCAGGCTTTTTTTACACTTCGCACCAATTCATAATTTTTTTCACCTAACATAAACGGAATGAATTTTCCGCGTGCACGCCCGTCGCCGTGTTCACCGCTCATCGAACCACGGTATTTTTTGACCAGTTTTGCAACTTCAGTCATCAAAGTGTCAAAACGTTCCACATCGGCAGGGTCTTTAAAATTAATGAGTGGCCTGAAGTGGATTTCCCCGGTGGCAATGTGAGCATAAAAAACACTGTCGAGGCCTAAACTTGCCAACAGTTTTTTGATGTCAGCAACATATTCGGGTAAATGTTCCGGATGAACAGCGGTGTCCTCAATTCCCGGAACACCTTTCCTGTCGCCGGGAATGTTTGCAAGCAGCCCGAGTCCTGCAGTTCGAAGCGCCCAAACCTGTTTTATTTTGTCGGCCCCGGTAACCAGCGGAAAATGATATCCCAGTCCGGCTTTCCGGAGGTCGGTTTCAAGCTCTTCAGCTTTTTTATTCAGTTCTTCGTCGGTTTCAAATGCAAACTCGATCATTAAAATTGCACCCGGATCGCCTTTAATAAAAAAGCGGTTTTTACTCTGTTCAATATTCTGCTTCGATGCCTGCATAACAATGTCATCCATCAGTTCAATGGCGGAAGGATTGTGTTTCAATGCAATCAGATTTCCATGCAACGATTCTTCCAACGTGTTGAAATGGGCGCATACCAATCCTTTGAATTTGGGTGGGAGCGGAATTACATTCAGTTTAATCCGATGCGAAAAAGCCAGTGTACCTTCAGAACCTGCCAGTAATTTACAGAAGTTAAATGATTCGCCGCCTTCGGTAAAAATTTCTGACTCGAGCAAGGCATCAATGGCGTAACCCATATTCCGGCGGGTAAGTTTTGGCTCGGGAAATTTTTGACGTATTTCTTTCTGATTTTCCGGATCAGAAAGAATATTATGGATGTTTTCGTAAATCGCCTTTTCAAGCTGATTCGGATTTTCATTCAGCTTTTGTTGAATTTCTTCCCTGTTCAGAGGTTTAAATGTTGTTTCTGATCCGTCGGAAAGGATAGCATCCACTTCCAGCACATGTTCCCGCACGCTTCCATAAACCAGCGAATGCAATCCGCAGGAATTGTTTCCGAGCATTCCTCCGATTACACAGCGATTTGCGGTCGATGTTTCGGGACCGAACTGCAAGCCGTGTTTTGCAAGAAAAAGGTTCAGTTCGGCTAAAACAACACCCGGTTCAACAATTACCCATTTTTCATCTTTGTTGAATTCGAGAATTTTGTTCATGTATTTCGAAATGTCAACCACAATTCCGGGACCAACCACCTGTCCGGCCAGTGAAGTTCCGGCGCCGCGAGGAATCACCGAAGTTCCGTTTTCACGTGCAAAAGCGATGATTTTTTTAATGTCTTCCTTGTTTCTCGGACGGGTAACCGCCAGTGGCATTTCCTTGTATTGAGAAGCATCGGTTGAATACAAAACACGCTGAACATTGTCGTTAAAAACATCGCCTTCAAGTTGTGATTTAAGCCAGTTAAAATCGGGTTGCATACAGTTTATTTTTAAGCTGTTGTAAAAATAGAAGATAATATGAATTAGTTAAAGCTATTGGTTTTGAAGTGTTTCATATTTAATCAAAATATTACGATACAGTGCGACAACAAAGATTTTCAGAATGTTTCATTTAAAAATCTGCGAAGATGTAAATGTTCAATTCCTTTGTAATTGTCGGCTTGTATCTCATCAAGGGTCACTACAATCTTCCGGTAATTATCTTTTATCTGAAGTAAATTTCCAAATTCCCTTTCTTTAACTTTTTCATCAGGAACTGAATAGGCAACCTGAACATAAAGCCGTTGTCCTGGTTTTTCCGCTACAAAATCAATTTCCTTGTCATTCAGTTTGCCGACAGTAATGTCGAAACCGTTTATCTGAAGGTGAATAAACACAATATTTTCAAGTATTTTATTAATGTCTTCCTCCCTGAAATTTGCAATGGCATGGCGGATGCCAACATCTTCAAAATAATATTTTTCTCCGAATTCAAGTATTTTCTTGCCTTTCAGATCATTCCGTTTTGCTTTAAAAAGGAAAAACGCATCACACAGGTAATTCAGGTAATCAAGGATAATATTATGCGAAATGACAATTTTCTGGGATTTCAGAAAATCGTTTATGCTTTTGGCAGAAACAATATTTCCTGTGTTATCGGCAAGAAAAAGTATCAGTTTGTCGAGAAATCCCACATTTCGGATATTGTGACGGGCAATAATATCTTTGTACAGAATAGCTGCATAAACATTTTTCAAATAATCAAAAACCACATTATCAGTAAGTTGAAGATGAATCAAATATGGCAATCCCCCGTAGCGGATATATTTCTGAACGCTTTCGTTTAAATCAGGCAGATTGTGAAAATCAAGAAATTCGTTGTATGACAAAGAGAAGATTTTGATCTCAATATATCTCCCACTGATAAAAGTGGCCAATTCGCCTGATAATAATTTTGAATTGCTGCCGGTAATGTATATATCCCATTCGTTTTTCGATTGAAAATGCCGCAGTGCCTTTTCAAAATTTTCAATATCCTGAATTTCGTCGATAAAAAGAAAGTTTTCTGAACCGGGATTTTTTTGTTTCTCTGCATATTCAACCAGCTCTTTATAACTTCTGATAAATTCAAATTTCAAATCCTCTTTATTTATAAAGACAATGTTTGCACCTGGTTTTTCGGTTTTCACTATTTCCGAAATCTGAGTCAGAAACACACTTTTCCCGACTCTTCTTTGGCCAACAAGTACCTTGATGATATTCTGGTACATGTATCTTTTTACCTTTTCAATGTAAATCGGTCTATTTTTCATTGATTATAACCTGAATTTATTCAAAAATAATATTAATTATTGATTATAATCAATAATTATTGAGGTTTTGATAAATATTTTGAGTATGATTAATAAAATTTAGTCATGGTAGATCCATTTCACGGTCTCATGCACCTTCAATTCAAACCCATATAATTTAACCTTGAAAGATTTTGATGCGTTGTACCCTAAACTACCTGAAAACCTCTTTTACCGCTTCCAGGTATTTCATTCCATTAACTGAGTCTGGCTCGAGGTAACTGCCTTCGGTCCATTCATTCCAGCAGTTGATGTTCAGCATTCGAGGTCCGTTCGGATCAGAAAGCAGTTTGTCTTTAGTCTTTTGTAGTGCAATTTTAAAATTCGCAGGAGTATTATTCCAGATGGTATTCATAAACGGGTAGCCAACATTTGCCCATTCAGAATTCAGGTCACAACGTGGACTTGAATCCCAGCCCATTGTTACATTTGGGAAATAGGGCACACCGTACTCCTTTTTTGCTTTTTCCCAATGTTCAAAGTACCTGTCGCGAACCCAGTTGTAATCGGTTTGCGTTTTGGGAAGCTGAGTGTGATGTATCCAGACATACGAAGTGGCTGAATCAAAGCCCAGTTGCCGGATGATTTCTGCCGTATTTGCCGGAACTTTTTCTCCGGGTAATATCGGGTTTCCCCAGGCCACCATGTTCCAGTGAATACCTTTCAACCCTGCTTTTACAGCTTTTTGATTTAACCTGATCATTGCCGCTTTGGTAGAATCGGCGCTGCCAAAACTTTCCACAAATTTCCCGATATCATAAACTGAGAAATAAGGTTTTCCGTCAATTTTCAGGTAGTTTGGGCGGGTAAAATAATTCCGGATCAGTAAATCGCCGATTTCCTCAAACCTTTCCGGCGAAACTTTTCCCGGATAAAGCAGTTTTTGTTGCACTCCGCGAGTGTAAGGATGAATATCGATCCAGTCGTGGTTGGCCCACATGAAAGCAAATTTTATTTCCTGGTTGTTGGGTGCTTTTAAAAAACCATCGTCGATGCACTGGTTTAAAAACGGACCATCTTCGTACATGTACCAGTCGAAAATAAAACAGTCAATCCCGTGTTTAACAGCTGCATCTATTTTCATTTCCATTATCTGAGGGTCTTTTTCATCGGTGTAACCCCAGGCTGGCACATTAGGTTGCCGGTGCCCTGGAAATCGCGGCTGGGCAGCCTTTACAAGTTCCCATTCACTCCAATCTTTGCCTTTTTGCTTTTCGTTTCGCGGATCACCCGTGTGGTAATTCGGAAAATAATAGGCTGCCACAATTATTTTGTCTGGTTTGCTCCGGTTATTTACTCCTGAATTACATGAAATCAGAAATATTGTAACTGCCAGAAAGAGAATGAATTTTATCGATGTAAAAATGTTCTTCATGGTGGGAAAAGTTCATTAAACCAATTTGATTCAAAGTAATAAAAATAAATGTCATGAGAATATATTGCAAAATTTTGATTCACAATGAGAGCGGTTTAATTGATTGTGAGATAAAATTAAAAGGTCTGAAATGGGCAAAAAAAATGTCGCCGAAACTTCAGCGACATTTTCCAATTGTTTCAATTTAAATCAGAGGGTTTTATGTAATTCCTTGAAAAAGAACATTTCACCTTTAGGATTAACCTGAAGTACAATGTTTTTGTTGTTTCCAGTCAGTTCGACAAAATAGTTATCAGCATCAGCAAACTGCGTTCCATACAGAAGCATATCGCTTTCATTATGTTCATTGTCATTAAAAAAGATTACTTTATCAATTTTATAATCTTTATATTTTTTATTGATTTCATTCTGAGCAGATTTTGGCAGGTCGGCAAAAGTTTTACCGGTTGTTGTGCCTACCAGTTTTGAGGTTTCATCGTAATACGCTTTGTATTGTGCGCCGTCTTTTGTAAAGATTGCAATGTCGTATAAATTGTCTTTTTCCCATCCAACATTCTGAATTTTACCAAAATCACTGACAAAAGCATCCTTTGATAAATCGGAAACCGCATTTCGTTCCTCGTGCCGGATCTCCTTTTTTTCCATCTTTTTCTCATGTTTTACACTGTTTTTTTCGGTATTCATTGCTGTTTTGTGTGCTTCCTGTGCATTTAAAGCAGTAACAAACATGATCATCAGGGCTGACATTGAAAGCATAACTAATTTTTTCATGACTTAAATTTTTAATTGTTAAACTTTAGAAAAATTACAGCACTAAGACAAAACGAAGTTGTGAAAGTTTATTGGATTTCAGCTATTTAACAAATTTTGTACTGAGCACGTGGTTTTAAAAAAATTAACATAAAAAATGAGATGATTCTATCCTGAATTTTGAAAGGATGTAATTTTTTGCCAGAACTCAGAGAAATCAGGGAGCATAAATGAAAAGAGGCTGTTTTCAGATTCAAACAACCTCTTTTCATATTTTACCTTTTTTTGATGTCTTTTTCATTCCATCCCGAACGGTTAGGTGGTTCAGGAACTTTTACCTTTTTAGGCGGATTTTTTTCGAGTTCTTTTAATAAAACTTCCACTGCCTTTTCAATGCAGGGATCGACTCCTTTTGCCAGTTGTTCAGGGCGATCGACCACTTCAATATCGGGGTAAACGCCGATTCCTTCAATGATCCATTCCCCGTTTTCGTCGAAAATACCAAATCGCGGCACCGAAATGTTTCCTCCGTCAACCAGCCGGGCATTGCCCGAAATGCCAACCAGACCTCCCCAGGTGCGGGTGCCGATTAATTGTCCCAGTCCTTTTTTACGAAAATAGTATGGGAAAGCGTCGCCGCCGGAGGAAGAGTACCCATTAATCAGCATCACTTTCGGACCGTCGTGGGCAACTGCGGGGGTTTTCATTGGGGTCAGTCCGTTTACATTCCAGTAACTCAGTGTTTTGCGGTCTAACAGATCGGCCATTACATCGGGGATAAAACCTCCACCGTTGTAACGGTCGTCGATAATCAGCGCCTCCTTGTCGTTGTAAGCATACATTCCTTTAAAAAGCTCTTGGTTTCCTTCCTGCGAGGTGTTGGGAACATGAATGTACCCGATTTTCCCGCCCGATAATTTATCGACTATCGCACGGCGTTCATTCACCCAATTGAAGTAAAGCAGATTTAACTCACTTTTAATTGGTTTAATAGTCACGCTGCGTGCAAAATCCTTTTCCGGTTTTGAATTAACCACTATTTCAACCTGTTTGTCGGCTGTGTTTTCCAGAAATTCATAAGGATTTTCCGTCGTTTTAACTTCATGCCCGTTAATGCTGATCAGGTAATCGCCTTCCTTCACATTCACTCCCTGCTCTGTTAAAGGCGATCTCATTGATTCCTCCCAGTTTTGTCCCTGGTAAATTTTTGCAATTTTAAAATAGCCGGCTTTTTCATCGGCCACTAATTGAGCGCCTAACAACCCGTTCTCAATCCGTTTTGGTTTTTCAAAATCGCCCCAGTCAACGTAAGAGTGACCGGTATTCGATTCAGAAATCATTTCACTCAGGATAAAATCCAGGTCGGCGCGGTGACCAACGTAAGGTAACAGTTGTGCATAATTCTCTTTCACTGCTTTCCAGTTAACCCCGTGCAGGTTGCTGACATAAAAATAGTCGCGGTAAATGCGCCAGCCATCGTTGTAAATTTGCGCCCATTCTTTTACCGGATCGATTTTCATCTGCATGTCATCGAGTTTCAGCTTTCCCGCATCCGGTTTCTGTCCCGGTGTAATTTTGGTGATACCGAAATCTCTGCCTGACCTGTACAAAACGGTTTTGCCATCAGCAGAAACAAGCGCCTGAATTACCTTTTCAAGGATCACCTCTTCCTTCTCGTCAGCAATATTGAATCTCTTTAGTTTGTCATCAGAAATATAGATTACTCCTCCATCAACTGCAATCAGGTTGCGGTACTCACCAGCACCCGGAGGCAGCGAAACAATCCGGTTATTAATGCCTTCAACGTCTAATGTAACAGTTACCGGTTCAGCCTTTTTTTCTTCTTTTGCAGGCTCTTTGGGCTTTTTATCCTTATCTTCTTCACCTGCCTTTTTATCTTCTTTTACAGGTTCCACATCGTTTTTATCCTTAAATAGCTTTTCTTCACCGGCTTTCAGTGCCATTGCATAAATGCGTGTCGATTTGTTATAAACATAATTGAATTCGAAACTTGAAAAATCGAGGTTGAAGTCGCGATCTGAAAGGAAGAAAATATATTTACCATCGGTTGAAAATACGGGGGAATTATCGGAATAATAACCGTCGGTCAACCTGATTTTTTTGCTTTCAGGAATATTATAAACCCAAATGGCTGAATGTCCGTTTGGATCCTGTTTTTCGTATGCAATCCATTTCGAATCGGGTGAAAAAACATACGATCTGAACTCATTTTCAGTGGCATGATCGACAACTGTTTCGGTTTTTGTTTCCACATTGAAAAGTTTAAGTTGGAGGGTACGGTCGGAATAAAGGAGATATTTGCTGTCGGGCGACCATTCGCTGTCGTATTTCCATGCAGTCGAACCGGTTGTTAACTGTTGTGGTTTGGCGTCTTTTTTATTTTCAAGAAGATAAATTTCGTATTCACCGGTTGCATCAGAGTAATACGAAATGTATTTTCCGTCAGGCGACCAGCTTGGGTAAATTTCCCTGATTCCCTGCGTTTGAGTGAGGTTTTCAATTACTCCGTTTTCGGCAGGAACCGAAAAAATATCTCCGCGGGCATCAAACAAAGCACGTTTGCCGGTGGGCGAAATGGTGTAGCTGTGGATGTCGCTGCTGACATTTTTAAAATAAGGAACAAGGTTCGGATTGTCGAAATTAATAATTACAATTATTTTTTCAGTGGCGCCATTTTCGAGGTTCATTTTAAATATGTTACCGCCTTTTTCGAAAACCAGCTGACCATTGTTTCCAGAAGGCCACAAAACATCGAAATCACTGAAATCGGTAAGCTGTTTTACATCTTTTGTCTGAGTATCGTAGCTGTAAATGTTCAGCCGCAGGTTCCGGTCGGAGGCGAAAAATATTTTATTGCCAAACCAGACCGGGCACTGGTCGGATCCCGTAAAATCAGTGATTTGTTCCGATGTGTTTTTTTCAAGGTCATAAATCCACAGGTCGGTGGCACGTCCGCCTTTGTATCTTTTCCATGAACGGAATTCGCGGTCAACAGGTGTAAAACATATCTTTTTTGCATCGGGCGAAAGCGCTGCAAATCCGCCATTTACGATCTGCAAAGGTTTTTCAAGACCACCTTCGATGTTGACAAGGAAATACTTTCCGTTTCGTTCGCCGAATTCGGTCCGGTTAGCACGGATCAGAACATTTTTGCTGTCTGGTGTCCAGTCGAGAACCACATCATCGAAACCTCCACGAGGCGGCATCATTCCCACCGAATTGTACCAGGTTAATTGTTTTGGATTTCCGCCTTCGGAAGGAATAATGTAAACCTGCCTGGTTCCCGAATATTCACCCGAAAAAGCAATCCATTTTCCATCGGGCGAGATTTTCGGAAACAACTCCATTCCTTCGTGAGAAGTTAAACGGCGTGCATCACCTCCAGAAGCACTAACTGTCCAGATGTCGCCGGCATAAACAAATGCCACAAGATTGTTATTGATGTCGGGAAAACGCATCATCCGGGCATCGGTAATTGCTTTTCCGCTGAAAAAAATCCCGCATAATAACAGGACTGCAACTAATTTTCTGAATTTATTTTTCATGAGATTTATTATTTAACGGTTTCAATGGTAAAAAATAATTTTGGTTGAGGCAATGGAATATGTCATGAATTTTATGATTGAAACTTTCTCCAGGTGCGGTGGTTTTCAAACCGCTGATTTTTTTGTGCGGATCGGAATCCGCAGCACCCCAAAAGGCTACAAATACAGCAACTCACCAATTCCTTTCATCATTTCGGTGGCTTTTCCCTTGAGGAAAATATCTGTAATCTCGTGTGTAAAATGAGTTTCCTCGATATTTATTTCTATAATTTGTGCTCCATGTTCTTTCGCAACTACGGGAATATTGGCAGCCGGCAGCACTTCGGCATTTGTTCCGATAATGATCATTACGTCCGATTTTGCAGCCTCTTCGAACGATCGTTTTTTGGTAAATGGTGGAATGGGTTCATTAAAAAAAACTATGTCGGGTTTAAGTATTCCTTTACAGATATAACAGGTTGGCGGTAAGTAATTCAAATCGGCAAAACTCATATCGAATTCGGAGTTGCATTCGGTGCAAACGAGTTGTTTATAGGTTCCGTGAAGTTCGTAAACATAACGGCTTCCGGCCTTTTGGTGCAGATGATCGATATTCTGCGTAATTATGGTCTCCAGAAAACTTCTGGCTTCCATCTTCGCAAGGATTTCGTGAGCGACATTGGGCTGGATATCGCCCAGAGTGTCGTAAAATATCTCTTTGATCTTTTTCCATGACTGCAAAGGTTTTTTATGAAAATATCCGATTTCGAGAAAAATAGGATCAACTTTATTCCAGAGACCGTCTTTGCCCCGGAAGGGAGGGATTCCACTTTCGACTGAAATACCGGCTCCGGTGAAAGCAACTGCATATTTAGCTTTCCGGATAAGGTTTGCAGCCTGGTTCAGTTTTTCTAAATCCATTATTTGCAGTCAAAAATTTCCCGGCAGGGAACACTCCGG
>JBBIPU010000125.1:6002-12367 GCA_037442685.1 Draconibacterium sp. | reverse complement strand
CCCGCTCCCACTACTATTACATCGTATTTATTCATTGGGGGCAAAGTTAATTATACCTTGAAATATTGCCTTGTAGAGTTTTGAATTTTATGATATTTCGTGCTTTAACGGTTTGATGGCTGGATTTTTGGCTACAAAAACTTTGCATCCAAAAAAGAAATACATTCAATACTAATAGAGTGAGCCACGTCATACTTTTCAACTCAAAGGGATGGGTTTTAATCGTTTATTCTGTTTTTCAAGTCCATCCTTTCGTGTAATATTCTTATTACTTCTATTTCATCTTCCGAAATCTTATGATAAAATATGATGTGCTTACCCGATTTTAGCCCAAATAAATCTCTGCTTATTTCAGTGTAAACTTTTCCGATATTTGGATTTTGTCCAATTTCTTTGCAAGCAAACTTAATGGTTTCAAAATACTTGTCAGCTTGATTTTCAGACCATTCTTGAAATGTATATTCCCAAATATCAGTTAAATCGTCTATTGCCTCTTGTCTCAATACAACATTAGCCATTTTTTCTTTTTTCTGATTTAAGTTTGGCTAAGTGTGTATCAAAGTCGAAATTTTCAACTCTCGGACTATTCAATCCTTTTTGAATGGCGCTTCTCAATGCAATTGCTTTATTTTCTTCATTTTCTAAAAGTCGAAGCCCTGCCCGAATAACTTCGCTGACGTTTTTATATCGTCCGGCAGAAACCTGGCTACTGACGAATTGGTCAAAATAGTCGCCAAGTGATATTGATGTATTTTTCATTTTTAAAATTTTCTCCAAAATTACCAAAAATTGGTAAAAACATTCAGGATAGAATCATTTTTATTACATCATTCATCCAAATTGAGTTTCAATTGTTACAATTGCAAACGAAATGACTTTGGAACACAAATACGATATTAAACTTTGGCTGCCAACCTCGATGAAGGAGGTTAAGGAACTTGGCTGGGACGAGATTGACGTTATACTATTTACAGGTGATGCTTATGTCGATCATCCATCTTTTGGTGCGGCAGTTATTGGGAGAATCCTGGAAGCAGAAGGATTGAAAGTTGCCGTAATTCCGCAACCCAACTGGAAAGATGATCTCCGTGATTTCAGAAAAATGGGCAAGCCGCGGTTGTTTTTTGCAGTTACCGCCGGGAACATGGATTCGATGGTAAACCATTACACTGCCGGGAAACGCAAGCGAACCGACGATGCTTACACTCCCGGTGGAAAAGCTGGGTTCAGACCCGATTACGCCACCATTGTTTATTCGCAGATACTGAAAAAACTTTACCCTGAAACTCCGCTGGTGATCGGTGGAATTGAAGCTTCACTGCGCAGGGTAACGCATTATGATTACTGGTCAGATAAACTGATGCCTTCGATTCTGGTTGATTCGGGTGCCGATCTGCTTTTTTACGGAATGGCAGAAAAATCGATTGCCGAGTTTGCGCAACTTATTCAAAAAGGTGTTTCGGTAAAAAGCCTGACGACCATTCCGCAAACGGTTTTTATAACTGGCGACGACGAACAATATGCCACCCGCAAAAACTGGGACGAATTCGAGCTTACCTCACACGAAGAGTGTCTGAAAGACAGGAAAAAATATGCCCGGAATTTTATGTACATCGAGGAAGAATCGAATAAAATGGAGGCGAAAAAACTGATCCAGCGCATCGGGAATAACAAGATTGTGGTAAATCCGCCGTGGCCCACTTTCAAGGAAGCTGAAATCGACAGGGTTTACGATTTGCCATACACACGTCTGCCACATCCGCGTTACCACGGAAAAGAAACGATTCCTGCTTACGAAATGATTCGTCATTCGATTAACATTCATCGCGGATGTTTTGGTGGTTGTACTTTCTGCACCATTTCGGCACACCAGGGAAAATTTATTGCCAGCCGCTCCGAAAAATCGGTTCTGAAAGAGGTGGAAAAGGTTACAGAAATGCCCGATTTTAAAGGCTACATCTCCGATTTGGGTGGCCCGTCGGCTAACATGTACAAAATGAAAGGCATTCACGAAGAGATATGCAAAAAATGCAAACGTCCTTCATGTATTTTCCCGACCATTTGTAAAAACCTCGACACCAACCACCAACCCATGCTCGATCTTTACCGGAAAGTAAGGCAAAACCCAAAGGTAAAAAAGGCATTTATCGGCAGCGGCATCCGGTATGATATGATTCTGGAGAAAACCGGTCGCGAGGAAACCGATAAAGCCAACAACGAATACCTGCGCGAAGTAATCAAACACCATGTTTCGGGCAGGCTGAAAGTGGCGCCGGAACACACTTCTGACGAAGTGCTGAAATTTATGCGCAAACCACCCTTCAAACTTTTTGAAAAACTGAATGAGGAGTTTATCAAAATAAACAAGGAGGAAAAACTGAACCAGCAACTGATTCCCTATTTTATTTCAAGCCACCCGGGAAGCAAACCTGAAGATATGGCTGACCTGGCTATTCAAACCAAAAAAATGAATTTCAGGCTTGAACAGGTGCAGGATTTCACCCCAACACCGATGACGCTGGCCACCGAGGTCTATTATTCGGGCTACCACCCATACACGATGGAGAAAATTTACACAGCCCGCAACAAACACGACAAGGAAAACCAGCGGAAATTCTTTTTCTGGTACAAAAACGAATTCAAAAGTTCGATCATCAACGACCTGAAATCGCGCGGAAGGACTGATCTGATAAAGAAATTATTTCAATAACCTTCTGTTATTCGACAAGTTACATTCAGTCAAAACATTTTTTAGATTTTACAGCATAATCAGGTGTAAGTATTATGAATTATTACTATTTTCCATTTATCAAAAATGATCTGTAACTTTGTGCAAATCATTATCAGGAAGGATTAAAACCAAATAATTTTCAGCATATGAGACTCGAATTTGTAAGAATTGAAGAAGCTAACGACTTGGTGAATCAATTAATCGAGCACCACCCGCACGCGATATTTCTGACTGATCATGATTTCAAAATAAAGTTATTTAACAAATCGTTTCAGGAACTAACCCAAAGCGACAAAGGTGATATTTTAGATCATGAGTTTTGCGAAATTATGGGTTGTACCCGTCGGGGAAAAATTGTGGATGAAGAAAGTAAATTCTGCAAACATTGTCAGTTGCGTGATCTGTTGTCAGGTTCAAACCTTTCGGAACTGGATATGATTCAGGAATTCGAAATACACAACCAGGTAGTCACCAAACATTTGCACATCGACACGCACCGGTTGGTTATGAACGGCGTCAAATACAGACTGGTGGTTATCGACGACCGTTCGCAGAATCATTAACCGGCAATCTGAAAACACTTGTTAAAAACGCATTTATTCATTGTTTTTCAATCCGATTTTAAAATATCAGCAATATAAAAGCCGCATCATTTGCGGCTTTCATGTTTTATTGAAAATTATTATCGAATTCAATATAAAAATATCAGCAAATTATGTAATGGTTTTTTCGTGTCGCCGTCTTAACTTTAAATGAAAAACAGAAATTGAAATAATGATCGCCCGGGATTTCAAAACGAACATATTACCGGTAAGCAAAAAGCTGCTTCGATTTGCAACTCACATTTTAAATGATGAAAACGAAGCTAAAGACGTGGTACAGGATGTTTTTCTGAAACTCTGGCAAAAAAGGGACGAACTTGAAAAAGTTGAGAATATTGAAGCATTTGCGATGCGGATGACAAGGAACCGCTGCCTCGATGTAATCAGGGCCCATAAAACGATTCCGATCAGTCAGGAAACCGATCGTAAAATGAAAGAAGAAATCATCGACGTTCATTCACAGGTTGAATACACAGAATCGGCCAACCAGATTAAAAAACTGATTGGAATGTTGCCCGATCTGCAGCGGAAAGTAATGCAATTGCGCGATATTGAGCAACTTTCGTACGAGGAAATTGCCGAACTGACACAACTGCAATTAAATGCAATCAGGGTAAATCTGTCGAGGGCAAGAAAAAAAGTGAGAGACGAATTTTTAAAAATCAATGTAACTAAAATATACTTCAAGACAGACGGATTAAACGATGGTGAATTTCGTGGAATTGAATTGAATAGAAATTGATGAAAAAAAGATGAAAATGGAAACCGGCAAAATAGAAAAATTGCTTCAGAAATATTTTGATGGCGAAAGCAGCATTGAAGATGAAAGGATTCTTGAAAATTATTTCAGGTCGGGGAATGTTGCTGACGAATTCAGGGAATACGCCCGATTCTTTAACGGGATTTCGGATTTGACAAATACTTACGACAACCCGGATTTTGAAGGGGAAGTGATGGATTTCATCCTCGAAAATGAAAACCGTGAAAAAACAAGATATCGCTGGTTGTGGCAGACAGTTACGGGAATTGCAGCCTCAGTAATCATTATTCTGGGAGGATTCCTTTTCTATTACCAGCAACAAAAACCGTTTGCCGATACTTTCAAAGATCCGAAAGAAGCTTATGCATACGCGCAAAAAACGCTGCAGTATGTATCGCTAAAATATAACAAGGGAATTTCGGGACTTGCAGAGTTCAACAAACTGCAAAAGGCCACCGACCCTGTAAAAAAAGGAGTTGCACCAGTGAACGAGTTCTTTAAAACCATTGACAAAATGGAGAAAAGTGACAACAAAAAAACCTTAGAAACGACTGAAAAAGAAAAAAGTACTGATTCAATATAAAAGCGCGCCAAAAATGAATTACTCTTTGAAATTTAAATTTTGAAACATTAAAAAATGAATACCATGAAAAAATTAGTTTTAATAATCGCATTTGTGCTGCCGATGGCAGTGCTTGCACAGAAAACTCCGGTTGACAAGTTGTTTGAAAAATATGCCAACCAGAAAGGATTCACCACGGTGAATATTTCGGGAAAACTGCTTGGATTTGCCAGCCAGATTGAAACCGGCGACAAGGCAACCACCGACATGCTTTCAAGCCTGAGCGGAATAAAAGTGCTTACAGTGGAGGATCCTGAAATCAACAAAAATCTCGATTTTTATGCTGAACTTGAAAAAGAAGGATTCTTCAAAAACAACAATTACGAAGTTCTGATGGAAGTCACCGAACCCAACGAAGTTGTAAGGTTTTTAGCCAAAGACGCCGGAAACGGTAAAATATCCGATCTTCTGCTTGTGGTTGGCGGCGATGAAAACACGCTGATCAGCATCAGCGGTATGATTGATCCGGCAAATATCTCGAAAATCACAAATGCCCTGAATATAGACGTTGGCGCGAAAAAGTAGTTTTAGCTTCAGAAATTTTTAATGCAGGAAGTTCTGAATATTAAATATCAGTGATAAAAGCATTTGGACTTTAAATAAAAGCTTAAATAAATCCGGGAAATTCCCGGATTTTTTATTTTCAACTCATTTTAAGAGTATTGTTTCATACTTTTAAGGCTTTAACCAAAACAGAAATGGATATAGACTCAATTTTAAAAAAGCACAAGATTCTGCCGGGCGATAGTAAAATTATAAATATCGGATGTGTACAACTTCAGGCAAACCGTAAAAATGAAGGCTGGTTTCTGACCACTACCGATAATTGTCCCGATGACGATATTCTTTTAAGTACCGAATCAACGTTGTCTGATTATTTTCAGACCGGAAAATCAAATTCGCTCATCATTGCACCGGCGCTGCCTGCAAAACCAATGGTTTTCAAGGGAAGCGGATTAAATGTTCTTCCTGGCCAGAAAATCACTTTCTTCCTTAAAATTCCACTGGCATTTCAAATCTATTTTTCAAAAGTACAGCCCGAAAACCTGCTGAGGGAAATTACCTACAAACGTTTGTCGGATACCTGGTTTGGCGAACCCGATTCTGGAGAACCTGCGTTCGCACTTGGAAGCGAATATTATCTAAGCATGGATGAGATCAGGATTACCGATTTCGAAGCTGTTTGCCCTGTGATTGTTCATAATACTTCGACTACAAATTTAAATGTGCAAAGGCTGATCATTCGCGATGAATTTGTGACACTTTACAAAAATGAAGATAAAATTATCACAAGTGTTGTAAACATTGAATTTAAAGGAGATGATATTGCGGGTGAAGTGGATTACAATTATTCAAAACAATTTCACGGAGAAAAAGAAGAAATACTTGCCAAACCGAGGAATACTACCGGGAAAAAACTATTGAACCTGAGTTTTCATTTTATTAAAAACATTTACAGAAACGAATAATGAATTTTGACTGGTCGAAATATTTTAATGCTGAAATCCTCGACAAATTGTTCCGCATTGGTATAATCCTGGTGGTGGGGCTTTTAATTATCACTGTTTTAGGCGCAACAATTAAGAAATTACTTCCGAAGAAATTTACGCCACAGCGGAAAATGCTGATTAACAGATTTGTAAGATACAC
>JBBIPU010000125.1:0-5902 GCA_037442685.1 Draconibacterium sp. | reverse complement strand
ATCAATGTTACAAAGTTCCCGATCCGCAGGCTCGACATCGATTTAAGCGTTGCTTATAAAGAAAATCTTGAAAAAGTCCTCAGCGTCATTCAAAAAGTCGTGCAACGAAATCCGTTTTGCCTTGATGAACCTGAACCACTGATCTTATTCAAAGATTTCGGCCCCAGCGGAATTAATATTTTAGTGGGAGTCTGGTTTGAAAAGGCCAATTTCGTGAAGGTAAAAAACTCACTTTTCATGGAAATCAAGTCGGCTTTTAATAAAGAGGGAATTGAAATACCTTTCCCTCACGTAAGTATTTATGCAGGTGAGGCCACAAAGCCTTTTCAGTTTATTGAAAAAACAGAAGAAAAAAAGAAAAGCTGATTTTCATTATTCAGCTAATCTCAGTTTCAACTTAAAAGCTTCTGCAGGATTCAAAGTAAAAATCTGGTAAATATCGGGTTGTGACAAACCGCCTTTTTCGAGAGCCGGAATAAGAAATTTTTCAATATCTGTGTATCCGCGAAAATCTCCTCCTCCTGGTTCACCGGGTTTGTACCAGCCGGCATCGTGCGAAAAAAGTACTCTGTTCAGTAAACCTTCCTTTTTCATTATCAGGGCAAATTGCACAAAACGGTCGGTTTCTTCCTTCGTAAATTTGTCGAAAGCAATCCAGACCCCCATTTTAGCTGCTTCAATATGTTTGTTGAAATCGGTTTCATTATTGGCATGAGTCCAGATAAAAGCAGAAGGAGAAACTCCGTATTGTTTAAGAATCTCCAGTTCCTGAAATGCAGGCACAGCGGGGCCGGTGTGCGACATAATAACAAGTCCTGTCGCCTTGTGGGTAATACAGGCTGCTTCAACCACTTTCCGGTTGATTTCCTGCAGCGGTGCGCGTTCAACAGCAATTTTGATAAAACCAGGCCTGATTCCTGTTCCTTCAATTCCGTTCCTTGCTTCGTCAATCCAGCGGTCGGCTAATTGCTGTGCAGTTTCCGTAAAACCGTGTTTTGGAATGAATTTACCACCCACTGCACTGTAATAACCCGTATTTGTGATAATCTGAATTCCCGATTTTTCGGAAAGCATTTTCAGCAGAAGCGGATCGCGGCCAAGATAAGATGGGGTGCATTCAACCAGCGTTTTGTAGCCCAGTTTTTTTATTTCGAGCAAATATGGAAGGACTTTCTCAACCACACTGTCTTTGTTCCAGCGAAAATAACCTGTACTGTCAGCCCCGATAAAATCGACAAGAATATGTTCGTGGTGCAATGTTTTCCCGATTGCACTTGCAGGAATCTCACCAGTAACCGTATTTATGACCAATTCCTTGGTGTTGCATGAAATAAGTACAAAAAAAAGGACAGACAGAAACAGAAGTCTATTTTTAATAGCCGGATTCAGGTTTTTCATTGGTCTGATTTTAAAATTACACCAAAATACAAAAACCCGGTGAATTTTTCAGGTTTGAATCTGAGCAGGCTGCCTTTTATTTTTGGGTCGTTTTACAACCAGCATTGCACCTGTTATTACGATCGATGCACCCAGAATTGTAATTACAGAAAACCGCTCGTGAGCTATCCAGTCAACATTTAGCCAGGTCAAAAAACCCATGGTTGCAAAAGTGAGTATCGGATTAAGAATGATAATGATACTGACCTTGTTTGCCTGAATCAATTTAAGGGCTTTCGCCATAAATGTGTACGAAATAAAAGTGTTTGCCCCAAGAAAAATCATCAGCAGCCACCAGGCCCAGTCGAGATGAATAAGAGTTGCAGGTTTTGCAAGCGGTAGAAAAATAAGCGCGGGGAATCCGAAAAGAAACAGGTTCAGACTGTCAACCGGAAACTGTGTTACAAGCTTTTTCTGAAGAATTGCATACAGCGCCCAGGCAAAAGCGCTCGAAATAATGATAATCACACCCAGGTTGTATTCCTTTGAATTATCAAAAAACGCGGTAAGCTGGTCGCGGTAGAAAAATGCAATTCCGACAAACGAAATGGAAAAACCTATAATTTGCTTACGTTCAATGCTTTCCCTGAAAAAGAAAAATCCGGCTAAAGCAAGCAGAATGGGACCAAGCTGAATAAACAACTGGGCGTTGCTTGGGGTGGTGTAATGAATGCCAAGCATAAAACTGATATAATTCCACGACAAACCAATTGCGGCAACAACTAACAGCAAAGGAGGTTTTATCATCAGTTTAAAAGCAGAGGGATTGACAGATAACTGCCAGATGGACAGAAATATAAATGCAATCACAAACCTGATCCAGACAATGGTAAGGGAATCAACCCTGCGATCGGCAATTTTCAGCCCGATTGCGAGAAACGACCAGCACAAGGCAGTTATTGAAGCGTAAAGAATTCCTTTGGCGTGGTTTTGCATTTTCTTTAATATGAACTTTTCATCATAACCCAATCAGTCTTGAAATTGATTCGACTACAATGGCATATTTTTCAGGTCTGATCTGTCCGATTTTTTTTGCAATTATATTCTTGTCAGCGGTGAATATTCAGTTGGGTCTTACAATGCTTTCCCTGTCAAGTGTACCTGTTACAAAATCACTCTGAGAGATGGGTATCGAATAAATATCGCCTGATATTTTACTTGTTATCTGACAAAGAATAATATCGTTTCCTATTAAATCTGCCAATACCAACGCTGGCCTTTTTTTTGCTTCCGACAAATCTGAAAAAGGAAAAAGTACGACAACAACTTCACCCTTCACAAATCTTTCCATGCTTCATCTTCTGATGGATTTAACCAGTCTTTTGACAATGCTGATTCGCTTACAAAGTGAGTTTCAGTTCGTTCAGAGCTCCTTTTTATTTTTTTGAACCTTATAAATTCAAGGATTTCATTAACAATTTCGTCCGGCAAATCCTTCAACTCCTTAATAATTTTATCTTTTGTAATATTGGTCATTTTCTGATATTCATTTCATATTAAACGATTTTCAGTTTACCGAAGTTCAGCTCCAACTTCTCTTTTGTATGCTTCTACCAGCTTTTGCATCGTTTTTTCGATCAGTTTATCGTTCAAGGTGCCTTTATCATCGCGCAGGATAAAACTGACTGCATACGATTTCTTGTTTTCCGGAATTCCCTTTCCTTCATAAACATCGAACAGATCAACTTCGCGTAAAATCTTGCGTTCAATACGGTAAGCAATTTCGCTGATCTGTGAAAATTTAACAGACTTGTCGATCAAAAGCGCCAGATCGCGCCTGACAGACGGGAATTTGGGCAACTCTTCAAAAACAACTTTATGCTTTTTGTACAGGATAAAAACATTGTCCCAGTTAAAATCGGCATAATAAACCGGATTTTCGATATCGAATTTTTTCAGCCATTTTTTTGCAACAATTCCAATATTCAGTAATGGTTTATTATTGAAAACATACCTCAATCCTTCAGAAAACAACTCATTTTCAACTTCCGAAATCTGCATCTGACTGGTTTCCAACCCAAGTCGTTTCAGAATATTTTCAGCATAGGTTTTTATGCTGAAAAATGTGGAAGGTTTTTCCTTTTCAGTCCAGTTCTCGTTTTCCCTGCCACCGGTAACCAATAATCCAAGATGTTCTTCCTCTCTGTAATTTGTTTCGGGATGTTCCTTTAATTCAGTCCCCTTGTAAAAATAACAGTTGCCGAATTCGTACAACCTGAGGTTTTTATTCTGTCGGTTTATATTATGAACGATGCATTCCAGGCCGCCAAGAAGTAAGGTTTGCCGCATTCCGTTCAAATCGGCGCTGAGCGGATTAAGTATTTTAACAGTCTGCTCTTCCCTGTAATTTTTCAATCCCGAATAATATCCGGCTTTGGTAAGCGAGTTCGACCATATCTCGTTGAATCCCTGTGCTGAAAGCATTTCAGAAATTAAATTCCGTACCTGGTTAGCATCGGGTTTTTCCGAAGTTTGCAACGATGCATTTACCTGTGTGGGTATTTCTACATTATTGTAGCCATAAATTCGCAGAATCTCTTCAATTACATCAGCTTCGCGTTTAACATCAACACGGTAAGGAGGAACCAGTAACGAAAGCCCTGTTTCCGATTCTGAACCGATTTTTATTTCAAGCGAATCAAGAATACCTTTTATTACCTCTTTTCCGAGATCTTTTCCAATAAGTCGTTTGATATTCGACCATGAAACATCAACCCTGAAATCTGCTACCGTATTCGGATAAATATCAACTATTTCCGACGAGATTGAACCTCCTGCAACTTCCTTAATCAACAGTGCAGCACGTTTCAAAGCGTAAATCACTCCGTTAGGATCGGTTCCACGTTCAAAACGGAAAGAAGCATCGGTGCTCAGCCCGTGCCTGCGGGCAGTTTTACGGATATAAACCGGATCGAAATAAGCGCTTTCAAGAAAAATATTCCTGGTCGAATCTTTCACGCCTGATGTTAATCCGCCAAATACACCTCCAATACACATTCCGGTTTCGGTGTTGCAGATCATCAGGTCGTTTTCATTCAGTTCGCGTTCAGTCCCATCGAGTGTAACAAATCTGGTTCCTGCATCCAAAGTTCTAACCACCACCTTATTTCCGATTATTTCCGAAGCATCGAAGGCATGAAGCGGCTGTCCGGTTTCGTGAAGTACAAAATTGGTAACATCGACAATATTATTAATAGGTGAAAGACCGATGGCTTTTAATCTTTGCTTTAACCATGCAGGCGATTCCTTCACGGTGACTCCTGAAATTGTAACGCCTGAGTATCGCGGACAAGCTGAGACATTCAACACTTCAACGGGTATTTCAAGATCGTGGTTATCAACTTTAAAACCGTCAACAGATGGCCGTTTAACCTGAATATTCTGAGTTCTTTTCAGAAAAGCGGCAAGATCGCGGGCAACACCCAAATGCGAACCTGCATCGATCCGGTTTGGAGTAAGATCGACTTCAATCACCCAATCCGATTCAACTTTGTAATAATCTTTGGCTGCCATTCCAACTTTAACATTGTCAGGCAAAACAATTGTTCCTGCATGATCTGTACCAATCCCGATTTCATCTTCGGCACAGATCATTCCTTCCGAAACCTCACCCCTTATTTTCGACTTTTTGATGGTAAATTCATCGTTACCCATGTAAAGAATAGTGCCTACAGTTGCCACAACCACTTTTTGTCCGGCTGCGACATTGGGTGCACCGCAAACAATATCGAGCAGTTCGCCTGAACCAATATTAACTTTTGTTTTGCTCAGATGGTCGGAATTCGGATGTGGCTCACAGGTGACAACTTCGCCAATCACCAGACCTTTCATTCCTCCTTTAACGGTTTCAAATTCTTCGATATTGCCAACTTCAAGTCCGATCTGTGTCAGTATTTTTCCAACTTCTTCAGGTGATAAATCGATATCGATATAGTTTTTTAACCAGGAATAAGATATGTTCATTTTTCTGATTTTACTTTCAATTTTTGAAAGTGGCAAAAGTAACTATTTTTTATGTAACACTTCAGAAAGTCATATTTGAAACCTGTCACTATTAATCGAAATATTTTCAAAAACTATTTTGGCATTTGGTTTTCTGAAATCAGATTTCTGCTATTACCTTCAATGATCAGGACGAATATAAATTTCATTAAGTTTTATGAAACAAAGTTTTCTGTTTTTTAGTAACTTTCAATATTTTCAACTGTTTAATTTGCCCAATGCATCATTTCAATTTAAGTGATGATGAGTTTGTTGCCAGACTTAAAGAAATTATTCTTCAAAATATTGGTGATGAAAATTTCGGAGTTGAAGAACTATCAAAAAAAATTTGTATTCCGAAAAGGGAACTGAACAACAGGCTGCTTAAAATCAACACCAAACATGTAAACCAGTTCATCCGCGAAATCAGGCTCGAAAAATCACTGGAAATTCTTATCAATGAAGATATTACCGCTTCTGAAGT
>JBBIPU010000124.1:0-12527 GCA_037442685.1 Draconibacterium sp. | reverse complement strand
GGGTTTCCAGAAATAACCGATTTTCATTTTGGGTTTTTAGTTTAATTATCTAATTATCAATTTTTTTAACAGGTGCAATTTAATTTTTTTTGTGCAAATCATTCAAACCTGTTTAATTATTTAACATAGAAAACACTATGGCAGGCATTTATGTTCATATTCCTTTTTGCCTTCAGAAATGTTATTACTGCGATTTTTATAAAACTGTGAATATTTCGTTTAAACAACGGTTTATCAAAGCCATTCACACCGAAATCATTCAACGTGCTGATTACCTTGCTTCCGAAAAAATCGAGACTGTTTATTTTGGCGGTGGAACCCCTTCTGTTTTAAACCTGGATGAGTTAAATCAAATACTCGGCTTTTTATATCAGAATTTTAATATATCAGAAAATGCTGAAATCACTTTCGAAGCCAATCCCGACGACCTTACTCCTGAATATTTAAAACAGATTTACAGCACCGGAATTAACAGGTTAAGTATTGGAATTCAATCGTTTCAGGATGAGTTTCTGAAAAAAATGAACCGCAGGCACAATGCAGTTCAGGCAATTAAAGCGGTTGAAAATGCTGCCAGATGCGGTTTTCGCGATATCAGTGCCGACCTAATTTATGGTTTGCCCGGGTTAACCCTAAAAACCTGGCAGGCCGATCTTGAAATGGTTTTTAAATTACCGGTTCAGCACCTTTCTGCATATCATTTAACTTACCACAAAGGAACACCGTTTCACACCTGGTTGAAAAAGGGAACATTAAAAGCACCTGACGAAAATGAAAGTGTTCTGCAGTTCCGGTTGTTAATTCAAACTGCTAAGGAAAATAATTTCGAACATTACGAAATATCAAATTTTGCCAGAGACGGAAAATACTCAAAACACAATTCTTCGTACTGGAAAGGTATTAAATATCTCGGACTTGGCCCGTCGGCTCACTCGTTCAATGGTAATGCACGGCGATGGAATGTTTCACATATTGAAAGTTATATAAAATCACTTGAATCGGATCAGCCTTTCTGGGAAGAAGAAATACTGACCGGAAATAACAAATACAACGAATACATTTTAACCCGGATCAGGACAAAATGGGGAGTTTCAACCCAAGAAATAACAAATGAATTCGGGCTGGAAAAAACAACCTATTTTCAACAAAACATCGAAAAGTACATTTCAACAGGATTGGTAAATCAAAATGCAGGTATTTATACCCTGACAGAGAAGGGAATTTTTGTTTCCGATGAAATCATGGCAAACCTTATGTTCATTTAATTGTTTTCCAATAAGTTGAAATGAGCATATAATTAACAAATAATGTTAAACGGAACCGTAAAGTATTGATAATTCCATATATTTGCGGTTCTCAAAAAACAGGGAGTTTTTAATGGAAATAAAAATTGTCAACAAATCGGATAACGAATTGCCGGCTTACAGTACAGAGCTTTCGGCTGGAATGGATGTTCGTGCCAGTTTAACCGAGCCTGTCGTTTTAAAACCACTCGAAAGAAAGCTGATCCCGACTGGTTTGTATGTCGAAATTCCGGCAGGTTTCGAGGCTCAGATACGTCCAAGAAGCGGTTTGGCATTGAAAAAAGGAATAACAGTTTTAAATACTCCCGGAACAATTGACGCAGATTATCGTGGCGAAGTAGGGATAATTTTAATCAATTTGTCGCATGAGGATTTTGTAGTGGAGAACGGCGAAAGAATTTGCCAGATGATTATTGCATCGCACGAAACAGTAAAATGGAATCTGGTTGAAAAACTGGAAGATACCCGAAGAGGTGAAGGCGGTTTCGGGCACACAGGGAAAAAATAGAAAAAATGAAAAAAATTATATTCAGCATTGGTCTTGTTGCTTTGTTTATTGGTTTTACAGCGTGTTCGGGAAGTAAAAAAATAACCGAAGAGCAGGTTGTCAAGGCTGCGGTTGAACCTGAAAATAATGAGGCAGCCGAAAAGAAACAGATGGAATTTGACTATCTCTTTTCTGAAGCATTAAAACAGAAAATGTTTGGTAATGCGCGAAATGCTATTCAGATATTATCAAATTGTCTTCAGATTGATCCGAACTCTTCGGCCGCAATGTACGAACTGGCAAGTATTCATGCTGCAAACAACGATTTTGCCAGTGCTACATTACTGCTCGAAAAGGCAATAAGTATAAATCCCAAAAATATCTGGTACAAACAATTGCTGGCACAAATTTACCAGCAATCAAAAAAGTACGAGGAAGCCGCCGGGATTTACAGCGATTTACTCAAAGATGATCCTGATAATCAGCAATATTTATATACAAAAGCTGTATTGTTAGCCAGCGGTAAGAAATACGACGAAGCAATTCAAACCTATAAATTACTTGAAAAAGAAACCGGAGTTAACGAACAGATTGCGGTCGAACTGCAGCAGCTTTACCTTGCAAACGGGCAGGTTGACAAAGCTTTTGACGAAATCAAAAAGCTTATAAATGAAAATCCTTCAGAATCAAAATATTACGGGTTGCTTGCCGATTTGTACCTGAGCCAGGGCGACAGCATAAATGCGCTTAAAAACTACAATAAAATTCTGGAAATTGATCCCGAAAGCGGCTTTGTCCATTTTTCGCTTGCCAATTATTATCTGCAAAATAACCAACCCGAAAAGTCTTTCGAAGAAACAAAAAAGGGATTTTCTAGTAAAAACGTTGACATTCAGACAAAACTACAGCTTTACATGTTGCTGATTTCCAACCGTGAGCAATCGAAAATTACAGATGAAAAAGAGGTGGAACTGATTAAAATTTTACTCGAAACTCATCCTGACGAATTTCTTGTTTACACGATTCAAGCCGATTATTTGCTCCGGAATAATAAACTTGCCGAAGGACGGGATGCACTTTTAAAAGCTTTGGATCTGGAAGGCAACGATTACATGATCTGGGAAAGGCTTTTGTTTATAGATAATGACCTGCAGGATTGGACAGGACTTTACAACCACAGCACAAAAGCAATTGAACTATTTCCGAACCAGCCGAATGTTTACCTGATGAAAAGCGTGGCATGCATTCAGCTTGAAAAATACGACGAAACGATTACTGTTGTGGATGAAGGAACAGATTTCGTTGTGGATAATCCTGCATTAAAAGGGCAGTTTCTGATGTTAAAAGGTGAGGCTTTGTACAAATTGAATAAAATTGATGAAGCTTTTAAGCTGTTCGATAAATCTGTGGAACTGAGTCCGGATAATTACGTTGGCCTGAATAATTACGCGTACTATTTATCCCTGGCCGGAAGAGATCTGGAAAAGGCAGAAAGAATGAGCGGAAAAGTGATTGAAAAATTTCCTGAAAATTCAACTTACCTCGATACTTATGCCTGGGTGTTATTTAAAAAGGGAAATTATTCGCTGGCAAAATTTTATATGGAGGCAGCAATAAAATACGGGGGAGAGAGTAATGCAGTTATGCTTGAGCACTATGGCGATATTTTATTTATGCTAAATAAGATTGAGGAAGCGCGCCAGTATTGGGAAAAGGCACAGAATAACGGGGGCACTTCAGAGGTTTTAAAACGTAAAATACGTGAGAACAAATATTTTGAGGAATAGAAATATGATCAGATTTCGTTCATCATATAAATTATTTGTTTTTGCTTTTATTATTATTGCTGTCGCATTTTCTTCGTGTAAAACAACCCGCGAAATTCCCGCCGCAACAAATGTAAAACCCATCAGCACTGCAAAACTGCTGAAGAATGTAGCCGAAAACAGTCTGGCTTACAACGATTTTTCAATAAGCCGGATCAACTGTCAGTATGCAAGTAATCAGTCAAAAGCATCGTTCAGAATCAGTTTAAAAGCGATAAAAGACAAAAGGATTCTGGCATCAATTACAAAATTGAATATTCCGGTGGGCCGTGTTTTGCTGACCCCCGACAGTGTTGTTTATGTAAATTACATCGACAGAAATTATTTTGTGGATGATTATTCATATTTAAGTAATTATCTGAATATCGATCTCGATTTTGCCACGGTTCAGGCAATTATTTCGAACAGTGCTTTTTCATATCGCAACGATGAGAAAGACAAAGATTTCAGAGCATTCAGGACATCTGTCGAATCGGGCATGTATGTACTCCAGTCGGAAAAGGAAAGAAAAGTGTTAAGGCTGGAACAAAAAAGTAAAACAGGTAAAATTGAACGACGTTTAAAACGGTTTAACGACACTGCCCTGATACTGCAGAAAATGACGTTTAATCCGGTTAACTTTTCTCTGGTTAAACTGCTGATTGAAGATAAAACCAACAACCGGAAAATGGAAATGAATTTCTCCGATTTTGTAAAAGTGCTGAATAAAGAATATCCCGGATCAGTTGACATGAGTTTTAATTCTGAATCTGACTTTGTTACATTAAAGGTCAGGATGAGCGGTTTTTCAACCGATAAATTAGACGGATTAAATTTGGAAATCCCCGAAAAATATCAAAAAATCGAAGTAAATTAACCTCTTAAACTGTTACTTTCGCAGGAACAAAATTTTCCTTTTTTTGAATGAAGTTATTTCTTGTTACCGGATTGTTTATTCTTTTCAGTTTTATTGGTTTTTCGCAGTCGATCGACGAATTGCAAAGGAAAAAGCAGGATGCGGAAAACGAGATAAAATACACAACCAAGCTGCTTAACGAGGTTCAGAATAATCAGAAATTGTCATTGAACCGCGTTCAGTTGTTAAGCAACCAGATTGAAAAAAGAAACGGTGTGGTTTCAGCCATTAACGGTGAAATATCAATTTATCAGCAATTCATCGATAACAATACACTTGCAATAAATTTAATGAACAGCGATCTGAAAGAGCTGAAAAAAGAGTATGCCGAGTTAATAAGGTCGGCATACCGCAACAAATATGCATACGACCAGATTCTGTTACTGCTCTCGGCCGACAATGTAAACCAGGCTTTCCGTCGGCATTTGTACATGAAACATTACACTGCATATCGCGAAAATCAGGCGGAAATAATGAATGCCGTTCAACTTGAACTAAATCAGAAAAAAGAAAAGCTGGAACAGCAAAAACTGATAAAACTGCAATTACTGACCGATGTAAAAAAGGAAACAGTGCAACTTGCCCAGGAAAAAAATCAGAAAAACACCGAAATTCAAAAACTTCAGAAAGAAAAACAATCGCTGCAGAAGAAACTTCAGAAACAGCGCGAAATTGAGCAGCAGCTTGAAAAAGAAATTCAAAGGATTATCGAGGAAGAAGCAAGTAAAAGTAAAGCAACCGGAGTTTCAGGTTTTGCGCTTACACCCGAACAGAAACTGGTTGGCGACAGTTTTGTGCAGAATAAAAAACGTTTGCCGTGGCCGGTCGAGCGGGGTACAATTACCGAGCATTTTGGTATTAACCAGCATCCGGTTTTAAGCAATGTACAGATCCGGAATAACGGAATCAGTATCACTACCGAAGCAGGGGCAAAAGTCAGGTCGGTTTTTAACGGCGAAGTCAGCCGTGTTTTTGGCATAACTGGTGGAAATACCGCTGTTATTATCAGGCATGGCAGCTACCTTACTGTGTATTCAAACTTAAGGGAAGTAACCGTAAAAAAAGGCGATAAAGTGTCAACAAAACAAACCGTCGGAACAGTTTACACCGATTCGGACGACGATAACAAATCAATTCTGAAATTCCAGATCTGGAAAGAAAATCAGAAACTCGATCCCGAAGACTGGATCGGGAGGCAGTAACTTTCATTTCAGATTTATTTCGAAACCAGGTAATAAATTCTGTCATAAAGAAATATCGAAACAATTACTTATCTTTGGCGTAAGTAATGATTGTTGTAAGCATGATTTTAACCTTTGGTGATAAGGATACGGAATTAATTTGGAACGGCTTCTGGATAAAGAATATTCCACCTGAAATTCAAAATATCGGTCGTCGGAAATTAAGGATGTTGAACAACTCACAAACTTTAAATGATTTGAGCATTCCACCATCGAACAGACTCGGGAAACTTAGTGGCAATCTTAAAGATTTTTACAGTATCAGAATCAATGAACAATGGAGGATCATTTTTAAATGGCACGAAGGACAATCAGAGCAGGTAAGAATTATTGATTATCATTAAATGAATTTTTATGGAAAAATTGAAAAACATACATCCGGGTGAAATCCTTTTGGAAGAATTTTTAAAACCGTTAAATATCTCGGCCTATAAATTGTCAAAAGACATTGGGATTCCTCAAACACGAACTTCAGCTATTTTAAAAGGAGAGAGGGCAATTACTGCCGACACTGCAATACGGCTTGGTATTTATTTTGGAAATTCGCCAAAATTTTGGCTTGGTTTACAGGAAGATTTTGATTTGGAAGAAACGTTTAGAAACAAACAACAGGAGTTAAGTCAGATCAAACACAATAACATTTTTGCTGCGTAAAATTTCTGATCAGGATAGTATTACAAAAGGACAGGAAACAAAAATTTTTAGCAATCATTATTATTTCGAAACCACGTAATACACGGCGGTTGTAAAGAAATTCCGTAACCGGGGAATTGCAGAGATCAGTTTCGCCTGTTTGCGCGGTTTTAGCCCGAATTTGGTCTGGTAATTCGGATTGATTAACCAGAACACTCTTTTATCGGTTTCATAATTCTCGTGCTTTAAAATGCGTTCAAAACGCTCGATCGAAATGCCAGTGTCTTTTATTTCAAGCAGGGCGGTGATAGTTCCTTCGCTTTCGCCCATCCATTTCAGGAATGACTTGAAAAAACTGCGGGGAAGAAGATGAAACCAGGGCAGTTTCGAAAGAATTTTGCTTTTGCAAATCTGCTGGTGACCTCCGAACGGATTTTGCCATGGCGGAAATGCAAGAAAGAATTTTCCTTCGGACTTCAGAAAGTTTTTCACAAAATTCATAAATTTTTCCTGGTCGGGAATATGTTCGATTACATCGCGCATGATAATTAAATCGAACTTTTTATCAGGATTTACTTTGTAAATATCTTCGCAGATAAAAGTGAGATTACTGCGGTGGATGTGATCATTGTAAAATTCTTTTGCCAGTTCGATGCGGCTGCACGAAATATCTATTCCGGTACATTTACAACCCAGGTCAGCAAAGGGTTTCAGGTTACCTGCCTCGCCACATCCAATTTCAAGGACCGTGGTTTTGCTGTCAATTTCCAGCAGATCCGAAAGAAAAGGCACCACAAATTTTTGGGAAGTCAGCCCCTGTTCGTTAAAATACTGCTCTTTGTTTTTGTGGCGCTCCTGCATGAAAAATAAAATTTCTTTGTTAGAAAATTACAATCACCCTATATTTCCCTCAAGGGGAAAATTGCAATCTCAGGGCATTATTACAGATAATTTTTGAATCTCTGAATAATCACTAAATATTGGCTACCCTGCGCAAACTTGGAATATCGAGAAATTTTATTTTCCTGCCCTGTAATTCGATCAGTTTGTCCTGTTTAAACTCTGAAAGTAAACGGATTACCGATTCTGTCGCGGTTCCCACCATATTGGCAAGTTCTTCGCGGGTAAGCGAAATCTGGAGCGTATTCTGATTGTCGAGATCAAAATTTTCCTTTAACAGAAGCAAAACTTCGGCAAGCCGTTCACGGACCGTTTTCTGGGCAATATCGGTAATGTAATCGTTGGCCTCGCGAAGTTCCCTGCAAACAATCTGCAGCATGTGATGCGAGAACTGCCAGTTATTCTGTATTAAAAACAGCAGTGTCTGATAAGGAATGTGACACAAAATTGCTTCGTCGATTATTTTGGCTGTGGTACATGCCAGTTCCTGGCTCAGCAGCGAACGGTAAGCGATTATTTCGCCTCTTTTGGCAAACCTGATGATCTGTTCTTTTCCGTCGATGCCGGTCTTAAATATTTTGACTATTCCGCGTGTAACACAGTAAAAACCAGTCAGACGGCTGCCTTCGCGGTAAATTATGGTACCTTTTTTATACATCGAACAGGTTTTGTCAAAATTCAACCTGCTGAATTCTTCTTCTGTCAGTTTATTGAACAACTGAAATCCGCTCAGATCTGTCTCCTGTTCTGTTGGCCTTTTTAATATGCTTCTCATATAAATTTTTAATTATAAACAAATCACGCTTTTAACGTGTTTAAAGATACAATTTCGCAGTTTATTTGCTGCTTTTTATATAGATATTCGGATATGCTATATTTGAGCTGCAAAATAAATGAAAACTATTTAAAAACAAGATATTTTATGAAACATGTGGTTGATATGTCGTGGACAGACAAAGTTGCCTTTGAAGGTGACATGGATGGTCACAAAATAATTATTGATGCAACAGAAGAATCAGGAGGCAGTGATCTTGGTCCGCGTCCAAAAAAACTGATGCTGACGGCGCTGGCAGGCTGTACCGGAATTGATGTGATTATGATTCTCGGAAAAATGAAAGTGGTTCCCGAAGCTTTTAATGTGATTGTGGAAGCCGATGTTACCGACGAACACCCGATGCATTACACAAAAATGAATGTGATTTACCAGTTCAAAGGGAAAGACCTGCCCATGGACAAGCTCGAAAAAGCTGTGAAACTTTCAGAAAGCACTTATTGCGGAGTTACCGCAGCTTATCGCAAAGCCATGGAAATGACCTGGGAAATCAGGGTGGTTGAATAATACATTGGGGTTTACGCAGAAATGTTTCTTTGCGGCTTTGCGAGAAAATTAAACTAGTTTATTAAATCACACGTTTTTAAACAATTGGCAATTCTTCTTTGTCATGTTGGTATTATGAAAACAATATTTCACAAAGCAGAAAACAGGGGATTTGCCAACCACGGGTGGTTGAAAGCAGCCCATTCATTTAGTTTTGCCAACTGGTACGACCCCGAAAAAATACATTTCGGGTTGCTGCGGGTTTTAAACGACGATATTATCGGGGCGGCACAGGGTTTTGGCCTGCATCCGCACAACGACATGGAAATCATCACCATTCCGCATTACGGTGCGTTGCGGCATACCGACAACATGGGAAACGAAGGAGTGATAACCGCGGGCGAAGTCCAGGTAATGTCGGCAGGCAGCGGCATCTGGCATTCAGAGTTCAATGCTTCAAAAACTGAAGAACTGAATCTTTACCAAATCTGGATTTTTACCGACAGAAAAGGCCACCAACCCAGGTACGACCAGAAAATGTTTGACCCGGGAAAAAGAATCGATAACTGGCAATTGCTGGTTTCGCCTGATGGGAAGGACGAATCGCTCTGGATTTACCAGAATGCCTTTCTTTCGGTTTTCGACAGCAAAGAAGCTGAATCAACAGCTTACAAACTGAATGACTCTGCTAACGGCGTTTATTTTATGCTCACCGAAGGCGAAGTAATAATTGGCGGCCAGGTATTGAAAACCCGCGATGCAATTGGTGTTTGGGATATTGTTGAACCTCTTGAAATCAGTTTTTTGAAACCATCGAAGATTCTTGCCATTGAGGTTCCGATGCGGTAATCAAAATCAGATTTACTTATCATATTTTGAAAGGCATTGCAAAAACGCAGTGCCTTTCTTTTTTGTGCTGAAAGGAAATTTTGAATAGCTTTTTCTTTGCAAATCCCGGAAAGTCATAACTTTTGAGGAATCAAATCCCGGAAAGTCATAACTTTTGAGGAATCAAATCCTGAAAAGTTAATCTTCTGCTTGTTTCTCCTGATAAATCAATTTATATTTGTGTTTAAAAAATGTAAAAAATGATACCAAGAATACTCGGTAAAATAGTTGAAGATAAGCTGTTTAATGGAAAGGCGGTTATCATTTTAGGAGCGCGACAGGTTGGCAAAACCACATTAATCAGGCTAATTTTTCAAAGCAACCCTGAATTATTGTGGCTGAACGGTGACGAACTGGACGTACAAAACCTTTTCAGGGAAATGTCGGCAACACGGTTTAAAGCCATTTTCGGCAATAAAAAAATAATTGTTGTTGACGAGGCTCAACAAATCGTAGATATTGGAATCAGGTTAAAATTAATAACCGACATGCTACCTGAATACCAGTTGATTGTAACCGGAAGTTCGTCTTTTGAACTGGCAAACCACCTGAACGAACCGCTTACCGGACGAAAATGGGAATACACTATGTTTCCCCTGTCGTTTGCCGAAATGGTTCAACATCATGGTTTATTAGAGGAAAAACGCCTGATTCCGCATCGGATGGTTTATGGCTACTACCCCGAAGTGGTTACTCAGCAGGGAAACGAGGAAGCCATCCTGCGCCAATTGGCAAACAGTTACCTGTACAAAGATATTTTCAGGCTTGAACAAATAAAAAAGCCTGATAGCGTGATAAAATTGTTACAAGCAATCGCTTTTCAGATTAGTTCGCAGGTTTCGTATTCCGAACTGGCGCAATTGTGCGGCCTTGATGCCAAAACCGTTGAAAAATATATCACTGTTCTGGAGCAATCGTTTATTATTTTCAGGTTGGCTTCATTCAGCCGGAACCTGAGAAATGAACTGAAATTTTCGAGGAAAATTTATTTTTGGGACAATGGAATCCGCAATATGTTGATATCCAATTTATCGCAAATCGAAAACCGGACCGACATAGGAGCATTGTGGGAAAATTTTATTATTTCGGAGCGGAAGAAATTTTTGCATTATGCTGATTTATGGCCCAACTCCTGGTTCTGGAGAACCAAACAACAAAACGAAATCGATTACCTTGAAGAACGAAACGGGGAATTAACAGCTTTTGAATTCAAATGGAGTCCTGATGCAAAATTCAAACAGCCGGTTACATTTTCCAATGCTTATCCAGATGCTGAATTTAAAGTGATTCATAAAGAAAATATGGAAGATTTCTTGCTTTGATTATTGATTTCAAACTGAGTAATTCAGGTTTGATTCAAAAACTCAAATCAATTTTTCACGTAACAGATTTATGTTTTTATAACGAAGTTTCAAATGATGATAAAATCAGTCAACCCGTTTTCGGGGAAGAAAGTAAATACTTACGAGACACACTCAATTCAGGGAACAAACCGCATCATTAGTTCGGTTGACAAAGCTTTTCACAACTGGCGTAACACAAGTTTTCCACAAAGAGCAGTTTTCATGTTGAACCTGGCTTCCATTCTCAGAAGCAGAAAGGAAGAGCTGGCCAAATTGATGGCCATCGAGATGGGAAAAGTGATGCGTGAGGGTGTTGCAGAAGTTGAAAAATGTGCCTGGGTTTGTGAGTATTATGCGCAAAATGCCGAAACGATGCTCGAAAAAGAGTCCATCGAAACCCATTACTCAGCGGCGTATATTTCGTACCAGCCTCTGGGAACTATTCTGGCGGTAATGCCCTGGAATTTCCCGTTTTGGCAGGTTTTCCGATTCCTGGCGCCAACACTGATGGCGGGAAATACAGCGGTTTTGAAACATGCCAGCAATGTTCCGGGTTGTGCGCTCGCCATTGAAGAGTTGGTTCGAGAAGCCGGTTTCCCCGAAAATGTTTTCCGTACATTGCTGGTGGGTAGCAGCATGGTGGAAGGAATTATCCGTAACCCGGCAGTAAAAGCGGTGAGTCTTACCGGAAGCACACCGGCTGGCCGCAGCGTGGCTGCCATTGCCGGGAGTGAACTAAAAAAATGTGTGCTCGAACTGGGTGGCAGCGACCCGTACATCATTCTGAAAGATGCGCCGCTGGAGCAGTCGGCCATTGTTTGTGCTACCAGCCGTTTGCTCAATGCCGGCCAAAGTTGCATTGCTGCCAAACGTTTTATTGTTGTCGATGAAGTTTATTCCCATTTTCTGGAACATTTTACCGACAAAATGAATGAAGCCAGATTTGGCGACCCCTGCGACCCTGAAATTACAATGGGGCCACTTGCCCGCACCGACCTGCGCGACGAATTGCATCAGCAAGTTCTGGATTCAGTAATAAAAGGCGCCGAAGTTATTTTGGGTGGCGTTATTCCCACCCTGAAAGGAGCATTTTATCCGCCAACAATACTTGAAAATGTAAAACCCGGAATGCCGGCTTACGATGATGAACTGTTTGGACCGGTGGCTTCGGTAATCAGGGTAAAAGATGAGGCAGAAGCAGTAAAAGTTGCCAACGACACCCCATTTGGGCTGGGTGCTGCCGTTTTTACAAAAGACACTCTTACCGGAAGCCGGATTGCAGAATTGCAACTCGATGCAGGCTGCTGTTTTGTGAACGATTTTGTAAAATCGGACCCACGTTTACCATTTGGCGGAATCAAACAAAGTGGTTTTGGCCGCGAGCTTTCGATGCAGGGTATCAGGGAGTTTGTCAACATAAAAACTGTTGTGGTGAAATGAAAGTGATTCCTAAAAAACCTTATTTTTGATTTTTGATAACCTTAGTAGCTAATTTTTTACATAGTTTGAACCAACCTTATTTACATTATTGAATGAAAATCGACTACAACAATCTTTACACACATTTCGTATTCACCGTTTTTGAACGGCAACGAAACATCCCCGAAAAAAATCGTGTGCGGATTGAAAAATACATTACCGGAATTGTCAACCGGAATCTTTCAAAACTTTATGCCATTTATGCCAACACCG
>JBBIPU010000123.1:0-12712 GCA_037442685.1 Draconibacterium sp. | reverse complement strand
GGCCTTCCACAGCTCCCATACATGCGACTATGGGGTTTGAGATTAAAGCGAAGAAAGACAATAAAATAGTTTATGGCCCCTGTTTATTAAATCCCTTTCAATGGGTCTTTGCCCCTACTTCTGTTGTTGCATGGGGTCTCGATAAAATTTTTAATTTATTTCAAACCTCAACGGCTCCTTCATTTAATTTTACGGATGAAGGCGAATATATAGTCTCTTTTACAAATGGGAACGAACAGGGAACAGCTTCACCAGAGCTATTTAAAATGGTTAGCGAAACGAATAGAAATGCATTTGTTTCCGATTTAATTTTTTTAATCGTTCCTGAGGCTTTTAAGTCACTGTTTAATTCCGATTGCCAAAAGCGCTTTACTGATATATTCTTTACACAGGGAGAATTTATAAAAGGATTGATTTTAAATGGTGCAACAAAGCAGGAAGTTGTTAAAGCCATATATGGCATTGGGGGGAAATTCCCAGGGTTAATAATAGATTGTAATCCTGCTAATTTGGATAATACTAAAAAATCAGAATTTGTGAAAAAATATCTGGGTTTTATGAAATCGGTGGATGTTTTGGAAAAATCAGAATCGGCTACAAATTTATTATTTCTAGCCAAAGATTACTATGGGTCAAAAATATCGGGAGATGAAACAAGGTTTTTTTATGATAATATTTCGTTTGGTGAACTTGAAAGTAAAAGTACCTGGACTACTAAATTTAAAGGCCCAACCGATAGTAAACAGTATTATGAGGATGAAGTTAAGGAAAAAATTATCAAATATAAATTTGCCAGGCGCGTTACTGAAACGAACTTAACCAAAGAGGAAACCTGGACTGAAGCTAATGAATTACCATTTAAAGCAACTTTATTATCAGGCGATGCTATAATTGATAATTTAGCTCCCAAAGTAGAAAAGGGGATATATTGGGATATTTTTACAATGGGCAAGGATTCTTCAACAGTACAAATTGAACCTGCTTTTAAAAACTCAGGGATTGAACCGGATATTATTACTTTAATTCCCGGCATTAACATAGAACGATTTTTAATCGAAAATGGCCCTTGGGGATATTATGATTATAATGATGAGTACAACTCGATATTGACATTTACCTTTAAAGAAGGTGGGCTGATTGAATTACTCGCACAATATGACGACAATTTTGATAATGATTATAGCGATTGGAAAGAGTTTGCTGTTACAACATGGGGATTGACGAATGATAAAGTTGTTTGGCTTGGAGAATTGGGTGGAACTAAACCTATCTATTTGTTTTTCCAATCAATAAATGAAAATGAAATAACAATTACATTTTGTGAAGATATTCAAGGCTTAGAATGTGACGAGCAGACATGGAAATTCGTTTCCACAAAAAATAAATAATCAAATATTGAAACAGACTGGGTAACTCTGGTCTGTTTTTTCATTAAGTCCATTAGACTTTTTTTGCCGTTAAGAACGAGAGGCAATTGTCTTTTCTGGGTAAAAAGGATGGTATAATTGTCAGATTTAATAAAAAAACCTTACTCCACAGTTACCGACTTAGCTAGATTCCGGGGCTGGTCAACATTGCAGCCACGCATTAAGGCGATATGATAAGCCAGCAATTGCAGCGGAATTACTGACAACAAAGGTGCAAGTGCAGGATGAGAATCGGGTATTTCGATGCTGTCGTTTACCATTTCCTTTAACACTACATCGCCTTCGGTAACGATGGCAATCACATTTCCTTTTCGGGCTTTTACTTCTTGTATATTGCTCACATTTTTTTCGTAATAGTCGTCTTTTGGAGCAACTACAATTACTGGTAAATTATCGTCAACCAATGCAATCGGACCGTGTTTCATCTCCCCGGCAGCATAACCTTCGGCATGGATGTACGAAATTTCCTTGAGCTTCAGTGCCCCTTCCAGTGCTACCGGAAACAGATATCCACGGCCCAGGTACAGCGCGTTGATGGCATCTTTATATTTTTCGGCAATGGCTTTTATTTTTTCGTTATTTTTCAAAATTAACCTCCCTTTTTCAGGAATCTGTGCCAGTTCTTTCACCAGCATCTGGTAATCTTCAACACTGATTGTTTTGCGTACCATTGCAAGTTTTAGTGCAAACATGGTTAAAACAGTAACCTGAGCGGTAAATGCTTTTGTTGATGCAACACCGATTTCAATTCCGGCATGGGTGTAAACCCCGGCATCGGTTTCGCGTGAAAGTGTTGAACCAACCACATTGCAAATTCCAATTACAGTTGCACCTTTGTCTTTTGCCAGATGAAGAGCAGCCAAAGTATCGGCAGTTTCACCACTCTGACTGATCAGTATCACCACGTCGTTTTTACCAATCACCGGTTTACGGTACCTGAATTCGGAAGCATATTCCACCTCAACCGGAATTTGTGCATATTCTTCCAGCAAATATTCACCGATTAATCCTGCATGCCATGAAGTACCGCAACCAATAATAATGATTCGTTCGGCATTAACAATTTTCGGGAAAACATTGAGGAGGCCTCCCAAAACAATTTCCGAATAATCTGAGCGCAATCGCCCACGGAAAGTCTCTTCAATTGTTTTGGGTTGTTCGTGTATTTCCTTCAGCATAAAATGCTCGAAATCACCTTTTTCGAGTTCGCCAATTTCAAGGTCGAGACTGCTTATTTTCAGTGAAACCGGATTATTTCTGACATTTTTAAGAGTGAAACTGTCTCTTTTGATCACTGCAATATCCTCGTCATTCAAATAGACGACCTGGCTCGTGAACTCTGCAATTGGCGCGGCATCACTGGCAATAAAATACTCCTTGTTTCCCAGACCGACAACCAACGGGCTCCCTTTCCTCGCAACAATGATTTTATCCTTCTCGTTACTGCACAAAACAGCTATTCCGTAAGCGCCAACAACCTTTGAAAGCGCCAGCTGAAGCGCCGTTTCAGCATTTATCTCTTCACTCTGGTTGTAAAAATATTCAATCAGGTTGGCAAGCACTTCGGTGTCAGTTTCACTGTTAAAGATGAAACCATGTTCAGTTAAATCGGTTTTTAAATCAGAATAATTTTCGATAATTCCGTTGTGGACAATGGTAAAAATGCCATTCATCGAATTGTGCGGATGTGCATTCACGTCGTTAGGTTCACCGTGCGTTGCCCAGCGTGTGTGCCCGATCCCGATCGTACCGCCATTATTTTTGTCGATTGCAAAATTTTCCAGATCTGTAACTTTTCCTTTTCTTTTATACACTTCAAGACTTCCGTTAAGCAAAGCAACACCGGCAGAATCGTAACCACGATATTCAAGCCATTTCAATCCTTTGATGATGATGGGAAAAGCTTCCTTTTTCCCTATGTAACCTATTATTCCGCACATCGAGTTTAAAGTTTAAAGTTTTGAGTTCCGGGTTCCGGGTTCCGAGTTCCGGGTTTTGAGTTCCGGGTTCCGGATTCCAAGTTTCGAGTTCCAAGTTCCAAGTTCCAAGTTCCAAGTTCCAAGTTTCGAGTTTCAAGTTATTATACTGAAATATCATATATTAATTATCATCAAGTATCGAGTATCAAGCATCCAGTATCAAGCATCCAGCATTCAATTTTTCCCTGCCACATCATCAATAACCAGGTTGTTTATGAGGTTCATCAAACCGATGATTTCATTACCCAGCTTTTCCTTTTTCTCCATGTGTTCGCAGATGGCAACCACGGTTTTGTTGCTTTCAAATTCGCCGCGTACCTGTGCAAAATCTTCTTCACGCGCAACATTGGTTCCGTCAACACCAAATCCGATCATTTTGCTCATCGAAAACTCTTTCCGTGCGTCTTCATACAGAAATCTGTCCATATCGAGCACGCTCTTTTTCCACTTTTCAACCACTTCAATTACATCCGAAGCTGTGAATTCCTCAACACTTTTTCCATAGAATCCGGAAAAAGCGTCGGCAGCCCAGGTCCATTCATAATTGTAATAATTTTTATGAAGCATTGCCAGCGCCGAATTTACTTCTTCCAGCGAACTCATTTCACCTTTTTCGACCGAGTCAAGCAATTTATCCAGCGCTTCAAACGGACAAATCAATCCTGAAAGATCGACCCAGTGCCCTTTGCCAAGCGGAGTATCGGGTTGAAGTGCTGCCTGTATTTCCTTATCGTTTTTATATTTTCCGTTTTGTAACCTGGTAATCAATGAATTTCCGAGGAATTTCCAGATCGCCATTTCGTAAAGAGAAATGCCACGTTCGAGTGCATGACTTTCGATCTTCATTTTATCGTAACTGTAACTGCTTGCCGAACTTCCGGAAGACTCGCGGATTGCCAGCAGCTTTCTGCGGCCATTCATCATTTTATGAATGGTGTAAGGGCTAAGCAGATTGAAATTAATGAAATCGAGCAGGTTTGAATCGGAACGGTTGTCGCGCCCGGGCCATTTCTGTGTGTCGCGGATTGTACCAATGCTTTTCAGATTGACTGCCGGAACCAGGACACTTTCGTCGTTACTTTCGATTAAATACGAAAAAGGAAAATCGGTTGTGTCGCAATGTTTATAATGACGCCCCATTACAAGTGTAAAAGCGCCGATGCGCGAAGGCCAGAGCAAATACGAATCGCTTGTGGTTTTGCCACCGCGTTCCATTATCCCCTGGTGAATCGGTCCCAGTTTGTACATGTGATTACTTTGATTCGAACCGCTTCCGGCGTTCAGGAACGAAAACATCCCCGCAATCAGTAAAGTCGATTTGTGATGAGTGACCGTGTAAGGACCAGCAAAAATTGAACATGCTTCGCCGTGAAATCCCTGACAATTAGCAAAAAACACCGAGTTTTCGGCTGAATAATGTTTGTCGAGTACGCAACCCTGCCCAATAAAACATTTCGAAACCAGTGTTGCATCCATAATTTTAGCGCCCGAGCTAACGATGAAATTTTCCATAATCACTCCTTCACCGATATTCACAGGAGCTTCGTAATTACTGTTGATGCTGCCGTTTTTCAATTTTTTTGCCCCGTCGATGGTGGTTGCCGGACCGGTTTTTACATTCAGAATCGTATTACAATTGAGGATTTTTGAGCCGGCCCCAATTACACCACGATTGCTTTTAACAAATCCGGCATATTCGGAAACCATATTTTTTAACCGGGCAACCAGTTTCGGGCGGTGACGGTACAAAGACATGATGTAAGCCACGTGCGCTGATAAATAATCGTAAATCGGGATTTCGCGGCCTCCACCCTCATTAATCGCTTCCACCATCACCCCGTTTCCAAACGATGTTTCACCGTCAACTGCCAGGGTTGTGATGTTATGAATCACAACATTCTCTTCGATTTTATAATTGGCAATGTAACTCCTGACGTTATGAATCAGTACATTTTTCCCGACTTCACAATTATGCAGCCATGCATTGTATATTCCTGTTTTAAAGGCAATTCCTCCAACCAGATCGACTGTGCCGCTGAAACTGTTCAGGAGAATGTACCCAGTGAATTTGCAGTTTTCAATACTATCGGGAATGAAATCGTTTGAAACTTTGACCAGGTTCCAATCTGTGGATGAACAACCCTGGTGCACCAGTTGTCCGATTTCTTCATTCAATAAATTTCTGAAACCGGAATCGGGATTATTGATTTTCATCTGTTTTTGTGTTTACAATTTGTTTGCTACCAAAGGTATTCAAAAAGAATTATACAACCCAATTAAAAACCATACAAAAACATAATCAATAAAAATTATAACATTACATTTATTTTAATATCTTACTTGTTTACAAATAGTTAAATAAATATAAAACCTGACATATATTTTAAAGTATTTTGAAAATACCTGATATCAGATATGGTTCAGGTAAGTTACAAGACGGGTTTTACCAGAAATTTTTAGTTTCTTCCTCAGCCTGATCCGTGCAATTTCCACGCTCTTGGCAGCAATATTGAGCAATCCGGAGATTTCTTTACTCGACAATCCGAGGCGAAGATAGGCACACATTTTATTATCCTTTTGCGAAATTGTGGGATGTTTGATTTGTAAGCGATTAAGAAAACCGGGATGGAGTTTTTCAAGCTGGCTTTCCACCATTGTCCAATCGAGTGGTGTAACCGAATTACTGTCAATGAATTCGATAAGTTGCTGTAACTGCGAATTGTTTTTTTCGTTCACCGGCGATTTCATCTTTTTCAGCTGAATGGCCACTTTTGAAATAAGCTCGTTCTTCTGCGAAAGCTGCAATAAAAACGAAACCAATTCCCTGTCTTTTATACTTAACTGATTCTGAAGCCGTTGCCGTGTTTTGTCCTCCAGCTCTTTTACAGCTTCCATTTCCTGAATTTGCCCCATTGCCCGTTTAAGCCTTGTAATATCCTGCACAGAAGCCCTGATTCCCAGGTATTTTCCCTGTTTATCATAAACGCCGCGAACATTCATCGTACACCAGCGCAACTGTTTTGTGCGTGTAAGAACTCTGAATTCGAGCGATTGATTGACCAGCATCTGGTCGAGTGAATTGGTGACAAACTGCGAATATTTATCCCGGTCGGCCTGATAAACAAGCAAATCGGAAATATCTCCGGATGCAATGATCTGGTTGGAAGTGTATCCGGTGAGATCGAAACATGAAGGTGAACAGTATTTCATTTTCCCCGATGGTTCTAACCAAAGTTCCCAGCCAAAAGTGAAATCTGCAATCAGCTGGTAGTAGCTTCGCTTTTCGCTTTCCTCGTCAAGAACCGTTTTTGCTTCATTCAGCCTGGTTTTAAGTTCTGAAAGCTGAGTTTCCAGTTCCCTGATCCGGTTTTTATAATTATCGGTATTTTCTCCTGAAGCCATTCAGCATTTTATCAATTCAGTTTCAGTCCTAAATTAATTGTTTTAACAATATTTCTTAATCGAAACAGAGCAAAAACTTTTTCAGGAATCAAAGTTTTGAATTTATTGACGGAATGCTGATCAGAACCGGATATTCTATTTTTTAAAAATGAAATAAACGGCAAGGATCAGGAAAATAAAACCAATCAGATGATTCATTCTGAAAGTTTCGTTTTTGAAAAACAGAAGAGAGAATGAAACAAAAACCACCAAAGTGATTACTTCCTGAATTACTTTCAGTTCAACAAGAGTGAAAGGCCCGCCGTTTTCTTTGTACCCGATCCGGTTTGCCGGCACCTGAAACATATATTCGAAAAGGGCAATTCCCCAGCTGATCAGAATAATTGCGATTAATGGCAGCGTTTCAAACCACTTCATTTGCCTGAATTTCAGATGACCATACCATGCAAAAGTCATGAATGTGTTCGACATTGCCAGTAAGCCAATTGTATAAAATTGTTTCATAAAAATAACAATTGAAAAATCGTGCAATATTAACAGATTTCCATCACACGATTATACAGTTCCGGAAATTTTCCTTCAAGGTGATTAAAACCATTCCTTTTTCCGGAAAAGAATAAACCCTATTAAAGCAAGTACTCCTGAGATGCCTAAAACTGCCGGGAAAGCGTATTTAAAATCTTCGAAGAAATTCGGGACATTCATTCCGTACAAACTGGCAACCAGAGTCATAATCATTAAAATAATAGAAATTGAAGTCAGCTGTTTCATCACAACGTTAAGATTATTCGAAATCAACGATGCAAAAGCATCCATCATTCCGGCCTGAATGTCGGAATAGATCTGCGCCATATCGAGTGCCTGCTTATTTTCGATAAATGCATCTTCGAGCAGATCTTCATTGATTTCGCTCAAGGTGGCCTTTTTCGAGTTTCGCAATTTTGCTAGTACGATTTCGTTGGCTTTCAACGAAGTAATAAAATAAACCAGGCATTTTTCCATTTTCAACAGTTTGTTCAGCTCTTCATTCTTGATTGAAGCTTCGAGATCTGCTTCAATCAGTGCTGTCTGCTGGTTGATCTGTTTCAGGTAACGCAGGTAAGTTGTTGCCGACCGCAGGAACAGTTTCAGAATAAAATTTATTACATCGTTAAGGTTCTGGTTTCTGTCGCGATAAATGGAAGGCTGGTCGAAAAGCAACACCTCATTTTCCAAAGAACAAATTGTAACTGTAATATGATCGGTCATAAATATTCCTAAAGGAACCGTAAAATAAGGTACCCCGTTGTTCGGACTTGAAATCGGAATTCTGAAAATAATCAACGACCAATCATCATCAAATTCCACCCTGGGACGTTCGTCTGCGTCAAGAACATCCTGAATAATCTCCTGCGGGACATTAAATTCTTCATGCAAACGTGTAATTTCTTCTCCTGACGGCTGTAAAACATTGATCCAGCAATTTTTTTCGGCGCGGTTGATTTCGAAATATCCACCAAAACTTTTAAAGATTTTTAACATGACAGTGCCTCCCCTGTTTTTTCCTCAGAAAGCACTTTTGCGAAAGCTTCCTAAAGGATGATTTTTACTATTGATTTTCTCGTATGATACGGGCCTTCGTCCATGAATCACTAATTTTTATTTGCACTGCAAAGATATTTTATTTACAAATGAATTAACATGCAAAAGCGATTTCTTTTCTGCAATTTAAATAAATTAACATGAAAATCGTGTTGAAACAAAAAAAGAGGTTCTTTTCAGATTGTTCAGTTTTCAAACCGGTACCCTATTCCTGAAACTGTGATGATTATTGCCGGTTTTGAAGGATCGTCCTCTATCTTTTTCCGGAGTTGCGCGATGAATACCCTGAGATACTGAGTTTGTTCAGTATAACCGTAACCCCATATTTCTTTCAGAATATACTGGTGAGTCAGGACTCTTCCCTGATTTTTTACAAATAGCGACAAAAGAGAAAATTCAGTTGAAGTAAGTTTTAAGATTTCTTCATTCTTTTTTACAATGTGGTTTACCAGATCGATTGAAAGTGAACCGATTTCAAGAACAGCACTGTCGCTCTTTTCTGTTACCGATCTTAGCGAAGCTCTGATCCTGGCAAGCAGTTCACCACTCCGGAATGGTTTTGTTAGATAATCATTGGCACCGTTGTCGAGCGCCATAATAATATCTTTTTCCGAGTCGCGCACCGAAAGAACAATCACCGGTTTTGAATACCATTCTCTCAGTTTTTTAAGAATTTCGTGACCATCGATATCGGGCAATCCAAGATCGAGAATAATTAACGAAGGATGAAAAGTTGCTGCATCCACAAGACCTTCCTTTCCGGTGGAAGAATGGATTGTTTTATAACCGTTGGCCGAAAGGGTTATTTCAAGCAAACGCCTGATTTGTACCTCATCGTCAATTATCAATATGGTTTCATTTTCATTCATTCGTTTTCGAGCAGTAAATTATTAATTTCCGGATTTTCGGAGGGTATTTTTATTATAAATTTTGATCCGCCACCGGCATTATTTTCAACAGTGATTTTTCCGTTGTGAGCTTCCACAAATCCTTTTACAATCGATAAACCAAGTCCGAGTCCTCCGGTTTTTCTGCCATCGACCCTGAAAAATTTCGAAAACACTTTTTTCAGCTCTTCTTCAGGAAATCCGGGACCTTTGTCGGAAACTGTTATCACTAACTCACCATTTTCGTGTGCCGATGTCAGAATTATTTCAGACGCAACCGGTGCGTATTGTGTCGAGTTAAAAAGTAAATTGTACAAAATCTGCTCCATCAAACCAAAATCGATTTTTACCAACGGCATATTTTCGGGGATGAACACCGATAATTTAAAAGGTTTTAAATCGTCTTTCAGATCTTCGGCAACTTTATTGAAAACATCGTTAATATCGCACCAGTCGAATCTGACCGTCAGTAATCCGCTTTCAAGTCGCGACATATTTAAAAGGTTATCTATCAACCGGTTCAACCTGAGTGATGCAGAAAAAATTTCGCTGAACAATGCTGTCTGAATATTAAGCGGATGCGAAGAATTCATTAAAGTTTCGGACGCGCCCATTATGGTTGCCACAGGTATTCTGAATTCGTGCGAAATTGAGTTGAACAATGTTTTGTAAAGTCTTCCCGATTCTTCAAGAAATTTGGTTTTTGTAATTATTTCGGCCAAAAATTCCCTTTCAATCGCGTTCGAAATTTGGGTTATGAAAGTAAGCCAGAAAGTCCTTTTCTCTTCCGTAAACTTTTCCAGCAGCTTCACTACAATAACCCCGGGAACAAGTTTGGTTCCCGGCAAAGGATAAAAGGTGTATTCACCAAAATTCATTTTACCGGTAAAAGCTCCTGCTTCCTGGTTGTTTTTAAAACTCCATTCGGCTGATTCATATTCAGCCTGGCTCAACTTTTTTTCTTTTTTCAACCCGCCGGTATTATAAAGAATATTATTCCCATCCTGCAGAATGAACACTGCATCAGCCGAAAAATGATTTTTTATCTCCTTTATCGATATTTCAAGTACTTCATCAATACTTCCTGCCTTCGAAAGTTCCTTCGTCAACTGAAACAAAATATTCGTCCGTTGTTCCCTTACTCTCGCCAGCTGTTCCTGTCGTCTCAGACGTGTTGTCAAAACACCGTTCAGAAGCACGATACTGAAAAATAACGCAAACGTCAGTAAATCATCAGTTTTTTCAATATGCAGAGTATGATGCGGAGGTATAAAAAAGAAATTCCAGATAAGGGAACCTAAAGTTGCGGCTAACAATACGGGACCTAATCGCATAAATGTTGCCATCACGAAAACCACAATCAGCAGAATGTAAGAAACCAACTGATAACTGGCAGTATTTACAAGAGGATAACACAATAATGCAACTGCTGACACCAGCATAACAGAAATCAGGTACGGGATAAATCCTTCGGTGAATATCTGTTGCAGGAACTGTCGATTTAAAGTCTTTTTCTGCATGCTGCCATTTTGAAAAAAAAAAAAACGGAATCTCTGTTTCTTTTATCCGGTATAAAATTAATTTTTCCAGAAAGCAGGAGAAAACAAAATAAGCAAAGTATAAATTTCAAGCCTTCCCAAAATCATCAGGAATGAAAGAATGAATTTGGCCAGATCGGGTAAATGGGCGAAATTGCTCACAGGCCCGACTGTTCCGATTCCGGGTCCAATACCTGCCATACATGTTGCAACTGAACTGCTTGCTGTTTTACCGTCTAATCCTAAAAATACAAGAAAAACAGAGCTAATCACAAAAATTAAAAAATAAAGCACGATAAACGATAGAATTGTTCTGTTATTCTCTTCACTCAAAACTTTTGAATTCAGTTTCAGGTTTATGATGGCTTTTGGCGATTTTAACTGCTGAAAAAACAATTTGACATTTTTAAGTAAAACAAGGTGCCTTGCCATTTTAATTCCTCCTGCAGTTGATCCGGTGCTGCCACCCAGAAACATTGCCAGGAAAATTATCATCCAGGCAAACGATGGCCAAAGCAGGTAATCGGCTGAAGCAAAGCCGGTGCAGGTGACAATTGAAACCAATTGGAAGAATGCTTCCCTGAACGATTGTTCAAAAGTTTTATTCATTGTAAAATACAACGAAAAAGTAAGGATCATTCCAAGAATAAAAACAACCAGAAGATAGAACCGGAACTCTTCATTCTCCTTTATTTTATTAAACTCACGTTTGTACAGATAATAATGGAGTACAAAATTTGTTCCTGCAAGCAGCATAAAAACTGTAACAACATATTGTATATAAGGAGAATACCCTGCAAGACTCGTGTTTTTTGGAGAGAATCCACCGGTTGCCACGGTCCCGAAAGAATGGCAAACACTTTCGAAAAGATTCATTTTGCCTGCCATTAATAATATCACTTCCGCCAGCGTCAGCAAAACATATATGAGCAATAACCTTTTACCGACTGATTTTATTTTTGGCCTGATTTTTTCCTGGACAGATGATTCAAAGGTAAATAAGTTGTAAGTGCCAATATGGAGTGATGGCATTATAACAATTACAAGTACAATTATTCCAATTCCTCCGATCCAGTGGGTAAAACTTCTCCAGAATATGATTGATTTGGGAAGCACCTCAATATCAGTCAATATTGAAGCTCCGGTCGTGGTAAAGCCCGACACCGATTCGAAAAAAGCATTGATAAAACCAGGAATGGCTCCCGATATTATATAAGGTACAGCGCCAATCAAAGAGAAAAAAATCCAGGACAAGGAAACGACCAGACTGGCGTCTTTTTTGGTGAACGATTCGATTTCGTTGCCTGAACTCCTGAATACATAAAATAAAAAGCCCAATGCAAACGCAAACAACCCCGATAAAATAAAAGGCTTTACAGTTTCTGAAAAAATGACTGCAATTAAAGCGTTGACAAATAACGCCCCTGACAGAATGAATAAACTTTTACCTACAACCGGAAAATTCAACCTCAGATTTAAAATCCTAATCATCAGCTTTCTTAAAATGACGGTGCAAAATTGATCGTTTTTTTATAAATACTGTATTAAGATTGCATGGTTTGATATAAAGATTTTATAAAGATATAATATTACCTCCAATTTTTATATAACTCACTGTATATCTGATCATTTTATTTAACAATTGTAGCTGGGTACGCCAAAACTTAACATCGCTTTATTAATAAATCCTTTTCGCCGGTTATTTTCAAAAAATGTTATGAAAAATAAACTGCTGCAAAAAATTAATGAATTCAATGATTTTCAATTTTATTAAATACATTAACTTCACACCGGAATTGGAGGCTGACTAAAAAGTAAACTTTCATAGTTTTTTGTCATATTGAGCGAAGTAGAAGCATTTGTATTTCAATGAAATAGATTTCTCTCCGCCAGTTGGC
>JBBIPU010000122.1:0-12766 GCA_037442685.1 Draconibacterium sp. | reverse complement strand
TCAACTCGTCTTTTTGTAATTGATAATTGCCCAGGCATTGAAAGCCACTGCAAATCCGGTCATTACAATAAAATGAAGCCGAATATCGCGAAATCCGCTCCCTTTCATAATGATCATTCTTAAAACCTCGATAAACCATGAAACCGGGTTAAACCGGGCAATCCACTTTGCCCACTCCGGCATGCTGTCGATTGAAGTGAACAAACCGCCCAACAAAATAAAAACCATCAGAAAGAAAAACGCGAGCGACATGGCCTGTTGCTGTGTGTTCGAATACGTTGAAATTATCAGGCCGACTCCCAGCACTGCCACCAAATAAACTGCAAGAAATGCGTAAAGTACAGCGAGACTTCCAAGCGGGATAATACCATAAACAAACCGGGCAATCACAAGAAGTCCGAATGAAAAAACAAACATCCCGATGACCCAGAAGGGAATCAGTTTCCCTAAAATAAAATGGTGTTTGTGGATGGGTGTCACATTGATCTGTTCAATCGTACCAATTTCCTTCTCTTTCACAATATTCAGCGCACTCATAAATGCACCCACCATTGTGACCAGCAAAGCCAGAATTCCCGGTACCATAAACTGCTGGTAATTGAGAAACCGGTTGTACCAGTTTGATGAAGTAATTTCAATGACCGGAATCTGCTGAAACCTGGCCGCCGGCACTATTTCCGTTCTTATTTGCTGGTTGTATTGGGCAATAATACGTGCAAGGTAAACGCCACCTACATTTGCTTTTGTACCATTTATTGCATTAATCGCAATAAAAAGCTTTCCCGGCTTCCCGTTTACAAGATCCTTTTCAAAATCAGAAGGTATTTCGAGGACAAGATCCGATTTGTCGTTTTCCATTTGTCTGAATCCTTCCTCGAATGAGGTTCCGAATCCTGCCAGCCGGAAATAACCCGAAGCAATAATTTTCGAAGCAAGATCGCGTGAATAATCAGACCGGTCGTGGTCAACAATGGTGATATTGATGTTTTTGATTTCGTAATCGGCAGCCCACGGTAAAATTAAAAGCTGCACCACGGGAACAACCAGAATCATCCCAAGAATGGTTTTGTCCCTGAAAATCTGACGAAATTCTTTCTGAAGTAAAAACAGGATTGTTCTCATGCCAGCCTGATTTTAAATTTTCTGACACTCACTAAAAGTAAAAACAGGGTCATTCCAAGCAGGATGAGCGTTTCTTTCCAAACCGCAGAAAATCCCAGTCCCTTGATCATGATTGCTTTAACAATAATGTAATACCATTTGGCAGGTACAATGTTCGAAATCATCCTCAAAATCCACGGTAAATTTTCGATCGGGAAAATAAACCCTGACAATAAAATGGTGGGCAACATCATCCCTAACAGCGACATGATCATTGCCGTGCGCTGCGAAGCCGTGGAATTTGAAATCAGCAATCCCAGCGACAAAGCAGTGACAACAAGCAACGCACTTTCGGCAAACAAAAGGAAAACACTTCCTTTTATCGGAAGGTCGAGCAGGTAAACGCTCAGCAGTAAAATGATTGTCAGGTTAATAAGCGAAAGTAAAAAATAGGGTACTGCTTTGGAAATAACCACCATAATTGTCCTGAAAGGCGAAACAAGCAAAACTTCCATGGTCCCGTTTTCCTTTTCACGGACAATGGAAACCGATGTCATCAAAACGCTGATCAACAGTAAAACAAGCGCCATCACACCCGGAACAAAATTGGTGGCACCTTTTAATTCAGGATTATAAATCATTCTCACATCCGTTGATATCTGGTATGGTATGTTCATCCCTGCAATCAGTTCGTTCTGGTAGCTTAAAATGATGTTTGTTGCGTAACTGGCAAGCGTTCCGGCAGTGTTCGGATCGGAGGCATCGGCAATAATCTGTATCTGTGCAAAATTGAGGTGGGTTAAATCTTTATTGAAATTGGAAGGAAAAACTATTACCAGTTTTACTTTGCCTTCCCTGAAAACATCTTCAATCTGACGATGATTGTACAATATTTTTTCAACTTCGAAATTGTTGCTGGATTCAATTTTGTCGATAATGCGTCGGCTGGCTTCGTCGTTGGCATAATCGCATATCACTATTCTGGTGTTTTTAATCTCATTGGTCAGGGCAAAACCGAACAAAACGATCTGTACAATTGGCATCCCAAAAAGCAGAAGCAGTGTTTTCCTGTCGCGGAAAACATGATAAAATTCCTTCTTGACAAATGCGATAAACTGTTTCATATTTTTAAAAATAAGTCCGAAGTCCGGAGCCTGAAGTCCGGAGAAAAACTACTGCAATCTACTAATCAATCAACATTTTGTATTCTGTTTTCAGTTTCAATTTTAATCTGTTTCCTGTTCTTACTCCCCTCTTTGAAGAGGCAGGGGAAGGCTTTATTCCCCGCGTTTTGCGCCCCGGGCCATTTCATAAAACACATCATCCATTGTTTTTGCATCAAACTGTTTTTTGAGATTGGCAGGCGAATCGAGAGCTTTTATTCCCCCGTCAACCATCATCGATATCCGGTTGCAGTATTCTGCCTCATCCATGTAATGTGTGGTTACAAAAACCGTAATTCCGGCGTCGGCAGCAGCATAAATTAAATCCCAGAACTGCCGGCGCGTAACCGGATCAACTCCGCCGGTCGGTTCGTCCAGAAAAACAATCTTTGGCTCGTGAAAAACAGCTACCGAAAATGCCAGCTTTTGTTTCCACCCGAGCGGAAGCGAACCAACCAGCTTTTTCCCTTCACTTTCCAGTCCCAGCCGACTGATTAATTCGTGGCTTTTTTCCTTTATTCTCGCAGTTTTCATTCCGTAAATACCTCCAAAAAACCGCAGGTTCTCAAAAATGGTAAGGTCTTCGTACAACGAAAACTTCTGGCTCATGTACCCGATATTCTTTTTTATTTTTTCAGTTTGACGGTACACATCGAAACCCGCAATGGTTGCTTTGCCCGAAGTTGGGGCCAGTAAACCGCACAACATCCGCATTGCAGTTGTTTTCCCGGCGCCGTTTGCACCCAGAAAACCAAAAATTTCACCCTTCTGAACAGTAAAAGTGATTTCATCGACCGCGGTAAAATGGCCAAATCTTTTCGTGAGTTTATCAGTTGATATTACTGTTTCCATAACGGTTTCAATTCATCAGGTCGATAAAACAATCCTCAATACCCGGAACTATCTCCTTTATTTCAAGATTTCCGTGACCCCGCGCTAAAAGAAATCCCTTTATTTCGTTTTGCAAATCAAGATTATTTTTAAAAGTTACATGGTGAACTTCGCCAAACGAATAGCAACTCCCGGTTTCGGGGAAAAGCCTGATATCGTGCAGAAGCCTGCTCATCTCGTCCGATTTCACTGCATATAATTTATCAGGGAACCTGCTGATTATTTTCTCCGGTGTGTCGATCGACATTATTGAACCATTCTGAATCAAAGCAATACGTTCGCAAAGCAAGGCTTCATCCATGTAAGGGGTTGACACCAAAATCGTAATTCCCTGTTCCTTTAATCTTTTCAGCATTCCCCAGAACTCCTTCCGCGAAACTGCATCGACACCGGTAGTAGGTTCGTCGAGAAACAAAACAGTTGGTCTGTGGATCAGTGCGCAACTCAGGGCCAGCTTTTGTTTCATCCCACCCGAAAGTTTACCGGCCCTGCGGGTTTTAAAAGGTTCGATATGAACATAAATATCCCTGATCAGGTCGTAGTTTTCTTCGATGGTGGTATTAAAAACTGTGGCAAAAAAAGAAAGATTTTCTTCGACAGTCAGATCCTGGTAAAGAGAGAATTTTCCGGGCATGTAACCAATCTGGTTTCTGATGGCTTTGTAGTCTTTTATAACATCGAGTCCCGCAACTGTTGCAGAACCACTGTCGGGAAGGAGCAATGTTGTAAGGATTCGGAAAATGCTGGTTTTTCCCGCTCCGTCAGGACCAATCAGACCAAACAACTCGCCTTTCCCGACCGAAAACGAAACATCGTTCACAGCAGTGATCGCGCCTTTGTTATAAGTCTTTTTTATATTTTTCAGAATAACGTCGCCCATGATAAATTGAGTTTTTACAGTTAGCTGCCTGTTGAAAGTTGCCGGTTATTTAATTTATTTCGGTTCATCTTCTTTTGTTTCCGGTTTTGGAATTGTAATGAAATAGAAAAGAATTAAAAGCGTGGCAACGGCAGTTGTTAAAAATGCAATCTTTGCTCCGAAACGGTACCAGATCAATCCGGTCAGAGAACTTGCCAGCAATGCAAAAATACTTTGAAGTCCTGTGAATGTTCCGATAGCCGTTGCAGTGTCCTTTTTAGCCGTAATATTTGAAATCCAGGCCTTTGAGATTCCTTCGGTAGCTGCGGCATAAATTCCGTAGATTAAAAACAGTCCGAAAAAGACAAACAAATGGGTGTTTACCGACATTCCAAAATACACAGCCGAAAACAGTGCAAGTCCAACAATAAAAATTGTTTTAAGGCCCACATTGTCAGCTAATATTCCAACCGGGAAAGAAAATAAAGCATAAACCAGGTTATAAAAAATATAAACACCTATTACCATTGTATCGTCCAATCCCGATTGTTTGGCCTGAAGTAAAAGAAATACATCGGAACTGTTGAACAATGTAAAAGCAAGAAGTCCGGCAACAACTCTTCTGTATTGCGAAGGACTTTCCTTCCAGTATTTCAGAAAAGAGAAAAAATGAACCTGAGTCTTTCTTGTATCAGTAATTTTTTGTTTCTCTTTTAGAAAAAACGTGGATGAAATCGCTAAAAGTCCAGGAATAAAAGCAATATAGAAAAGTGTTTTATAATCATGCGGAAAATAATATAAATAAAGGAGCGCCAATGAAGGACCGATTACAGCGCCCAGTGTGTCCATCGAACGGTGAAATCCAAATATTTTACCTTTTGTTTTGGCAGTGGCTTCATCAGAAAGAATTGCATCGCGCGCACCGGTTCTTATTCCTTTGCCAAACCTGTCGAGAGTTCTGGCAAAAAACACCCAGACCGGATAAATAAAAATGGCCATCATTGGTTTTGAAACAGCGCTCAGAGAATAACCGATCTGTACAAAAGGAGTTCGTTTGCCTGTTACATCCGAAAGTTTGCCGAAATAACCTTTACTAATCCCGGCTGTTGCTTCTGCCAAACCCTCCAGAATTCCGATAAGGACAACAGAAAATCCTATTGTTTTCAGATATATCGGTAAAACCGGATAAAGCATTTCGCTGGCAGTATCGGTAAACAAGCTTACCAGCGATAAAATCCAGACTGTACGCGTGATGTATTTCAAAACCTGTTTTTTAAAAGTTTATCTCTCCGTACATACCGATTTTGTATGTACCATCGTTTTTCAGTTTCACTTTCATGGCATAAACCATATTTGCCCTTTCTTCCTTTGTTTGCACTGTTTTAGGCGTAAACTCAGCCTTGTCGCTGATCCAGATAATGGTTCCTTCATCCTCTTTAAACCCACCTTTCCCGTCGTCGGTATGCACTTTTACTTTCTGGTTGAGTTTTACCTGTGGCAACTGGTTTGCCGAAATGTACACACGAAGAATAATCTCCGACAAATCGGCAATTTTGTAAAGTGCCTTTCCGGTTGCAGCCATCTCATCTTTTTCAGCGTATTTGGTCAGTACGGTTCCATTTAGCGGATTGATTATCCGGCATTTACGCAACTGGTCTTCAACCTGTGCCAATTGTATTTCCACTGTTCCGCTTTGTTCGTTTATCGTTGAAGTTGTTGTAGATAAAGTACTTTTGGTGGCTGCAATCTTCGATTTCAGAACGGCAATTCTTGTATTGGCATCGTCGAGTTGTTTCTGCGAAGCAACGTTTCCTTTTACCAGGTTTTCAATTCGTTGTTTATCGCTGTAAGCATTATCCAAATCCTTTTGAAGAGCCTCGAGTTGTACCTTAATATCAGGTTTCCCGGCTAAAATAGTTTTCCGGTTTTGCATCAGTTGCATTTTGGTCAGATAAAGCTGAACACTGTCAATGTAACCAACCTGCTGAGCTGCCTGAAGCACATCGCCTTCTTCAACTTCAAAGGCCAGTATTTTGCCGTTTGCTTCGGCCGAAACCACAATTTCGGTCGCTTCGAAACTTCCCGAAGCATCGAACTGATTTCCATTGTTGCTGCACGAAAGAAGAAGTGTGCCAGCTAATAACAGAGTAAAATATTTACTGTTCATTTTATATCGATTTATTAATTTCCACTGATTGTTTTGTAATTATACATTCCCATTGATAACTGCACAGCGTGCAACGCCTGGTTTGCCCGTGCTTCGCTTTCCCTGTTCATTGCATTGATCAGGTCGTTCATCGAACACATCCCGTTATCGAATCTTAACTGGTACGATTTTGTTATATCCGATTTAAGTTTTACAATTTCATCATCGTTGTTAATGATTTGTTTTTGTTTTTCGATTTCGCTCGCAGCCTGGGTAAGCTGAAGGTTATTACTGAAAATGAATGTTTCCTGCTGATTTAAAATCCTGTCATACTTAATCTTATCAAGATCTTTGTTGTTTGAATTCCTGTAAAGTCCGTCAATTTTCCACGATAAACTTAATCCGGCGATGCCAAGATTATTAATGGTTGAAGTTCCAAAATTCATTCCCGGACCAATAAAAATTCCGGCTCCCATTAAACCTATTTTCGGCATTAATGAAACCTTACTTATTTCCGACTGAGCCTCAATCAGTTTCAGCTGATTTGCGTACAGAGTCAGTTCAGGGCGGTTATTCTGAAAAGTTTGCAGAGATTCATTCATAACCGGTTTTTCAGGTTTTACAGAATCATCAAGTTGCTGACCAGTCAAAAGTGAAAGCATTTGAACATAACCTTTCCGGGTGTAAATAAATTCGATTCTTTTCTGTTCAAGATTCAATATTTCAGCTTTTATCTCATCCACATCCGATTGATAGGCAATTCCATTTTCCTTCGAAAGTTTAACTCTTTCATAGCTCCGCAAAAGATTATCATTCAATAAATCCAATTGTTTAAGTTGTTCGTCAATCAGCAATATTCCGAAATAAACCTGGTTGACCCTTTCCCTGATTGTAAACAAAGAAACATCGATATTCGATTTCTCCACGTCCGCGTTTGCCCTGGCAACATCCTTCTGTGTGCGGGTTGCGCCACCATCCCAAAGCACCTGGTTAATCTGGGCAATGCCAATCATTTGTACCTTTTCAGGTTCAGGAGCCGGTTGCCCGGGCATTGAAATGGCAGGAAGCCCTTTAATTATGTAACCGCCAATTCCGGTCAGGCTTACCTGCGGCAAATATGCCTTGTTTGCATTCGACAATGTATATTCAGTCGATTTCTCAATTAAATCGTACTGTTTTATCAACGGGTAATTGGCTTTTGCTTTTTCCTGACAACTGTCAATGGTAATCTGGGCATTTGATTGCAAAATGCCTGAAAACAAAAGAAACAGCAATAGTTTTTTCATTTTGCTTTTGAATTTACTGTTAATATTGCCTGTATCCAAAGTGGCACAAGTTTTTTCCTTTCTTCGACTATTTTATTAAACTGATCTTCATTCTTATCGCTGACAGCTTTCAGCAGTGGCTTGGCAATAAAAGGGAAAACAATCAAAGCGAGGAAATTCATCATAAAATGAAAAAAATCCTGCTGCCCTATTTTACCTTCAATCAACGCTTCATTAAACTGCCTGTTAAAAACCGAATTGAAAATGGCATTTCTGATATCGATCTTTTGAAGTAATTCTTCCGGATTGTTCCTTATTTCACTGAAAATAAAAACCGGAATATCAGATTCGGTTAAGAGTAAATCGATGTACCTTGATGCAAACAGGGATATTTTTTCTTCAAAAGTAGTTTCGGGATCATTGATAACCTCTGAAACAGATTCGAAAAAGTTGCTCAGGGTATCGATCATTACCAGGTTAAAGAGTTTTTCCTTGCTTCGGAAATAGTAGTTTAGCAAGGCCAGATTGATTCCTGCCTCCTCGGCAATATCGCGGGTTCTGGCAGCAGCAAATCCTTTTTTATGAAAAACGATCCGTGCTGCATTTTTTATTTTTTCCTCTGTCGAAGTATCGTCTGCCTGTTTTACTTTTTGTGCAATCATTTTTGATTAAATAAACTGTCAGCCAAATATATTTGATATTTTGATTTAAACAAATAAATCAATCAATATATTTAATCATTTGATTAATTATTAATGTGAAATTAAAACCAGTTTTCTGAGCTCCTAAACTGTGAATTCGTAATCTTGTTTTATTAAAAAATGGGACTGATCCGGACCTGAAATTTTCAATTATTCACTTTATTTTTAATGACATGAATTTCAGATTATTGAAATATTTGTTGAAATCTTTGGATAAAAAAGTCCCTATTTCAGCTTATACAATCCGTATTTAAAGCATTTCCCGGAATTCATTGTAACATATGTTATAAACACTTGATTGTTAATATTTTATTCTATGTATTAATTATAAAATAATAGGATTTATAAAAATATTTAGTAACATTGAAAAGCTTGACATTAAATGGATTCCGGATTCCAGACATTCAATTTGGGGAACAATTTGTTTAAAAAAGATAAATTCCAACTAACCTGATTAAGTTTATAAGTTACATAAATCAATAATACATGAAGGCCAATAAGAGAGATTTGATTTCGTTAAATGTAACCAGCAATGAACATATAAATGGTAAGGATTTTGATAAAATTGAATTAATAAGCTGCCCTTTACTGGAAGAGGAATGCAGGATACATCTGCGGGAGTTTAATAAAAGTTTTTCAGAATCAAATCATTACAGAGTGGAAAAGGATTTTTTCCGGTCGATTGACACGCTTAAAATCGCATATTATAAAACAAATGATCTCAACACAAAACACCCTTGTTCCGGCTGTGCCAGATTTTATCGTTCAACTATTATTGAATCGCTTGAAAATCTGAAAGATGAATTAACAAAGATGACAAGTGGATTTTGGGGAAATAAGCACTATCAGGTAAGCCTTCTAAAAGTAAACAAAACAATACAGGAATTACAAACTCAGGTCTGATCTAACATCTGAACTCATTACGCTTTAATTATCAAAACCCTGATAATGAGAATTAAATACTTTTTGATACCCAATGAACTTCCTGATTAAAGGCAATGTCTATTTAACTTCAAATTCAGCACTTCCGGTGCAGATTTTACCATCATTTGCAATACCTTCAATAAATACTTTGTATCTACCAGCCAGATCAGAACTGAAAAAATGAATCTCTGTTGTTCCTTTTCGGGTTACGATGTCAGGTTTCCAGAAAAGCAAAGTTCTTAAATCCGTCTGTTTGCCTTTCTGATCAGCAACATTATATTCAGGGGAATAAAACTCCTTGTATCCTGAATATCCGGTTATTTTATTCTCAACGATTCCTTTTGCCGCTGAATCTCCATCCGGCAGTTCACCTCTTCTTGTATAAATAGCAATTACCCCATTTGAACCTTTCACACCAAAAACTGAAGTATTTTGCGGCGATTTAAGCACTTCTATTTTATCAACATCATTTAAAGGGATAGATCGCACTGTTTGAATCAGTTGTGTATAATTGTTTGCTTTCAATCCACTTTCCGGGTCATTTTCCTGAGTTACTTCAGAAGGTAAATTAAATATCTCGCTTCCAACAAGCGGAACTCCATCGAGTAAAAACAGCGGCATTGAATTTCCCGCCACACTGCTTGTCCCGCGAATTCTTACATTGTCACCATTAATATCAACACCGGGAATTTTACCTGTCATATAATCCAGTATATTATTAAATGACTGTTCATTATGATCAACATTCAATACAAAATCCGCAGATTCATAAATCCTGAAATGTCCGTCATTTTCAGTACTTTTCTGAGCTGTTTTTCCATTTTTTCTGGGCTGATTTTTTTTATTGTTACTGTAATTTTCGTATTTAATTGCCACCAATCCCGATTTTTCCGAGGTCTTATCCTTTAATACTTTCAACTGTAAAACGGATGGAACGACATTTTTAAAAACAGGTTCAATACTTACAAGTGTATTCATTTTGCCTTCATCATTTTTAGCCTGCACGTGAACAGTGGCCGAATCGTTAAAAAGTAATCCGGCAAAAACAAACCTCCCGGCACTGTCTGTTTTTTGAGTCATGAAAGCAATTTCGTCTTCTTTTTGAATTGCCAGGGTAATCTCCCCGTTTGCAATAAAATTGTTAGTCAGGTTATTTCTGGCGATCCCCCTGAGAATAATTCCCGATTCCTGCTTAAATTTCAGTTGTTCTGTTTTAAAAGGAGCGTTATTCCAGAAATAATCCTTGCTATCAATTGTAAGCATTAACAATCTGATCTTAGCATCTGAACTTACCTCATTATCAACAAGTAAATCGGCCGACGAATTGATAAATCCATTTATTTCTGAATCGATTAAGAACTGAGACAGGATATTTTTTGAAAATCCGTTTTCAGGTACCAGTAATTCATGAATAACTGACACTGAAAGACTTGAGAAATCCTTTTCAGAAAGGAATTTTTCATCATTGATCTGAAGTTTTATCTCCGATCTTTTTTCATAAATTTTGCTGTCTGTTTCCACTACCAGTTCATTCGAATCAAAATTCCGCGAAAACAGCAATCTTTCAGAAACAGTTTTAAAGGAATTATCAAGCAATACAAGCTTATTAATGCCAGGTTTTAATGTTTTACTTTCGAATTTGAAAACCTTGTTAATTCCGTCCATCGTAAACGACTGGTAAAAAAGCACTTCTCCCCGGTACATATTAAGCAGGTAAAAAGTTTCACCTGATAAATCATCTGAATTTCCTGCAATATTTATTATCGCCTCGCGGCTTGTATGATTAACAAGCTGAATTTTTATGCCTTTTTTAACAGGTTCGAAGTTGTATCGAAAAGATGGAAAACCATCGACAGTCGCAAAATATGATTTTCCTGCTTCCGGTGTCAGAAAAAACAATCCCATTCCCTGAGTATCAGTTGAAAAAGACGCAACTATCACTCCTTTTTCATCTTTTACGGTTCCGTGAATATTTACTCCGTATCCAAGTTTGTCGCTTGCCTTGAAAGCCACAAGATTAGTGGCATTTTCGAGTAAAACCCCGCCCTCAGGGTAAAAGGTCACACCTGCAACATTATTCCCTGAACCACTGCCCTTTGTTACAAACATTGAATTACCAGTAATTTTGGAGATTGTAATTTTTCTGTAAAAATAAGAATCGGCTCCAAAATTGAACAGATAGTTTGTGTAGGCCATCATCAGGAAATTACCTGAACTCAAATTCTCAGGAATAATAAAACTACCCGATGCCTGACCATTAACACAAAGTAACAGCAGCTGTATCTTTGATTCTCCTGATTCATCAAGCAAATTAACATAAACATTTTCAGCCCGTGGAATAAGCTGACCAGACCGGCTGTCGGTGAGATACACTTTAAACCACACCGTGTCGCCGGCAAAAAAGTTTTCTGCATATGTGTGAATATAAATCTTTTCAACCGGATTTCTTTCGTTTGCCGAAATCCAGTTTTCGATATTTTGAGACCATAATAAACTTTTAGTTAGCGCAATAAGAAAAATGAAAGGAATGATTTGTTTATACATGGCAGGATACTTTTTGTTATGCAATTTCGATAATAAAATTACAGAAACCATTGTTTATTAACAGACAATCTAAAAGTTATTTTCCCTTAATTATTTTCGAAATAAACTTTTACAGTGATCACCTTACAGTTCCCGAATCTTTAAAAAATGCCATACCAGAACTCCTCAAATTCAATTTTTATCACCTCTGTAAAACAGAATCAAATATTCTGATTTTCAACATTTTCACTTTTAAGAAACTGAAGATTACGTTTCATTCCATTAAAACCGGTTCGTTTTACAGCCGATTTTTTAAAAAGTTCATCAAATAACGGCTTTCCCATTTGCTGCCATTCTTCTCTCGTAAGTTTCAGTAATCGTTGATCGGGTTGAAAAGCAGGTTCATCGTTTTTTGCCGATTTCAGGTTCCAGGGACAAACATCCTGACAAATGTCGCAACCAAAAACCCGGTTTTCAAATTTTCCACTCAAATTCTGATCAAGTTCGTCTTTTAATTCTATGGTCTGATATGAGATACAAAGTCGTGCATCGATCACCCTGTCGGCAACAATTGCCTTTGTCGGACAAGCATCGATACACCGGGTACATTTTCCACAGTGATCGGTAACCGGTTTTGGCGTGTCGTAAGGCAATTCAACATCGAGAATCAACTCTCCGATAAAAAAGAAACTTCCGTGTTCAACCGAAATTAAATTGCTGTTTTTCCCAATCCATCCCAAACCTGCATTTCTGGCCCAGGCACGTTCCAAAACAGGTGCGGAATCGACAAATGCCCGTCCGTTGCAGTTTTCAACCTTCTTATTAATGAGAGATAAAAGAGACTTTAATTTATCTCTGAGTACAAAATGATAATCAGTTCCGTAAGCATATTTCGAAATAACCGGAGCTTCGGGGTCGGATTGTGTTTGCTCAGGATAATAATTCTGGAGGACAACAATAATTGTTTTGGCATTTTCGAACAACAAAGCCGGATCGACCCGTTTTTCGATGTTCCGTTCCATGTAATCCATCTCACCGTGCATTCCATTTAGCAGCCAGTTTTGTAAATGTTCCTTTTCTCCGGTCAACGATACAACCGGAAGAATAATACAGTCAAGTAGTCTAAGTTCCCTGGCTGCTGTTTTTATTAACTCCGCAATTTGAAACTGATTTTGCATACGCTAAAATAATAA
>JBBIPU010000121.1:1929-12840 GCA_037442685.1 Draconibacterium sp. | reverse complement strand
GAAATGTCGGATGCCGGAATTGGTGGCGTTGAAATAACTTCGATTTACGGCGTGAAAGGGGAGGAGGCTCGTTTTATTGAATACCTGACTCCCGGTTTCTCGAAAATTCTGAATTACACCATCGATGAAGCGCACAAACTGGGAATGGGAGTGGACCTTCCTCCCGGAAGCGGATGGCGTTGCGGAGGGCCTTTTGTTCCTGAGGAAAAGGGATTGTGGTCGATGAAAATGCACAAAATTCAGGTTAAAAAAGGAGAAAACTGGCAGTTGCCCGCTGATCTCCGGAATGTTGTCGCAGGTTCTTTTATCGGAGCAGATAATAAAATCATCATTTTGGATTTGACTAAAAAAACCGGAATCCCTGAAGACGGCACTGTTTATTTAGCCCAAAGAGTAAAGAATGGCGACAAGGTAAAACGGCCGGCAGATGGCGGAGAAGGCTGGGCAATCGATACTTTCGATGAAATTATTACCAACTGGTACCTCGATGAATTCTGGAAACGACTGGGAATTGATGAAGGAAAACTGCGCAGTATCTTTCACGATTCGTTTGAATACACAGGCGATTTTACCACCCGGTTTGCCGAAGAATTTAAAAAACGGCGTGGTTACGATCTGGTTGAAATTCTTTATGAATTGTCGGGTGATTGCACAGACAAGGATAGGGTGGCACGGGCAAAATCGGATTACAGGGAAACTTTGTCGGACCTGGTGCTGGGTTCGTTTATTCAACCTATGAACGACTGGGCGCACCGTCACAAAAGTTTGTGCCGCAACCAGGCACACGGTTCGCCCGGGAATATTCTTGATTTGTATGCAGCCAGCGACATTCCCGAAACCGAGATTTTCAGGGAAGTGGAACCGGGTACAGTCGATATTTTTGTCAACAAGTTTGCTTCCTCGGCAGCTCATGTCACCGGGAAGAAACTTACCTCAAGCGAAAGTTTTACCTGGCTGAAAGAGCACTGGAAAGTGACCACTTCGGATATGGTCCGCGCAACCAACCGCTTTTTCCTGGCAGGCATCAACCACATGTTTTTTCACGGAACCTGTTATTCGCCCGATGATGCAGAATGGCCGGGATGGCTGTTTTATGCATCGACGCAGGTAAACGACCGTAATCCTTTGTGGCGCGAAATGCCGGCGTTGTTCAAATATATCGGACGTTCTCAAAGCATTTTACAAAATTCGGTTCCCGATAACGACTTACTCATTTACTGGCCCTATTACGATGTTGCCGCAAGTGAAGGAAATATTTTTAATCACCTTGGAGTCAATAAGGATGCCGGCTGGTTTAAAAATCATCCCATTTCAGGATTATCAGAACGATTGGTAAAATCGGGTTACACATTCGATTATATTTCCGACAGACAGTTGAAAAATTGTGGAATTGAGAGCGGCAAAATAGAAACTGAAGGCAAGGCAAAATACAAAGCAGTTGTGGTTCCCAAAACAAAATATATTCCTTTGGAAACGATGGAAAAGTTACAGCAACTGATTGCAGGTGGTGGCAAGGTTTATTTCGACGAAAGTTTTCCGGAAAGCGTTCAGGGAATTTACGATCTCGAACAAAGGTTGAAACAACTGAAGGAAATCATTGCTGAAATTCCGGAAAATGCCTGTGTCGGAAATCCGGTGGATTTGTTGAAAAAAAATAAAATCAACGGGGAAGAATCGCTGACTGAAAACGGTTTTCATTTCATAAAAATGAAAATGAACGGAGAAATGTATTACATGGTTTGCAACACCGGCCTCGAACAAAAAGATAAATGGGTTGAACTTCAGCCGGAGGGAAAATCGGTCGTAATTCTGAATCCGATGAATGGCGAAATCAGTCGTGCAGAAACAAAGGGAAACAGGGTCAGGATTCAGCTTGAGCCGGAACAACTGGTGTTTCTGGCAGTGACAAAAAACAATGCCGCTTCGCCTGAATTAATTTACGAAAGCAGCCAAGAAAAAGCTGAACCATTAACAGGGACATGGAAAATTGAATTTACAGCAGGTGGCCCCGTGCTTCCGGGAAATATTCAGACCGGCCAACTAGTTTCGTGGACTAAAACGGGAGACGAGGAAATCAGACGTTTTGCAGGCACGGCAAAATATACACTCGAATTTACAGACACCGGAAAAACAGGTAGGGCTTTTCTTAATTTAGGTGATGTAAAAGATTGTGCCCATGTATTTCTGAACGGGAAAGATTACGGCACTTTGCCGGGGCCATCGTTTAAAGTACTGGTTGATAACCTGCGACAGGGAAACAACAAACTCGAAGTCGAAGTTACCAATGAAGCGGCCAACCGCATCCGCGACCTCGATGTAAGGGGCGTCAACTGGAAAAAGTTTTACGATATCAATTTTGTAAATATCAACTACGAACCTTTTGATGCTTCAGGTTGGAAAATCATGGATGCCGGATTGCTGGGGCCGGTGACATTAAAACCGTTGGTAAAAGCGAACAGGAATTCAGATTAGAACCATTCAATTATTTGTAAAAAATGTTATTAAAATTTGCATTGCTGGCTTCAATGTTGTTTCAGCTTGGAGCAGCGGTTTTTGCACTTTCACTGATCCGCAGAACCCGTTACAACATCTCGTGGATACTGATTTCAGCAGGTTTTGTATTGATGGCTGTGCGCAGGCTTTTTGATTTTTCCTTTCTTTTCTGGGAAACCACTTTATTCAAAAAAGAGGAAGTCAACACCTGGATCGGAGTTGTAATTTCAGTTTTATTGCTTGCCGGTGTAATTTTTATCCGCAAAATTTTTAATCTGCAGGAAGAACTGGAAAAAATGCGCACTGAAAACGAACAACGCGTCCTTTCGGCAGTGATCAATACAGAAGACAATGCACGACGGAAATTTGCGCGCGAACTTCATGATGGGCTGGGGCCTGCATTGTCGTCCATTAAAATGACACTGAGCGCTGTCCGTCACGAAACATTGAGCCCGATGAACAGCAAAATTATACAGAATGCCTGCAATTTAACCGATAATTCGCTGGTCACCCTGAAAGAAATTGCGAATAGTCTCAGTCCACACCTGTTAAGAAATTTTGGTCTCGAAAAGGCAATTGAAACCTTTGCCGATCAGTTGTTCTCGCCTTCCGGGATCAGGTTTTCGCTTGCAGTGAATATTGACGAACAAAATCTGAGCGACGAAATAAAGAACAGCTTTTACCGTATTGTTTGCGAACTGATGAACAACAGCATGAAACATGCAAATCCATCGTCGGTTTATCTCGAACTCACTGAATCTGATCAACTTATCGTGATGTACTATAAAGATGACGGCTGTGGTTTCGAGAACTTTCTGAGCCAACCTGAGAGTAAACATTCAGGAATGGGATTTGACAACATAACTTCGCGAACCAGAACCTTGAACGGGAAGTATTACATCGACACTGCGCCTGGAAATGGTTTTTCAATCGAGTTTTATTTTCCGAAAACCGATTTGAAAAATAAATGATGATTTTCTGAAACCTGTTTTTAAATTTGCCTGAATGAAAAACATTTCGGTTTATATTGTTGACGATCATTTGCTTTTTCGTGAGGGCTTAAAACTTCTCCTTTCAAACCTGAGTTATATTGAAAACATTTATGAAGCAGAAAACGGGTCTGAATTTATTGAGGAGCTTTCAAAAAATAAAACCGATATAGCACTTCTCGATGTTGAAATGCCTGTGATGAATGGAATTGAGGCTGCCCAAAAAGCAAAGGAAATTTCGCCGGGGATAAAAATCATTGCCCTTTCGATGTATTCCGATGTAAGTTATTACCTGAGCATGATTGAAGCCGGGGCAAGTGGTTTCCTGCTGAAAAATTCAAGTTTTCAGGAGGTGGAAAAGGCAATACTCGATGTTTATAATGGGAAAAGTTATGTTTCGCTGGAGATTTTGAACAGCATTCTTAAAAAACCGCAAAAAAACGACCGGTGGAATTTTTATGGCGAACTCACTGACCGCGAAAAAGAAATTCTTTTGCTCATTTGTGCCGGGCTAACAAACAGCGAGATAGCCGACCGCCTTTCGCTCAGCAAACGCACGGTTGATAAACACCGCGAAAACCTCCTGCTGAAAACACAATCGAAAAACACTGCTAACCTGGTTATTTTTGCCATAAAAAACGGCCTGTTGAAAATTTGAACCATCAACCCGGTATAGGTAAAAAGACGTAGCTTCTGTTTACGTTTTTATACTGTTTTACCTCCTTTTCAGTCCTTTTACTTTTGTATCTGTCAAAATTGAAAAAGGATGATCTTAAAATTACGTGCGGGAATCAGAAGTGTTAAACTAATCCCCAATCCAAAAATTAGCCTGTCAGTTCTGTTTGTATTCACACTTTCTTTTCCAAAGGTTTTTGCACAGTTTAAGGTTGATGCAGAACTGAGGACACGGTCGGAATTAAGGGACGGATATGTCAAATCTGCTGCTGGTGATGATGTTCCGGCTTTTCTTATTTCGCAGCGCACAAGGCTGATTTTTATGTACGAATCGGAAAAACTCAGAATTAAGTTAACACCGCAGGATGTTCGCATTTGGGGTGACGATACAAATTACACGCTTTCGGGCAGTAACGGAAATAATGGTTCGCTCGATCTTTTCGAAGGTTTTGCCGATATTAAATTAAGCAAAGAAAACTGGGTGGCTGTTGGCAGACAACAGCTTGTTTACGATAATCAAAGCATACTTTCAAATGCCAACTGGAACCAGAACGGAATCAGTTCCGATGCAATCCTGCTGAAATTAAAACTGCAAAAATGGAATCTTCATCTTGCCGGATCGTGGAATACATTGCAATCGCTGTCATCAGATAATTTTTATCCTCCCGATCGTTACAAAAGCATCGACTTTGCGTGGCTCAACCGGCAATTCGATCCGGGATTGAAAATTTCGATTCTTCATGTGGCAGCAGGCCGCACCGAATCAGATACGTCAAATACGATTTATTTCAGACAGACCACCGGATTTTACACATCTTTTATTAAAAACAAACTTACTTTCTGGGCCGACGGATATTATCAATACGGAAAAAGTCAGGCCGGGAAAAAGGTCAGCGCCTTTTTGTTTGATGCCGAAGCTGGTTACAAAATAAAAATATTGAATCTGGGTGCCGGGTACAGCTTTATTTCCGGTAATTCTGAAACCGGCAGCAACATTACGACAGATCATTTGTATGAACCGATTTACAGGTCGCGACACAATTTCAACGGATACATGGATTATTATTCATCGTACCAGAAACAAACCGGGGGAGGTGGTTTATCCGATTTCTATGTTTTTGCTGATATCAGCGCGTCGAAGAAACTGAATATCAGAAATAACTTTCATTTTTTCAGTCTGGCAGAGACTAATTCCGCCACACCGTCCGACAAAAACCTGGGAAGTGAAAACGACCTTGTCGCCAAATACAAATTTGCCGATTGGGGTTTATTAGAAGCAGGGTATTTTTTCTACCTGCCCACCGAAACGCTCAAAAGTATTCAGGGAGTGAAAAATGGCGGATTCTCTCAATTTCTTTACCTGCAATTGTCTGTAACACCATCTCTTTTTAAAGCAAATAAATAACATAAAATATCAGAATATGAAAATACGGAATCTGGCTTTTATCCTTGTGGCTGTAATACTTCTTTCAGCCTGTTCATCGGGCAAGAAAGAAAAAACAATAAGCCTGTCGGGCGCTTTTGCTTTGTATCCAATGGTGGTGAAATGGAGCGAAGAATATCAGAAAGAACACCCTGAAATAAAATTCAATATTTCTGCCGGTGGCGCCGGCAAAGGTGTTGCTGATGCCCTTTCGGGTGCTGTTGACCTTGGAATGCTTTCGCGACAGGTTGAACAGAAGGAAATTGATAATGGTTTGTGGTTTGTGGCAGTGACAAAAGATGCTGTAATCCCAACCATCAACCTGGGAAATCCTGTTTTTGAAACCCTGAGAAAAAGAGGCCTGACAAGAGACGAATTCAGGAAAATTTACATCACCGGTGAAATTACAAACTGGAACCAGTTGCCCGGGGTAACAATCAACCTTTCAATCAATGTTTATACCCGCTCCGACGCTTGCGGGGCTGCTGCCACCTGGGCTGAGTATTTAGGGGCGAAACAGGAGGATTTAAAAGGCACCGGTATTTTTGGCGACCCGGGACTGGCAGAAGCGGTGGTAAAAGATGCAAACGGAATTGGTTTTAACAATACTATTTTTCTGTACGATTTGAAAACAGGTGGCAAAAATACCGGGATTGAAGTTATTCCAAACGATGTGAACGGAAATGGAACCATCGATGAGGAAGAAGCCTTTTACGATCAGTTCCGACAGGTTCTTGCAGCCATTGGCGAAGGCAAATATCCTTCTCCACCTGCACGTGACCTGTACCTTGTATCGAAAGGAAAACCACAAAAAAAGGCAGTACTCGACTTTCTGAACTGGGTGGTTACAAAAGGACAGGCATTTGTACCTGAAGCAGGATATGTTCCGCTTACCGAAACCACTTTGCAGGAACAGGTTGTAAAACTTAATTAAACTGATTTGAATGGACCGGAAAAGAAAATGGACAGACTTGTTGGTAAGCATCTGGATGCGGGGAAGTTTATACCTGTTACTTTCACTTCCGGTTTTTATTGCCATTGGTCTTTACTTAAAGGCATCCCCGCTATTCGAAAACCATTCTTTCGGTGACCTGATTTTCTCAGGAAAATGGTTCCCGATGAAGGGCGAATTCGGATTCCTCCCTTTTATTTACAGTTCAGTTTATGTTACCATCCTGTCGTTTTTACTGACAGGGCCGGTTTGTCTTTTGGCAGCTATTTATCTCACTCAGTTCGGTAAAAGAAGGTTACTGAATGTGATGCTGCCGGTTATCGACATTCTGGCAGGGATTCCATCTGTTGTTTACGGCGTTTGGGGTGTCCTCATTATAGTTCCGGCGGTTTCTGACCTTGCTGGAGTTTTCGGGATAAACACTCCCGGGTACTCCCTTCTTTCAGCGAGTATTGTGCTGGCTGTGATGTGCATTCCGTACGTTTTGAACATGTTGATCGAGGTTTTTAATACAATTCCCGTTGGAATGAAAGAAGCATCTTTATCGCTTGGTGCAACTCACTGGGAAATGGTGAAACATGTAATCGTTCGCAAAGGTTTTCCCGGAATCATTTCAGCTTTCGGATTAGGAATTGCCAAGGCTTTTGGCGAAACGATCGCTGTACTTATGGTGGTGGGAAACACTTTGAATATTTCGCTTTCACCTTTCAGCTCCGGATATCCGCTTCCCGCACTTATTGCCAACAATTACGGCGAAATGATGTCTGTTCCGGAATACGACTCTGCATTAATGTTTTCGGCATTTCTGCTGTTGATTATCATATTGCTTATCAACCTGTTCTTCAGGTATTTTATCCGAAAAACTGAAAAAGTATGAAAAAGTGGAAACTCATCGAAGAATGGATTTTCAGAATCATCTCGTTTATTGCTGCCTATTCGGTGATTTTTATTCTTCTGTTTATTTTGTTTGTCATCTTCAAAAAAGGAATTGGCTCATTATCATGGGACACAGTGGCCAGTCTGCCCCGTGGCGGTTACTATTTCGGAGGTGAAGGCGGCATTCTGAATGCCATTGTGGGTTCGTTGTATCTTTCGGTAGGAGCAACTGTCATTTCCATTTTTATTGGAGTTCCTGCTGCACTGTTCATTAATGTTCAGCTTATCAGGCTGAAACGTACACAGGACATTATCCGTTATCTGCTTGATGCGCTTTGGGGAATTCCTTCGATTGTTTATGGCGCTTTCGGTTTTGCAGTGATGCTTTATTTTGGCATGAATGCTTCGCTGATTGCCGGAACCATTACTGTTGCGCTGTTGATCACACCAATTCTGGTAAGAGCTTTCGACGAAATATTAAAGACAATTCCAATTGAAATGCAGGAAGCAGCTCTTTCGATGGGTTCAACCCGGAGCGAAACAGCAATGCGGGTACTTTTCAGACAGGGATCAGCCGGTTTTGTAACAGCCCTGCTTCTGGCTTTTGGCCGGGGCATCGGTGATGCAGCCTCGGTGCTGTTCACTGCAGGTTACACCGACAATATTCCGGCCACTTTCGATGAGCCCGTTGCCACTTTGCCTTTAGCCATATTTTTTCAACTGAGCTCGCCCATTGAGGAAGTAAGGCAACGTGCTTATGCAGCAACAGTTGTGCTTACCATTTTTATATTGATCATCAGCGTTGCTGCCCGGATATTATCAAAAAAATACGCTAAAAACATTATCAAATGAATTTATCGCTTTACACAGAACAGCTTATTGCAACAAGTGCAGGTTTCAGCAATAAAGTAATGACAATGGAAACAAAGAAAGCTGAGAAGTCAATCATCGAAATACGCGGATTGAATGTTAAAACCCATGATGGTGTGATACTTAAGAATATTAACCTTGATATACCGCTTAACAAGATCGTTGTTTTATTAGGGCCGTCAGGTTGCGGGAAAACCACGCTGCTTAAAAGTCTGAACAGGCTCACCGATCTTCATAAAGAACTGAAAGTAAGCGGTGAAGTAAAAATCGATGGGACCGATATACTGAAAGCTTCCGCCGAACTTCCTGAAATGCGACAGAAAATGGGATTGCTTTCACAACGTCCTTTTCCGCTGCCCATGTCGATTTACAAAAATGTGGCTTATGGATTAAAGCTGAAGGGAATCAGAAGTAAAAAACTGATTGCGCACAATGTGGAAACCAATTTGAAACGTGTCGGGCTTTGGGACGAAGTAAAAGACCGGTTGAAAAGCCCGGCCACCAGCCTTTCCATCGGGCAGCAGCAAAGACTTTGCCTGGCTCGGGGTCTGGCAGTAAAACCTGCTGTTATTCTTGCCGATGAACCTACTTCGGCTCTCGATCCTATTTCAACCAAGATAATCGAAAACCTGTTCCAGGAACTGAAACAGCATTACACGATCATCCTGGTCACTCACGTTCTCCGGCAAGCTGTCCGACTGGCAGATCACGTGGTATTCATGTATTATGGCGAGATTATCGAACAAGGCCATCCGGACGATATTCTGAAACATCCGAAAACTGAAATTCTGAAAAAATATTTGGTGGAGGGAAATTAATACATTCTCTTTCGTGCTTTTTTGATTGATAATGTTTCAAGTATCCCCATTATTCCATTTCAACTCTGTTGCCGTTTTATTTGATTCTGACGCTGATTCAGTTCAGGCAATATTCCAGGGTTTCTCCGGTGCAGGATTTATTTTGTAAAGTTTATACTGATTGCGGTAAAACCACGTAAGATATTGATTATGAAAATACTGGCACCAATCTTAATCGCTTTTTCGCACCCTTATTTATCGGCTGCCTGTTTAGTGGCAGCGTCGGCAATATTGATATCTTTAATCATGATTCGCAGGAAAGCAATCATTTTCTGCGAAAGAATGAACAGTACCTGAACAACATTGTCAATTTGTGTATTTCATTCCGAAAACTTTATCCAATCGATTTCAACCGGATTTTCGTTTTTTGATACCACCACCAGGTTGTGAACTCCCTGCTGAACTGATTTTACTTTTTCGTCTGCAATTTTCCAACTTCCGCTTTTCGGAATTTTTACTTCAGCCAGCAACGGACCGTCGGTTTTGTCAAGGCGGATTTCAATAGTTCCACCGGTTTTTGAGGCTGCATTTACCTGCACCGATTTCAGATTTTTATTGCCAAAATCAACCGAATTGTATTGAATCCAGGCTCCGGGTTTGTCAAGAATTGTTTTCCAGCCTGCAAATGTATTCACCGTGTCCAACAAAGCGATGGAAGCTCCGGTTTCACTTTTTGCGCTGTAACGGTCGATGTCGATTTTTTTGTCAACGCTGGTAAGCCCCACGCCGTGGAAAGTTGGCGTCACTTTTTGAATGGTTCCGTCGGTATTGAAAAACATACTGTCGATGCAGGCTGAGCGGTTTTTATCAAATTTAGGAGACATTTCATTCTGGTGATAAAACAGGTACCACTGACCATCTTTTTCAATAAACGACTGATGGTTGGTCCAGCAGTTGAGCGGTGACTCATCCATTACAACACCTGTCATTTTGAATGGTCCCATCGGACTGTTGCCCATTGCATATTCCAACCGTTCGATTTTATTTTCGACATGCGGAAAAGTGAGATAATAAATGCCGTTCCGCTCAAAAGTCCACGGACCTTCTTTCAGTCCTTTTGCTGGAAGGTCGGGAATAGCCACCGGGTCGGATTCCAGTTCGAGCATATTTTCCTTGAGTTTGGCCACAAAAATATTTCCCATCGAGTAGTAAATATATGCCTGTCCGTCTTTGTCAATCAGGATATTCGGGTCGATACCAAAAATACCTTTAATCGGCTCAGGCTGTGGAATATACGGACCTTCTGGTTTGTCGGCAACCGCCACGCCGATGCCAAAACCTCTTCGGCCGTTTGGTCCGGCGGCATTTTTATTGGCCGGAAAATAAAAGTAATATTTGCCGTTTCGTTCAATGCAATCGGGTGCCCACATGCTGTAGGAAGTGGAATCGACCCACGGCACTTTTTCCTGGCTCACAATCACGCCATGGTCTGTCCAGTCAGTCAGATTATCAGAAGAAAAAACATGGTAATCGGCCATGCAGAACCAGTCTTTCCGGAGGTTTTTGCCTTCAGGCGCTTTTATGTCGTGCGACGGGAAAAGATACACTTTCCCGTTAAAAACTCTTGCCGACGGGTCAGCAGTAAACTGGTCGCGGATGATGGGGTTTTGGGCTGAAAGTGTATAAACTCCCAGCACCGCCAACAATGAAAGAATAAGTTTTTGGTTTTTCATTTTTATTGGTTTTTAAATTGTTATCTCTTTAAATTTCGTTTAAGCTTTTATGTTGTTTTTTAATGAACCCTGTTGTTTTAAGAAGATTGCTTCAGTCGTTCCT
>JBBIPU010000121.1:0-1829 GCA_037442685.1 Draconibacterium sp. | reverse complement strand
ATTTACATCTCCGGACTGATTCTGAACCAGTCGAAGTCTGCGTAACCGCCTTTTTCGCGGGTGGCATAATTAAAAAGTCCAAAACGATAGCCCATAAAATGGGCAAGCGAATATTCCATTTTCAGCTCGTCGCCAATGGCCACCCAGATTTTACCGTCGAGACTGTAATAAAAATTACCACGGTCGTTTCTGTCTTTAAAATTGCAGGCGGCTTTCAGGTAAACCGTGTTTTGTTTCAGCGGAATACTTTGCATTTCAACAGGTTTCCCGCTACCGGCGTTGACCATCACAACCGATTTTTCGCCGTTCTCCATTTTAACACCTACCTGCCCGAATTTACTTTGCAGCAAAACAAGCCCGGCAAAATCGCCCTCTTTCATTTTTGAAACATCAACAGCAGTTGTTCCCGAACAAACCGGACCAATGGTGCGCTGTGTCAGGGTGTTTCTCGACAAAACAAAAAGCGAATCGGTTCTTCCTGTTTTCAGTCTTAAAAAACCCTTCCGTTCGGCAACCGACCATGACGAATTGTCGGGGTTGTGGTTCCACTGCCAAACCAGTGGCAATGCCGGTTCGCCTTTTTTGCGGTCGAACTCATCCGAATTGACAATACCCGGAATCAGGCTTTTGTTGGCAGGCAGGTCGAGTGTTTCGGGCACTTTCCCGTCAACGCCAATCACCGGCCAGCCATCTTCCCAATGGATAGGTACGATGTACGGAATGCGGCCCACAGCGCCAAAATCGCGGAACAGGTAGGCAAACCAATGTCCGTCGGGTGTATCAACCATGCCACCCTGTGCAACGCCCAAATCCTGGAAACCTACTTTCCCTTCCCACGGACCGTTAATGTTGTCGGCCCGGTGAATCACCACGGTACGCATTCCGCCGCGAGGCCAGGCAATGTTAAACAGGTAATATTTTCCGTTTGCTTTGAAAAGCTGCGAACCTTCGCCCAGACCCACATTTTTTCCGAGGGGCGCATTGGCATCTTCAATCAAAACCCGTTCTGTTCCTTCCTTAACACCCGAAAGGTCATCTTTCATCTCGGCAATCATCAGTTTCCGCACACTCCAGATGATGTAAATTTTTCCGTTATCATCAAACCAAAGCGTGTGGTCGTGGTAAGCCGGCGAAAAAGTAATCCTTTCCCACGGCCCCTTTTCGATGTCCTTTGTTTTGTAGATGTAGGTTTTGTTCGTGGTTTGCGCAAAAGTGGAAACAATATACATCCCCTTGTGATAGCGGATACAGCTTGCCCAGGTTCCTTTTCCGTAGGTACTTTTACCGTTCACCAGGTTCATGGCATCCACATTTGCCAGCGTGTCGTAGGCATAATTTACAATTTTCCAGTTCACAAGGTCTGAGGATTTCATAATGGGCACGCCCGGCGCCATGTGCATGGTGGTGCTGCTCATGTAATAATTATTTCCGACACGAATCATTGACATGTCGGGCACATCGGCAAAAATTACGGGGTTTTGCGCTTTTTCGGTTTGGGCGAATGTGTTTATATTGATTAAAATACTGATAATCAATATTAAAAATAATAAACTTTTATTTGTTACTTTTTTCATGTTTATTTTAGTTTTTAGTTTAATCTGTTATCACATCAATTTCAGCGTACCCAATCCTGTTGTTGTTTTCTGTGTTTTTCGATGCCCGGAATCTGATAAAACGGGCGTTTACCGCAACAAAAGTTTTTGTTTGCCACAACGGGTTGTTTTTGATGTTGGCAAATTCGCCGTCACTCACCAGTTTCCATTTTTTTCCATCCACAGAAACAGAAAATTCGTAATTTGTTATGATTCCGGGTTGCCATGAATTCTGTT
>JBBIPU010000120.1:0-13092 GCA_037442685.1 Draconibacterium sp. | reverse complement strand
GTGGAGCTGGCGGGATTCGAACCCGCGTCCAAACGAGGAAGCCACAAGCTTTCTACATGCTTATCCCCAGACTTGTTTTTCGTGTAAACACCGGATCAGGGCCACCAATGTTTACCTTATCTCTTTTAATTTTGTTAAAGCGCCAGAGCCTCACTAAAACTAGCTTCGATTTACTTGCACCGCCTGATCGGACCGCTTCGAAGCGTTAGCATCCGGGCGATGTCTCGTCCCAACACCTTGTATCGGGATGAAGGTAACTTACTTGATTCGGTTACGCAGCAAGAGCGTAATTATTTTCGCCAATTATTGTTTTGGTCATTATTTTAAGGTCAACAACCCAAACCTGCATGCTTACCTGCCTCTTCTACCCGCTGTCAAAACCAATCAGCCCCGGTAAAAAGCTTACAAAAATACTAAAAAGTATTCAAATATTTGGAAAAGGAATCTGGTGATAAAAAAATTAAGTATTTCTATCGTTAAAGTTCCGAAACAAAAGCTTTTAACCATTTTTTCAGCGAATCACCAATCTCAGGATCCTTCAGGCCAAATTCAATATTTGTTTTTATAAAACCCATTTTGTCGCCGATATCGTAACGTTTTCCTGTAAATTTCATTCCGTACATCGGGTGATTTTTAACCATTTCACTCATGGCATCGGTTAACTGGATTTCGTTGTTTTTGCCGGGTGTGATTTTTTCGAGATAATCAAAAATCTCGGGTGTGAAAAGATAACGGCTGGCAACAGCCAGGTTTGAAGGCGCTTCCTCCGGTGACGGCTTTTCAATCCATCCTTTTGCCTTGTAAACATTCTCCGAAACAGGCGCTCCGTCAATAATTCCGTATCTGCTTACAAGTTCCGGTTTAACTTCCTGTAATGCAATCACTGAGGATTTTTTTTCGTTGTAAACATCGATAAGTTGCCGGGTAACTGGACCATCGGGGCTTTCAACGACGGTGTCGCCCAGCAGTATTACAAAGGGTTCGTTATTTACATGGTATTTTGCATGAAGAATTGCATCTCCCAATCCATTCATCTCCTTTTGCCAGATAAAATGAATATTCGCCATATTTGAAATTGCCCTGATTTTTTCAAGCATTTCAAAATTCGCTTTTTTCTGCAATGTTTCTTCAAGCAGGGGGCTTCTGTCGAAATGTTCCTCAATTGCCCGTTTCCCTTTTCCAATAATCATGAGAATGTCGGTGATTCCACTTGCAACTGCTTCTTCTACAACATATTGAATTACAGGCGTATCGACAATTGGGATCATTTCTTTTGGAGAAGATTTTGTTACCGGCAGAAATCGTGTTCCGTAACCCGCAGCCGGTATTACTGCTTTTCTTATCATTTCACATTGACTGTGTTATTAACTATGTTTGGTTTTATAACTTCGATACCGTTGGCATTCAACTTGTTTTTTAATTTGTTGAACATCAGATCATTTTCGCATATTCCGATCACTGCGCCCCCTGAACCTGTAAATTTTGCACTTGCTCCAACCGATCGGGCGAGTTCAACCATTTCGATATTCCCTTTTGAAATCCGGATAGTTTTCCTTCTTAAATCAAAATTTTCGTTTACAAGTTTGTTCATTTCACTGATGTTTCCTTTGTTTAGGGCAATCCTGAACTCTTCGGTAATCTGCGCCCATCGTTTCATGGCTTCAAGAACCTCAGGATCACCAATTTCGAAGCGTGCTCGCAGGTTGTTATGTACAACTTCTGTTCCTTCCGATAAGTTTCTGCGGTAGGCAATGTAAAACATCGGGAAATTCTCGGCGCTGATTCTTTCGTAAATTCCGTAGCCTTGTTTTGCCATTATTTCGCGATCGAAATTCATAAAAACCGGCGCTTCATAAGCTTGTGCAACCCTGTCCTGCAATCCGGCTGAAATTCCAAGTTCATCTCTTTCGACCGATAAAACAAGGTTGGCAAAAATAGGTTCCGGGATTTTAACATCGTAATAAAGTGTAAGCGCCTTTAAGCAGGCCGTAATGATGGCGCTCGAACCTGCCAGACCCAGCCTGAGCGGAATATTTGAACTGTATCGGATTGTGAAATTCCGGTCTTCAATTTTAATATTGTTTTTTGTGCAATATTCATAAAAAACCTTAATCATTCCCTTGATTAATCGCATCCCGCCATAATAACCCGCAAAATTAATATCTTCAACTAATTCCCTGATACTGTTAAAATGAGTGGTGTCGAGCCTTTCGGGCCTGATCTCAAGTTCGGGTGTCTGATAAAGCTGAACTTTTGCAATGAAGTTGGAAAACACAAAAGCAATTGTTTTCCCAAAATACCCATCCGACGGGTTTCCGATTACCGCAGCGCGGGGGTATGAATAAGTTTCAATAATCATAAATTTCGAAAATTAAAGCGTCAAAATTAAGAAATCCATCTTTTCAACGCTGCAATATTAACTTCGTTTTCGATATTTTTTGCCTGTGGTGTGTACAAAAATTCAAGTTCTTTGGCGTACGATTCAACAATCTTCCCACGAACCATTTTCAACATGGCATTCAGCATTTTATTGTCAGCGGTGAATGCTTCAGGTAGCAAAGCAATGGCAGTTGGGAGCCATCTTTCGGGAAAAGTGCCTTCCTGTTTGCCACCTTTCTTAAATTGATTGATATCGTTCTGTATCATTTTCAACGCTTCAGCAATTGCTGTCTCGCTTCCCTTTTCAATTCCCCGGTTTTTCAACTCGCGGTTGATGGCTTCCATATCAGGAACAACCATTCCGACGGTGTATGGATTCTGGTTGTTGTGAAGCATTACTTGCTGAATGGATGGAGAATGAATCAGAATTGCATCTTCAATTCCTTCTGGACTGTATTTCTCTCCATCATTGCCAATCAAAAGACTTTTAAATCTCCCAAGTACATACAAAAATCCGTCTTTATCTAAATAACCCATGTCGCCGGTATGGAGCCAGCCATTTTTTATTGTTTCGGCAGTTGCTGATGGATTGTTCCAGTAACCAAGCATTACATTGTCTCCCTTGATACAGATTTCGCCTTTATCGCCTTGTGGTAAAATATTTCCGTCAGCATCCACTATTTTCAGTTCCATGTCACCAACCAATTTCCCTGATGAACCAAATTTGATACAATCAGCAACATTTGCAGAAATTACTGGAGAAGCTTCGGTAAGACCATATCCCTGGCAAATTGGCAACCCGATTGCAGCAAAAAATTTCTGCATCTCGATATCGAGAATCGCTCCGCCACCAAAGAAAAAGAGCAGGTTTCCGCCAAAACCTTCCTGTATTTTTTTGAAAAGGATAGCATTGAAAACAGCAAGCAGAGGTTTTAACAGAAAGCGAAACCCTTTCCCTTTATCGTAACCAATGCCATTGTAGATGTATGCCACTTTTAAAGCAAACTGAAAAACCTTGTATATTGTTTCGCCTTTTGCACGGATTCCTGTTTCGATGTTTTTCCTGAATGTTTTTGAATAGGCAGGTACACTCATCATAACGTGAGGTTTAATCTCCTTCATGTTTTTGGGTATGTTTTTCAACGTTTCCAGCGGAGTATTTCCTATTTCAACAGAAGCAATGCTTGCCCCTTTATACATAAATACATATAAACAGGTTGTATGGGCAAATGCATGATCCCATGGAAGAATTGCAAGGTTGATCCAAAATGATTGCAGGTCGAGCAAACCATTTGATTGTACCACGTTTGCAGCGTAATTCAATTGCGATAGCATGATTCCTTTCGGATCGGCTGTTGTACCTGATGTATAGGAAATATTAACTACATCGTTGGGTTGAATATTTTTCCAAACCTCATCGTAAACATCGGTACTTGTTTTTCTGAGTTCTTCGCCTTTTCTCATCAGGTCGCGGTAATTGACGTCGTTTTTACCAGGATTTTGTTTTCCGTCGATATAAACCACTTTTTCCACATCGGGCAGTTCATTTCTGATTTCTTCAATTTTTGAAGCATGAAGTTTGGAAACGAAAATGATCTTTGTGCCACTGTGTTTCAACCTGAATGCCAGTTCGTTGGTTTCGAGCCTGATTGAAAGCGGAACATTGATTCCACCTGCATATATAATTCCAAGTTCACTTATTATCCAGTCATTTCTTCCATCAGCCAAAAGGGCAGCACGATCACCCTTTTTTAATCCGAGATCAATAATTCCGGCAGCCAAATCCAACACCTGCTTTCGGGTTTCTTTATATGTTGTACCTTCATATTTTCCGTTCTTTTTTTCCCACAGATAAATATTATCAGGATAGATTTTTACAGCAGTTTCAAAAAGTTCGATTAAAGTTTTCATAATGGAGATATTGGTTTAATTATTATATCAAAAATATAAAAATTTGGGAAAAAACTTTGTGGTATTCTGAATATGAAAAAAGCCCGTTAAACGGGCTTTTCATTATTCAGTGATAAATCTGTAAGTGGTTGTTTCGTTGTATTTTTCTCCGGGTCTTAATATTGTGGATGGGAATCCAGGTTGGTTGACCGAATCTGGATAATGTTGTGTCTCGAGCGCAATGCCTGAAAAACGTCCAAACTTTTTCGCTCCGTTAATTATTAATTCAGGATTCCAGTAACCGGTGTAAACCTGCATTCCTGGCTGAGTAGTTAAAACCTCAACTTTCCTCCCGCTTTTTGATTCTTTCAGGCAACCGATATATTTCAGTTCTCCCAGTTCGTTATCTATAACAAAATTGTCGTCGTATCCCATCGGTACTTCTGCCATTCGATGGTTGATTTTTTTAGAAGTGATAAAATCGAAAGGTGTTCCGGCAACCGGAATTATATTACCAGTAGGTATCTGATCAATCATTTCAGTCATTTTTGTTGCAGTTAACTCAAGTTCGTGGTTCAGAATATTCTCTTTACCTCCGGTTAAATTGAAATAAGTGTGATTTGTCAGGTTCACCACGGTCGTTTTATCTGTTTCTGCCAGGTATTCAATCCCGAGTTCGTTTTTGTTGTTAAGCGAATAAATACAGGTTACTTTTAAATTGCCCGGATAATTTTCTTCCAGATCGGGACTTAAATATGTAAGTTTTACACCCACTTTATTTTCATCCTGAAACGTTTCTGCATCGAATAATCTTTTGTCGAATCCAATTTTGCCGCCATGTAAATGGTTTGGCCCGTTATTAATTGCCATCTGGTAAGTTTTCCCTTCAATCTCGAGGTGACCTTTTGCAATCCGGTTTCCAAAACGTCCGATGATCGAACCGAAATATGGATAGCTTCCCAGATATTCATCGCTTAAATATGTTTCCAGACTGTCGAAGCCGCACACCACGTTTTCTACATTTCCTTTTCTGTCAGGTGTTTGAATACAAGTAATAATTGCTCCGTAATTAGTAATCTTAACCGATATTTTGTTGTCATTGACGAGAGTAAATATTTTTACTTTTCTGCCATCGTTTAAAATTCCGAAATCATTGGTTTCTAATTTCATGATATGATTTGATTTAAATTGATAAAACTCAAAGTTGCAAAAAATGTGAAACAAAACTGGTCGGTACTGGTAGTGTTTTATAACATGCTCACTGATAGATTAATCTTGTTACATTTGCGTAAATCATACAACCCTATGGTAAAGCGCATTATTAATTTAGATACAAAATCATCATTGCCGAAATACAGGCAAATCATAAATTCAATTCTTACTGCAATAGAAAAAAAAGGATTGAAAAAAGGTGAAAAAGTACCGTCGATCAACCAGATTTGTTCCGATCTGAATTTAAGCAGAGATACGGTAATGCTGGCTTTTAACGAATTAAAGTCCAGAGGGATATTGCACAGTCAACCCGGAAAAGGTTATTATGTTTTCACTACCGAAATTCAGAATGAAGAGAATATTTTTGTTCTTTTCGATGAATTGAATTCTTTTAAGGAAGATCTGTATAATTCGCTGATAAACAGTGTTATGGGGAAAGCATTTGTGGATATTTATTTCCATCATTTTAATTATAAAGTATATAAAAATCTCATTGCCGACAGTGTCGGGAAATACACTTCGTATGTAATAATGCCGGCCACATTCGACAATACAAGTCACTTGCTGACCAAATTGCCAAAAGAAAAGGTTTTTATTCTCGATCGCCTGAAAACCGATCTGAAGCAGTATCCTGTTCTTTATCAGGATTTTGAAAACGATTTTTATGAAGCTTTGAAAACGGGTCTCGATTTAATCAGAAAATACCGCAGGCTGATTTTTGTAAATTCAGGTGTAAAAGAACCTGTTGAAAGGGTAAAAGGATTTGAAAGATTTTGTACTGAAAACGGATTTAATTTCGATGTGGTTAAATCGTTGGATGGATTGCGGCCTGAACTCTATGAAGCCTATTTCTGTACTTCCGACCGCGATCTGGTTGAAATGGTGAAGTTGGCAAAGTACTGTAATTTTAAAATTGGAACGAAGTTCGGGATAGTCTCTTTTAACGACTCAATACTGAAAGAAGTGGTTGCCGGAGGAATTACAACAATTTCGACCGATTTTGTTGAAATGGGTAAAACACTGGCCGACATGGTTCTAAATAAAAAAACAGGACAAATAAAGAACCCGTCAAAACTGATTATTCGAAACAGTCTGTAACGTAAAAGTGTTTTTTAACATCATTTCGAAATGGTCAAAAGCATTAATAAAACATATATTTGTTCCCACCAGTACCTACCAGTCAGTATAAAGTACAACATTGTAAAACACTGAGTTATCGCAAATAAAATATTTAACTGAATTAAATAATAAATCTTATGGCAAAAATTGACAGTTTAATCGGAAGAATCAATTACGGAAACAACAGCTTGTTTCATGAATTATATGGAACAAATGCTGATATTTTAAAAGAACAGGCGAAAAGATATGAAAAACTGATGAACGAATTCAGGCAAATATATGGTTCTGATGATGTTCAGCTTTTCAGTTCACCCGGCAGAACTGAAATTGGTGGTAACCATACCGATCATAATTACGGTCGTGTGCTGGCTGGCGCTGTTAACCTCGACAATATTGCTGTAGCCGCTGCAAACAATTCGAATACGGTGCGAATTAAATCAGCGGGATACCCTGAATTTCAGGTTGAATTGACGGATTTTCAGCCAAAAGAAGCGGAATATTTTACTTCCGCATCACTGGTTAAGGGAATTGCGGCCAAAATGAAAGAAAAGGGTTATAAAATCGGTGGTTTTGATGCATGTATCGAAGGTCGAGTTCCGAAAGGTTCAGGATTAAGCTCTTCAGCTTCTTTCGAAGTTTTGGTGGGGGCTATTATGAACGAACTATTTAATGATGGTAAAATGAGCCCCGTGGAAAATGCAATTATCGGGCAGTGGAGCGAGAACAATTATTTTGGAAAACCATGCGGATTAATGGACCAGACAGCTTGTTCAGTGGGTGGATTGATTACCATCGACTTTAAAGATCCGGCCAATCCGGTTGTGAAGGAAGTTGATTTTGATTTTGTATCGACTGGTTTTGCACTGGTTATTACCGATGTTGGCGGCGGTCATCACGATCCGGCATCGCAGGCTGAATATGCATCTTTACCAACTGAAATGAAAGCAGTTGCAAATGTGCTTGGAGCAAAAGTTCTGAGGGAAGTCACATTGGAGCAAATCGTGGAAAAAATACCTGAAATCCGTGAAAAAACCGGCGACAGGGCAATTTTGCGTGCATATCATTTCCAGGGTGATAATCAGCGCGTTGTTGACCAGGTGGCTGCGCTTGAAAAGAATGATTTCCAGGGTTTTCTGAAGATGGTAATTGAATCGGGTTACAGCTCGTTTATGTACAACCAGAATATTTTCGATGTTGTTCATAAAGACGAACAGGTTGTATCTTTGGCACTTGCACTCAGCGAAATGGTGTTAAAGGGAAGTGGTGCCTGGCGTGTGCATGGGGGTGGATTCGGCGGCACAATTCAGGCATTCGTTCCACAAGTTAAACTCGATGAATATGTAAAAACACTTGAACATGTTTATAGAAAGGGCGCCTGTCATAAATTATTTATCCGTTCGAAAGGTGCAATAAAACTTGATCTGTAATAAGTGTAACTTTTCGGTGATTGGATATTAATCCTGAAGATATTCATTTTGAAATGTTTACGATTTAGTCGCTTAATTTTATTGAGTTTGATCAGGCGAATTTTAAAAAATACTTTTTTAAAAACATTTATTTTATACATTTACGATGATCAGAATATCATAAACCTTGTTATAGAATAATTGAATCAGTAATAAATCATCAATAAATAAACTATTTAAAATCAAACTATTATGAGTAAAAACAAAAGTTATGCGTTGCCAATTTTTATGATGATCCTGCTTTTTGGTATGATCTCATTTGTCACTAATCTGGCAGCGCCTATGGGTATTGTCTTAAAAAGCCAGTTTGGAGTAACAAACCTGGCAGCGCTTCTCGGTAATGCTGCAAACTTTATAGCTTATGCAGTAATGGGAATTCCAAGCGGTATTTTATTGCAGAGAATTGGCTACAAAAAAACTGCTTTGATTGCAATTGCTGTAGGATTTATAGGAGTTGGCATTCAATATCTGTCGGGCTATGCAGGCCAGGGTTCTGCCTTTGCGGTTTACCTCACTGGTGCTTTTGTTGCCGGGTTCTCAATGTGTTTGCTCAATACTGTTGTCAACCCGATGTTGAATACACTGGGTGGCGGTGGAAATAAAGGTAACCAGCTTATCCAGGTTGGTGGATCTTTTAACTCTGTAATGGCTACTTTGACTCCAATGATAGTTGGTATTCTGATTGGTGATGCCACAAAAGCCAGAATTACCGACATATTCCCGTTTATGTATGCTGCTATGATAGTTTTTGCCACAGTGTTTTTCATTATGTATATGGTCAGCATTCCTGAACCGCATGCTGAACAATCTTCTGAACCGCTCGGGGGACTGATGTCGGGAGCTTTGAAATTCCGGCATTTTGTGTTGGGAGCCGTCGGTATTTTTGTTTATGTAGGAGTTGAAGTGGGAACACCCAGTGTTCTGAATTATTTTCTTGTTGACCCGAATCTTCCGAATCCTTTAAATACAACAACCGCCGGATTTGTGGCCGGTACTTATTGGTTTCTGATGTTGATCGGGCGTCTGGTAGGTGCCTCAATTGGCGGTAAAGTTTCGAGTAAAATTATGCTCACCGTAACTTCTGCAGTGGGTGCAGTTCTGGTTCTGCTGGCAATATTTTCGCCAACCACCACCCCGGTTTCCCTGCCTGTTTTAAAAAGTGTTGACGGCGTTACTTCCTTTGGTTTGCTGAGCGTTCCGATAAATGCTGCATTCCTTGTGCTGGTGGGACTTTGTACTTCAATCATGTGGGGAGGTATTTTCAATCTTGCCGTTGAAGGATTAGGTAAATATCTTGCCGCGGCATCAGGCATATTTATGGTAATGGTTTGTGGCGGTGGTATTCTTCCTGCAATTCAGGGACAAGTTGCCGACGTTGCCGGATACATGCCAAGTTACTGGGTAATTTTCGCAGGTCTCGTTTATCTGCTTTATTACGCATTGGTTGGAAGTAAAGTACATAAAAGAGCAGAAGACTTAATAATAGAATAATATATTGATTGATATTAAGTTGATAATGTTTAAAATGGAAAGGGGGACTTAATATCCTTTCAATTCGGTTTTGTTTTAAGGCCATTCGTTTAGCAGCGGATGGCTTTTCATTTTGAGTTAAAAGAAAGTGCAAAAAATCTGTCTGTCTTTTAATGAAAAGAAATTTAAATTTACTTCTTTGTATTATTGGAAATAAAAAATAAAATGTATTTTCAACGCTTAATAAAAAAACCGGAAACTGACCAAAGTTTTCAGGTTATTTTTTCAAGCAGGAAGTATCTGAAAATGTTGTTTAAAAATATTAAACCAAATTAATAGCTAAAATTTATGAATTGGAAATCACAAGAATTTATTTGGCTCGATTGGGCAATTATTGTAGTTGGAATTCTGGCGATAGCCTGGGCTGTGTGGCGTTCGATACAAAAACATAATCGCTTGCTAAAAAGCGCTGACAGTGAAGATTACCTGTTTGGTAAGGGGGAACCCTGGTTCATTATTGGTGCAGCTATTTTTGCTGCAAACATCGGCTCCGAGCATCTTGTGGGACTCGCCGGAACAGGTGCAAAGTCGGGTGTTGCCATGGCGCACTGGGAAATGCACGGTTGGATGATACTGATATTGGGGTGGCTGTTTGTACCCTTTTATCAACTGATGAACAGCAAGTTGGGGAAAATTATCACAATGCCCGACTTCCTCAAAAACCGTTATACTCCCCGTACGGGATCATGGCTGTCAATCATAACACTGATAGCATATGTGCTTACAAAAGTAAGTGTAACCGCGTTTACCGGAGGTATATTCATGGAGAGCCTTCTGGGTTTACCTTTCTGGTACGGAGCTATTGGTTTGATATTATTGACAGGTTTATTTACCGTATTAGGCGGCATGAAGGGTGTGATGACCTTGTCAGCAATTCAAACCCCTATTCTTATCATTGGTTCATTCCTTGTTCTTTTCTTAGGTTTGGCAGCGCTTGGGGGTGGAAGTATTGTTGATGGCTGGACTGCCATGATAGACTACACCAAATCGTTAAATGTTGGAGCAGATGGGGTTGCATACGGAACAAACCATTTATTCCACTTCGAAACAGGCAATCCGATGTATGATGAATATCCGGGTGTTTGGGTGTTTTTGGGAGCGTCAATCATTGGGCTTTGGTATTGGGCAACCGACCAGCACATTGTTCAACGTGTGCTCGGACAGCGCAAAGGTGAACCCAGCGACCAGGTTATGATGCGTGCGCGCAGAGGAACTATTGCTGCCGGTTATTTTAAATTATTGCCTGTATTTATGTTTCTGATACCTGGTATGGTTGCTGCTGCATTAGCGGCACGTCCCGATAGTGGATTCACTTTAGAAAATCCTGATATGGCCTTTGGTTCAATGGTTAAGTTTGTATTGCCCGCCGGTGTGAAAGGAATTGTAACCATCGGTTTTATATCGGCATTAGTCGCTTCGTTGGCAGCATTCTTTAATTCATGTGCCACGCTTTATACCGAGGATTTCTACAAACCAATGTTCAAGGGTAAGACCGAAGCCAGATATGTTTTAGTGGGCCGGATTGCAACAGTCGTTGTCGTGTTACTTGGAATTATATGGATACCTATCATGATGAGTCTTGGCAGCCTATACGACTATATACAGGGTATTCAATCGTTGCTCGCTCCTGCGATGGTTGCAGTATTTGTACTCGGTATATTTTCCAAACGGATTACACCCAAGGCAGGTGAGACTGGCATGATTGTGGGTTTTCTTATTGGTATGGCCCGCTTGCTGACCAACATCCTGACCAATACCGGGAAAAATGTAATGACTGGGGGATTCTGGGAATCAACCACCTGGTTTTGGCAAACTAACTGGTTGATCTTTGAAGTATGGTTGCTTGTCTTTATCATATTGATGATGGTGGTGGTATCGTTTTTCACTGCAAAACCTACTGCTCAGCAGGTAGAGTTCATTACTTTCACAGGCAATTACAAAACCCTTGTAAGGAATAGCTGGAATAAATGGGATGTGATTGCATCTTCAGGTGTAGTTTTAGCTTGTGTTTTGTTCTATATTTATTTCTGGTAAAAAAGAATCTGTTATTAAACAAGAAATAGCTGTCATGAAAGGCAGCTTTTTTTTTATATTAGTGCAAACAAAACTCAGAAATGTACGATATAATTGGTGATGTTCATGGATACGCTTCATTATTGAAGAAACTTTTACTGCAAATTGGTTATACAAAGACAGAAAACGGGTATTCACATCCTGACCGGAAAGCAATTTTTGTGGGCGATTTTGTGAACCGAGGTCCTGAGATCAGAAAGTCAGTAAAAATGATCAGGAAGATGGTTCAAAACGGGAATGCTTATGCAATCCTTGGCAATCACGAAATCTATGCAATAACTTATTCTTTGAAAGAAAAGGACGGGTCGTTTGTAGTGAAATCGAAAAGCAAGGATTACCTCGCGCTGAACAAAACCATCCGTGAATTTTCGGGATTTAAAGAAGAATGGAAAGAAGCTGTTGAGTGGATGTTAAAGTTGCCTCTTTATCTCGATTTAGGTGAAATAAGAGTGGTCCATGCATGTTGGTCTGATTCTGCCATTGAATGGTTAAAAGATGTTGAATTAAAGGGCAAATCAGCTAATGACATTTTCAGGAAGGTTTACAAAAAGCCAAAATCAATATCAAATAAAAATATTAGTCTGCTTACCAAAGGAATTGATTTTAAAATGCCCGGTAATATCAGAATTGTCAATAATAAAGGCGTTTCTCCCCGGAGTTTTCGATTGCGCTGGTGGGAAAATCCTGAAGGAATGACGTTTGAGAGTATGTCGTTTGAGAGCAAATTTATTTTACCCGAATATGAAATTCCAAAACATCTGACACCCGAAGTTCAGCCTTATCCTGAAATCTCCCCGATTGTATTCTTTGGCCATTATTGCAGGTACAATGGGCCATTTATTATAAAACCGAATATTTGCTGTGTTGATTCGTGTGTGGCAGGCAGTAAAATTCTGACGGCTTACAAGTGGAATGGTGAAAAAGTGTTGGATCCGAACAATTTAATTCATATTCTGAAATAAAAAATACTCATAAGTTGCTGTATTTTAAAGTTTTGTAATTTTATTTAAAAAAAATAATTTTTGTATTGTCGAAAAAAAAAGAAAGTATATATTTGCAGCACCTTTTAAAAAAAGGAAATTCATTGATAATGGTGCGGTAGTTCAGTTTGGTTAGAATAACGGCCTGTCACGCCGTGGGTCGCGGGTTCGAGTCCCGTCCGCACCGCTGAAAAGGGAGAATATTACTCCCTTTTTTCATTACAGAATATATTATTCAATCAAAGAAATCCGGTGGTTTTATATAAAGTATTCCCTTCATATCCTCTTTACTTTTTACCGTAAAAAATTCGACCGGTTATTAAAAAACTGGTGAATACAAAAACGGCAAAAACAAGGCTGCTCACTGCAAGCTGCATCCCTCCTGAAATAATATGTCCGCTTGTACATCCACCAGCCATTCTTGCTCCAAAAATCAGGATAAA